>CAUSKT010000164.1:0-2528 GCA_963532335.1 uncultured Neisseria sp. | reverse complement strand
GTACGGCAAGGCGAGGCAACGCCGTACTGGTTTAAAGTTAATCCACTATAGAATCCCTCCGTTCTTTCTCGAACGCAGCCTTTACCGGCATCATTTTGCCGCCCGTTTGGCGCGTATCCGGCGTATATTTTGGGGATTTGGTACAGGGGTCGTCTGAAAATGTAAAGACAGCGTCCCTGCAATGCAAAAAAGCGCAAAAGCATAGGAAAACAAGCTATCAAAAAACTCAAAATGCGTGTTAAGATTAGCCATCACTATCCGCCGCACCCGTTTATTTCGGGTTTGCGCAGCGCATACAATCACGAAAAGGAAATCCCATGAGTCGCGTATTACTCGTAGATGACGACGCTTTGCTGACTGAATTGCTCACCGAATACCTTACCGCCGAAGGATTGAATGTCCACAGCGTTCCGGACGGCGAAGCCGGTGTACACGAAATCCTGACCGGTCAGTACGATGTCGTCGTATTAGACTCCATGATGCCGAAAATGAACGGCTTGGACGTATTGAAAAACGTCCGCTCCCAAAGCACCGTTCCCATCATCATGCTGACCGCAAAAGGCGACGACATCGACCGCATCATTGGATTGGAAATGGGTGCGGACGACTATGTTCCGAAACCTTGCACCCCGCGCGAACTGTTGGCACGCATCAATGCCATCCTGCGCCGCGCCCAACAAAGCGGCGAGCCGAACAACGCGCCAAACAGCATTTCCGTCAGTGATGTCGTCCTGTACCCTGCCAAACGTCAGGCGACCATCAAAGACACTCCGCTTGAGCTGACCAGCACCGAGTTCAACCTGCTCGAAGTCCTGATGCGCCATGCCGGACAAGTTGTCAGCAAAGAAACTTTGTCCATCGAAGCGCTTGACCGCAAACTGGCAAAATTCGACCGCAGCATCGACGTCCACATCTCCAGCATCCGCCACAAACTGGGCGATGCCTCGCTGATTCAGACCGTACGGGGCTTGGGCTACCTGTTTGTTAAAAACTAAAGATAAAACAGATCAATGAAACTGTTTCAACGCATCTTCGCCACATTTTGCGCAGTCATCGTCTGCGCAATCTTTGTGGCGAGTTTTTCTTTTTGGCTGGTGCAAAATACCCTCGCCGAAAACCAATTCAACCAACGCCGCACCATCGAAACCACTTTGATGAACAGCATCCTCTCCGCCTTTAGGGCGCGCGGGGACAGCGGTGCGCGCGAAATTTTGGCGGAATGGGAAGACAGCCCCGTTTCCAATTCCGTTTACGTCATTTTGGGCGACGAGAAAAAAGACATCCTCGACCGCAACATCGACAACCACACCATCGAACGCGCCCGCGTGTTTGCCATCAATAATCCCAATTCCGATTTGGCGCACATCGAATACGACCGTTTCGGCGAAGAATACCTCTTCTTTATCAAAGGCTGGGACAGCCATCAGGCGCAACGTCTGCCCAGCCCGCTCTTTATCCCTGGTCTGCCGCTCGCCCCGATTTGGCACGAATTCATCATCCTCTCCTTCATCATCGTCGTCGGTCTGCTGATGGCGTATATCCTCGCCAGCAACATTACCAAGCCCATCAAAATCTTGGGCAGCGGTATGGACAGGGTGGCAAACGGCGAACTTGAAACCCGTATTTCGCAGCAAGTGGACGACCGCGACGACGAATTGTCCCACCTTGCCATCCAGTTCGACAAAATGGCGGAAAAACTGGAAAAACTCGTTGCCAAAGAACGCCACCTGCTGCACCACGTCTCCCACGAAATGCGCTCGCCCTTGGCGCGTATGCAGGCGATTGTCGGACTGATTCAGGCGCAGCCGCAAAAGCAAGAACAATATCTGAAAAGACTGGAAGGCGAATTGACCCGCATGGATACCTTGGTTGGCGAATTGCTGACGCTTTCCCGTTTGGAAACGTCCAACATCCCGCTGGAAAAAGAAAGCCTGAAGCTCGTCCCCTTCCTGAAGAACATCGTGGAAGACAACCAAAGCATCGCCCAGAAGAACAAACAAACCGTTACCCTTTCGGTCGAACCCAGAATCCCCGAAAATGCCACGGTCTGCGCCAACGAAGGCTATTTGTACCGCGCGTTTGACAACGTTATCCGCAACGCCATCAATTACAGCCCCGAAGGCAGCACCATCCGCGTCAATATCGGACAAGACAGCAAGCATTGGATTGTGGACGTTACCGACAACGGTCCCGGCGTGGACGAAATGCAACTGCCGCACATTTTCACCGCCTTTTACCGTGCCGACTCCAGCACCAGCAAGCCCGGTACCGGCTTAGGCCTTGCCCTGACCCAGCACATCATGGAGCAGCACAACGGCAAAATCATGGCTGAAAACATCAAGCCGAATGGTTTGAAAATGCACTTTATCCTGCCCAAAAAGAAAGTGAACGGCAAAACGGAAAAACCGCATCCTAAAAACACTTGACCATGAATGTTGCCCATCGGGGTTTGTATAGTGGATTAAATTTAAATCAGGACAAGGCGACGAAGCCGCAGATAGTACAGATAGTACGGAACCGATTCACTT
>CAUSKT010000163.1:0-2611 GCA_963532335.1 uncultured Neisseria sp. | reverse complement strand
TTACGCCCGATTTGACGATGCGCTACTGTCCTATTTTGATTTTAATTGACTATATCGTTTATGGCGGACAGTTCGCATAATTGGACTGCTTTACTTCTTAAGGTAGGGGCCGGGGTAAAAAGTTCGTCATAATTATTATAGTGGATTAAATTTAAATCAGGACAAGGCGACGAAGCCGCAGACAGTACAGATAGTACGGCAAGGCGAGGCAACGCCGTACTGGTTTAAATTTAATCCACTATAATTTGATAAATCAAGCGCCTATCCCGAGTCTTCCAAATGAGGAGGTTTTTTATTGATCCTGTCTGCATTCGGCTGAGACGGCGGCCTTATTCTGCGTATCCGTCCGATGGGAGGCGGAAGGAAGCATTCCTGATGTCAATTTATGGCAAAAGGTCGTCTGAAAACCTAGATATCGGTTTTCAGACGACCTTTTGATGTCGGCGCCAAACGGCTTACTTGAATTTGTAAGTGTATTGCAGGCCGATGATGTCGGCGTGGTTTTTGAAGTGTGCGCTGGATGCGCCTTTGCTGTCCACATCGCTGCCGGTCGCGCGGGCAGTGTGGTAGCGGGTGTCGTTGATGTGGATGTGGCTGTAAGCGGCATCGAGGACGTGGTTTTTGCCGATATGGTATTTCGCGCCGAGCGAGAACCAGATGCGGTTGCCGTCAGGCAGGCTGTTCATGCGGTAGCCGGCGTTTTTGACGGGCGAGCGGTCAAAGGCGATACCTGCGCGCAGTTGCAGCGGGTCGGTCACTTGGTAAGAACCGCCGAGCGCGACTTTGTAAGTGTTGCGCCAGTTGGGGGTGATGACGGTGCGGTCGGATTTGCCGTTGACGACGTTTTTGGTGTTTTCAAAAACCAGTTCCGCTTTGTTGAAGCGGCTGTGGCGCGTCCAAGTTACATCGCTGAACAGGTTGAATTTGTCGGTGGCTTTGTACATGCCGTGAACGGACAAGGATTCGGGGGTTACAATTTTGACGCTTGCTTTTTCATGCGGAACGTAGCCGCGGGCGGCAAGCGCGCCCAAATCCCAAGCACGGCGGGCGTATGCGCCGTCGGCTTCCCATTCTGCCGAGCCTTTGAGGGTGTGGGTTACTTTGGAGCGGTAGTTCACGCCGATCCGTGCGCGGTCGTTGATGTCCCACATCCAAGCGAGTTGATAGCCGAAGCCCCAGTCGTGGCCTTTTACTTCGGCGTGTCCGTCAGATTTGCCTTGCGCACTGACGGAGACAGGGCGGCCGGCGGCGCGTGAGGCAAGGCCGCTGGCGAGTTGGCTGATGGAGCCGGAAGCATCCCAGTCGGAATATTTGCGCAATTCGGCTTTGGAATATTGGGCGATCAAACCTGCACCGAAAGCATGGTTTTCATTGGCTTTCCAAGCGACGACCGGTTCGATGTCGATGCTGGTGAGGCTCAGTTTGTTGATGTTGTGGCGCAGTACGGAATCTTTTTCGTATTCGGTGGCAGAGCCGAAGGGGACGTACACGCCCAAGCCCAAAGTCACATCGTCATTGACTTTGTATGCACCGTAGAAGTGCGGGGCGACGGTGGTTTTGGTGATTTTGCCGCTTTTCGAGCCGGAAACATCGCCGCCTTGATAGTATTGTGCGGAATCGGCTTCGTAGTGGATGCTGGGGAGGACGATGTTGGCGTTGACGGAAACTTGGCTGCTGTCGAGTTTGGACAGACCGGCGGGGTTGTAGAAGATGGTCGATGCATCGGCGGCTTCCGCGCCGGAAGAGTTGGCAGTGCCTTGCGCATTGACCGACTGCGTACCGAAATGGTAGCCCGAAGCGTGGACTGCGCCGGAGAAGAAGACGGCGCTGAGTAAAATTACGGTTTGTTTGATGGGTGAGTGTGTCATTTTCTTGTACCTGCTTGTAAATAATAAAGAGGTCGTCTGAAACAAACGCCTCCGTGTCTGGAGCGGTCTGACGGTTTGGAATCGGCATGTTGAATTGAAACGATGGTCTTTGAAGCGGAAATCCTGCAAGCTGCTTTTGCGCGAATTTTGAGGCTGAAGGACGGCAGTTTTCAATCAAAATACGGTTGTTTCCTAACGGTCATTCCGTTTGATTAGTGTAGGTACTCAATTCTATACCACGTTATCGCGTTTGCCTAATATTTTTGGACGCTTTCAGAAAAACTTGTGTGTTGCGTAGATAGGAGAGGGCGGGACTGTGGTAAAGATGTCATTGCGGGGTTTATTGATGACTTGGTTCCCTCTATATAGAGCTTTATGCACGAATACCCTGATAAACAAAAATAAATTTGCCATCTTTTTTATGAAAACTACCTTCTAGGGTTAGGTCAGTTTCCTTGTTATCTGCATATAAACAGCATTCGATTCCTATAACTTCTTCTGTACCATTCATTTCATATGTTTCAAATATTGCCCTATTATCATTTCGTGCGGTCAATGCTATTGCTTTGGGAGGTAATGATAATTTTTTAGCTAAAAGATTTTCATCATCCAGTTCTTCCAAAATTTCCTCATACACACCTTTGTTAATCTGAAATTTGATTTCGAGTTGTTTAAAATCTCTCTGATTAAATATAGTCAATTAAAATCAAAATAGGACAGTAGCGCATCGTCAAATCGGGCGT
>CAUSKT010000162.1:0-2658 GCA_963532335.1 uncultured Neisseria sp. | reverse complement strand
CTGAAGCACCAAGTGAATCGGTTCCGTACTATCTGTACTGTCTACGGCTTCGTCGTCTTGTCCTGATTTAAAGTTAATCCACTATATAATGGGTTTCAATAATACGTTAGCTATAAAAAGTCGTCTGAACTAAGAAAAGCTTTTTTTCAGACGACCTTTCTAATGGCTATTGAGATGCGTTATCAATAAAGTGAAAGATTAATGAAGATCGTCTGAACAACATAATGATTTCAGACGACCTATTCTCTTCCCATTATTCAAATAAAACGTCTATACCATCTTCGCCCAACTCCAATTTTGCATGTTCAGGCATATGCCCTGCGGTTTGCTGCCATTGCAAAAAGCTTTGCGCGATGGCAGGCATGACTTGGCGGTTGAGCAAATGGTCGATATTGCGTGCGCCGCTGTCGCCGGTAGTGCAAGAATCAGCCAGAAGCACTGCAAAATCTTCGCTGTAACTGAGGCGTGTTTGATGGGCTTCGTACAGTCTGTCAGCAATTTTGTCCAGCTTCAGTCTGACGATTTGAGCCAATGCCTCTTTTTCCAACGGACGATAAGGAACAACCTGCATACGCGCCAACAGAGCGGCTTGGAAATGGTCTGTCAGTATCGGACGAATCGCTTCTGCCAACTCTTCCAGACTAAATTCAGGCGTTTCATCGGTTTCAACAGGGTCGTCTGAAACGCAGGCGTTTTCAGACGAGCCATCCGGCATTTGTGCAGAAAGTTCGACTTCAGTGTCCACAATCTGCTCTTGCGTGTTTTGCTCTTTACCTTCTTCTGCAACAGCTTCTTCGGTTTCTTCAGGCTCTTGCGGTTGCAGCAATTGGGTCAATTCGTTCGCACCCAAATTTGACGTCATCAGGATAACGGTATTTTTGAAATCGATTTCCCGACCTTCGCCGTCACGCATCATGCCTTTGTCGAAAACTTGGTAGAAGAGGTTGAGAATGTCTTTATGGGCTTTCTCAACTTCGTCCAATAATACGACGCTGTAAGGTTTCTGACGTACTGCTTCGGTCAAAACGCCGCCTTCGCCATAACCGACATAACCCGGAGGCGAGCCTTTGAGTTGGGAAACGGTATGCGCTTCGCGGTATTCGGACAGGTTGATGGTAATCAGCGATTTTTCGCCGCCGAACAGCGCATCTGCCAAAGCCAGCGCCGTTTCTGTTTTACCTACGCCGGACGGACCGCTCAACAGGAATACGCCCAATGGGGAATCGTTGGTTTTCAAACCGGCTTTAGCGGCTCTCAAACTTTGCGCGATAGCATGAATGGCTTCACTTTGCCCAACCACGCGTTTCTCAAGCAGGCTTTCCAGTTGCAGCAGGTTTGCCAGTTCGTCTTTGAGGACGCTGCCTGCGGGGACACCCGTCCAATCGGCGATAATATCGGCGATTACGGTTTCATCAACGCTGGTGAAAATCAACGGTTTACCGGCGACAACGGCATCAAGCTGTTGCTGTTTCTCGGTCAAGTTGTGTTGCGCGGCTTGTCGCTCTTCAGAAGTCAATTCTGTATTCTTGGCAGCTTCCATCAAGGATTGGATTTCATCTGCCAATTGTTTTTCTTCCTGATATCGGCGGTTCATTTCCTCGCGCTCTTCATTCAACTGGGCAATCTCTTGCTCAACTTGTCGAATGTTATCTTGCTGCGAAGCATTCAGACGACCTAATTGCTTGTCGGCATCCAATGCCTCCAGCTCGCGCTGCAGTGAAGAAATTTGGGCATCCATCAAACCGAAAATATGAGGCACGGTATCCAAACTCATGCGGACGCGTGCGGCTGCCGTATCCAACAAATCTACGGCTTTGTCCGGCAGCTGGCGGCCGGTAATGTATTTTCGGGAAAGTTGTACGGCTGCGATGACGGCGGAGTCCTGAATATGCACTTTATGGTAAGCGGCATAACGTTGTTTCAAACCGCGGAGCATGGTGAACGCAGCCTCATCATCGGGTTCGTCAACTTTGACCATTTGGAAACGGCGTTCCAACGCGGCGTCTTTTTCAAAGTATTGTTTATATTCGCTCCAGGTTGTCGCTGCGATAGTACGCAACTCACCCCGCGCCAAAGCTGGTTTTAAGAGGTTGGCAGCATCTGCACCGCCCGCGCTATTTCCTGCACCGATTAACGTATGAGCTTCGTCGATAAATAATAAAACGGGTTCTTCAGAATTTTGAACGGCCTCGATGACATTGCGTAGGCGTTGTTCAAATTCGCCTTTCACACCCGCGCCCGCTTGCAGAAGACCTAAGTCCAACACCAATACTTGGGCGTTCTCCAATATCTTAGGCACCTCGCCCGAAGCGATTTTCAATGCCAAACCTTCTACCAATGCAGTTTTACCGACACCCGGTTCGCCAACCAAAATCGGATTGTTCTTGCGACGACGCGATAGAATATCCATCATTTGACGGATTTCAGTTTCGCGTCCAAATACTGGGTCAATACCGCCTTGGGCAGCTTTTTCAGTTAAATTGACGGTAAAACGTGCAAGCGCATCGTTTTGTCCTGCAGTACCGGTTTGTTGGGGTTTCGATTCCGCTGAAACTGTATTTTGACTTTCTTCTGAAGCCGGCTGCGCAAATGTATTATTCTCGCCTTCGATAGAAACTTCGTCCAACCAAGTTTTCAGACGACCTATCTGTGTTTCAG
>CAUSKT010000161.1:0-2726 GCA_963532335.1 uncultured Neisseria sp. | reverse complement strand
ATTACGCCCGATTTGACGATGCGTTACTGTCCTATTTTGATTTTAATTGACTATAATAGGTGTTACATCAAACATACCTTACCGCATCGATCATCAAACCATACAGGGTCGTCTGAAAAATGGTTTTCAGACGACCCTTTTAAAAGTTGTCTTTCTAAACCAATCTACCTTACTGTTTTTAGAGTATTATACTTTCAAGACCTCACTAAAAATTATTAGGTCGATGCAAAAATTTACAGGATAAATTCATATGATTATTAACGAGATTGATTTAAAAGGAACAGAATATAGAATCTTGAAAAAGTTTAATAGAAAAATTTTTTCATTTTCTGAATTATTAAATGACATGGCAAATAATGAATATTCAAAATTGGAAAATTATTACAAAGACAAATTTGAATTCATAAAATTTAAAGATGAGGAAGTTCTCGTTGAGAACGATAAAAAAGATGAATTTATTGTTTTCGGAAGAAATAATAATGGTTTTTTTGCGATAAATAAAAACAAAGAAATATGGCTAATTCCATTTTATATTTCAAATATTAAAGAACCAATTTTTATTAATTCTTCCTTGCATCAATTTAGATGTTGCTATTGTTTGTTATTGTCAATTTTATTTTTCTTCCTTGGGAAAAATGTTGATGAGAAAGAATGCACAAAAATTGCTCAAAAATTTAAAAGAGATATTTTAGAAATAGACATTCATTCCATAGATAGTTTATTTTATAAGAATTACATTTTTTCTATTAGGAATGCAGAGTTACCCATACATTTCACACCTATAGACTACGTGAATAATGGTAGACATGTAATTTCTGAATAGAAATAGCAAGCCAATTGAGGGAAAATCAAATCACACTAGGATTTCCTTCCGCCATGATCTAACCTTATCCGCCATAACCAAAAGGTCGTCTGAAAATTTTTCAGACGACCTTTTCTCACACTAACGCTTCAAAATTTGATCAGTACCAACCGCGCAGCTTCATCGCTTTTTCAACGCGGCGGATACTCATCATGTAAGACGCGGTACGCAGGTCTACATCATACTCTTGCGCCAGATTCCAAATATCGCGGAACGCGCGGCGCAGGACGACGGTTTCTTTTTCCTGAACTTCGTCAAATTCCCAGTAATAGCCTTGCAGGTTTTGCACCCATTCAAAATAGGAAACGACCACGCCGCCGCAGTTCGCCAGAATATCGGGCACGACCAATACGCCGTTTTGACGCAGGATGGCATCGGCTTCAGGTGTAGTCGGGCCGTTTGCGCCTTCGACCACGATTTTGGCGCGTACTTTGCCCGCGTTTTCAGAAGTCAATTGGTTTTCCAGCGCGCAAGGGGCGAGTACGTCCACATCCAATGCCAAGAGTTCGGCGTTGCTGATTTCTTTGCCGTAACCCGCTTCGTTGGTAATGAAACCTTTTTCTTGGAACTCTTTGAAGAGGGCTTCCATATCCAAGCCGTTTTCGTTGTAGATGGCGACATCGACGGTGGAAACGGCGACGACTTTCGCGCCGGATTGATGCGCGTAATAGCCTGTGTGATAGCCCACATTGCCGAAGCCTTGAATGGCGTAGGTCGCGCCTTTGACGTCTTTGCCGAGTTTTTCCAAAGCTTGAACGGCAGCGAAGTTCACGCCGTAACCCGTCGCTTCGGTACGCGCCAAAGAGCCGCCGAATTCGACCGGTTTGCCGGTGAACACGCCAGGCGCGGATTTTTTAACGACGTTTTCGTAGGCATCAACCATCCACGACATGATTTTGCCGTTGGTGTTCACGTCAGGTGCAGGAATATCGATTTTCTCGCCGATGAGCGGGGAAATGGCTTCGGAATAAGCGCGTGCAATGCGTTCCAACTCTGCTTCGGAATAATCGCGCGGATCCAAAGTAATGCCGCCTTTGCCGCCGCCGTAAGGAATGCCCGCAACGCAGCATTTGATGGTCATCCAAATCGACAGGGCTTTGACTTCGTCCAGATTCACATTGGGGTGGAAGCGCACGCCGCCTTTGTACGGGCCGACGGCATTGTTGTGTTGCGAACGGTAGCCAGTGAAGGTTTTGACCGTGCCGTTGTCGAGTTTGACGGGGAAGGTAACTTCCAAAACGCGTTGCGGGCTTTTCAGGATTTCATACACCGCAGGGTCGGCATTGAGTCGGTCGCAGGCAGTTTTGACCTGTTTTCGGGCGATTTCGAAAGGGTTAAGGGTTTCTTTTGCGGCGGATTGGGACATTTCTCTTCCTTCTTATGTCTGGTTGAAATTTAAGGGCTTCACAGTTGTAACTATAACCAATTTCCAAATGAAATGTAATAGCATGTAGTCAGTATTTTCAAAATTGATTAATTTATATATGAATTTATTTTCAGACGACCTCTGAAACCTGACACCTCGTTGTCCGATATCGCCGCCAAAATCGGCTACTAAAACTAAAGCCTTTGTTTTTAAAAAAATCGTCTGAAATTTTATATCATCAGGCTGATGCTTTAAAAACAGCAACGACCGCATATCAGACTCGATAATATTGTTAACAATATCCAATTTTCGGCAGCACAAAATAAGGCATAACAAGATGGGCTGCTTCATCCATTTTGACTTTAATATAGTGGATTAACTTTAAACCAGGACGGCGTTACCTCGCCTTGTCCTGATTTAAAGTTAATCCACTATAAAATATGAAAAAGGTCGTCTGAAAACTGAACTGGCCCCCAAATCTTGGACACTCATAAAAGC
>CAUSKT010000160.1:0-2760 GCA_963532335.1 uncultured Neisseria sp. | reverse complement strand
CCGCGCAGCCGGTGGATGTCCACCCCCGAGTGCCCGCCGCGCAGACCGCGCACCACCAGCCGATAGCCCGGCATCCGCACCGCCCGCGTGGTGTACGGCAGGGTGTAGCTTCCATCCACACCACCCGCGCAGCCGATGCACAGCTCGCCCTCGTCCTCGTAATCCAGATTGATGAGATAGCGCCCCTTCAGCCAGCCGCCCTGCAGCCCCTTCGCGCCCACCATCCCCGTCTCTTCCGACGACGTGAACAGCGCCTCCAGCGGCGGATGCACCAGCGTCTTGTCGGCCAGCACGGCCAGAATCAGCGCCACCCCGATGCCATTGTCCGCCCCCAGCGTCGTGCCATCGGCCGACAACCGGCCGTCTGCATGCACCTGCGTCGTGATCGGATCGCGCGTGAAGTCGTGCACCTTGTCGGCGTTCTTCTGCGGCACCATGTCCAGGTGCCCCTGCAGGATCACGCCCGGTGCCCCCTCATGCCCGGCACTGGCCGGCTTGCGAACCCGGACGTTGCCCACCGCATCGCGCTCGGCCGACAGCCCCAGCCGCGCCGCCTCGTCCAGCACAAACTGCTGGACCGCCTCCTCATGATGCGAAGGCCGCGGAATCTGCGTGAGCTGGTGAAAATAGTGCCAGACCGATGCGGGCTGCAGATCGAGAATCGTGCTCATGCGGTGCTCCTGTAGGCTGCTGCGCCAGGGCCCGGTGGCATGAACGCCGGAAATGGGGGCTGGCGCGGGGCTTGTTATGGGGAATGAGGCTATTGTAGGTCGCTCGGGGTCAAGGCGGCAGGTCTGTCTTGGCTACTCAAAACGTGCCTGCTCGTTCTGGCGCGCTGCCTCCTCCCTCGCTTCCCGTTTTTTCTCTTCGTCTATCTTATCCAGTAGTTCATTCCTCCATCCTTCCATTTTGTCTGAGCACTTAGAACCCAACATCCCGGAAAGACGATCCAGTAGCGGCAATCGTTCCCTAAGGAGCTGAGACGTGACACCAGCCAAGGAATCAGGGTGAATGCGCTTCACCAGAGCTTCCGCGACCTGGCACGGATTGGGAGCGTTATCAAGCAAGTCGACCGCCAGAGGAGACCACTGCCATCTACTCTCAGCCCCATCTTCCGTGACTGGCAATATCACGGGAACCGTGTTTGCGGCGCGAGTCCAGCGATCCTTACCCTTAGACTGACACCATTGAAGCAAAGTATCTACAGGAAGATCCATCAGCGGATTATCTCCGTCACCATAAAAACCCCCTTTCCTCAGATTAAATCGACGACATTCCGCCTCACCACCATCATCATCACCCACCATAAAATCCAAGACAACCTTACCCTGAACACAGCAGAAAGCCCTCAGAATTTCATCAATATTTGGAACAAGAAAAATAAGCCTCGGACCAACCTCATCCATCAAGCGCTGCATGATATGACGCGCCCGAATCTCCCTATCCTCAACATCGACGCCCGCCGAAGGCCCAAGAAAGAACTTGATGACTCTCTTAACAGGATATACAAGACCATCAAAGCGACCCAGCCCAACGTTATCATCTTTAATGCCCAACAAGACGGACTCCAGAACCTTGTAAGCCACCTCAGAGAGGCATCGATCAACCCGAGAGTTCCTCTCAAAAACATATTGCGACAATACTTGGATTGCTGCAAACGATCCATCCTTCATCCGAAGCAAGCCCAGCAGAACCGAGGCAACCCGCTCGTCAGGATAGCTTCCATCGGAAAGCGGCTCTCCAGCCCGCCTGCCCCAACCGTACCAAAAGTCCATGGCGCAAACACCTGGGCGATTCATCAAGGCCAGAAGGCGATCCCGCCCCAAGTCATCAAGAGGCGCACACGACTGTAAAGAAGGAACGTACCTGACAAGCGACGGCCGCCCCATCGCCTCATCCAGGAGTCTGTTGAATAGCATGACATCGCGTTCAAACACTCCCTCCAGGTATCCCTTCAAAACGGTTGCGTCCCTTTCTACCTCAGCCCATGACTCAAACCCCTCCAGCAATGCATCCCATATTTTTTTCACATCAGGTGCGTGGACGGCCATGCTCTTACCCAAGGCATACTGGACAGCCGAATCACCATGTCGCCCGCCTTCTGTTGCAAGACGCATCGCTTCCGGAGAAAGAGGTTCTGATTTTGCCAAATCTTTCCCATATTTCTTGGCTAGCTCAACCGCATCGCCCTCGCGTTCGGATGAGTCAGACGCATCAGAAAAGACTATCCACAAATGGTTGCCAAACAGCAAAACCCACAATAAAGACAGTAGCCTTTGTGGGCGAGCAACCTCCTCAAGCTCATTCAGCACATTCCGATCCGCCTCCGCCATCTTCTTTCCATCACGGAAGATAGTCTCTCGAATGGCGACCCACCCCTCCTTCCAACCATCCTCACAACCCGATTCCGCAAATGACTTAACGGCACGCGACAAGCTATCTTTGACACCACCTGCCTTTATAGCCACCGCCCAGAGGTCACGAAAGCGTCCTGCCAAGATATTCTTAATCCCCGGCGCAACTGGCAGAGCCCCCTCCACGGCCTTGACCGACAGATCGATGAACCTCACATACCAATCCTCCTTTTCCTCGTCAGTAGGTTCCCAACCAAAATCACGCTTTCTGGCCCCGAATTCAAAGTTGTATTCCGATCTAAAGTCCTGACTCTTCAGCGCCTTCCACAGACAGCGACATGCAATCGACCCAACCGACTCATCATCACTACGCAGTCTTTTCTCCAGCCACCTGAGCCTTTGATCG
>CAUSKT010000159.1:0-2810 GCA_963532335.1 uncultured Neisseria sp. | reverse complement strand
TCTTTGAGCTAAGGCGAGGCAACGCCGTACTGGTTTAAAGTTAATCCACTATAACTATTTTCAGACGACCTTGAGGCAAACTTTGTCCTTTGAAATTCAGCTTTTCCATATTTTCTATGTCATAATCTTTTTAATCACGCCACAAGATAAATCATCAAACATAAAGAAAACAAAAAATGAACATGTTCAAACCATCCGCTTTAACACTTTTGATACTGTCCACTCTTCTGACTGCATGTTCCACCATGTCGGACAAAAAACTGCCGCCTGTCGAAGAAATCTTAAAACGTCCGCAGGCGGTAAAGCCACAGGTTGCGGTTGTTCCGACACCTGACAGGCGTAAGGGCGGCGTGTTGCCGGTGTTGTCCGTCATTAATGAAAAAGGCAGGGTTGATGGCGCAGTGTGCCGAGATCAGTCGGCAGGAAGCGCATTGTGCAAAGCTGCATTAACGCAGAAGCGTCCGAAGCGATATGAACCTGCTAAAACTTGCTCTAATCAAACCGATGCAAATGGCGAGGTGCAGAGCGTGTGTCAAAACGTTCCGTCTTATGCGGAACATATTTACTTGCTCTATGGGGAAAACGATAACTATAGAGGCGGGATGTACCGTCAGATGACCACCATACCCTATCCTCCGGCGGCGGAGGAAAATGGGGAAGAAGGTAGTGTTATATTGGGGGCCGTAGTTTCGCCTGAGGGCAAATTGGACAGCGTCAAGGTGGTGAAACGTTCGGGTTCCAACAGGTTGGATAATGCAGCAAGGAAAGGTGTAATGAGAAATATTTTTCTGCCTAGCGTAGAAAACGGAAAACCTGTTTGGTCACAGTTTAACATTCCAGTCAGCTTCCGGCTTGTAGATTAAGATGTACAAAATTAACGCGGCAGCTTCCGCAATATTTTAGAAAATCAGAAACAAAATATGCTCACACGAAGAACATTCCTTACTTACGCAAGCGTTTTGCTGCTTGCAGCTTGCGGCAGTAAATCCGGCAAGAAGCAGACGAAAATTGCCGCAGGCAGTACCGTACTGGCTTTGGGCGATTCGCTTACCTACGGCTACGGCGCAAATCCTGACGAATCCTATCCTGCGCAACTGCAAAAGCTGACCGGTTGGGACATCATCAATGGCGGCATTTCCGGCGATACCTCCGCACAAGCCCTGTCGCGCCTGCCCGCGCTGTTGCAACGCCAACCCAAGCTTGTGATTATCGGCATAGGCGGCAACGACTTCTTGCGTAAATTTCCCGAAGCCGAAACCCGTGCCAATATCGCCAAAATCATCGAAGGCGTGCAGAAGGAAAACATCCCCGCCGTCTTGGTGGGCGTACCGCACCTGAGCGTCGGCGCATTGTTCGGTCATTTGAGCGATCACCCGCTTTATCAGGAGCTTGCCGAACAATACAAAATTCCCTTGTTCGGCGACGCATGGTCTGAGATTTTGAGTGATGAAAAGTTGAAATCCGACCAAATACACGCCAACGCGGCGGGGTATAAGGCATTTGCGGAGAAGTTGGAGAAGTTTTTGCAGGAAGAGGGGTTTTTGTAGGAGTAAACGGCGATTTTACCTAGGCTTGTTGTTTTCAGACGACTTTTTAAAAAAGAAAAGGGATACGAATCTTGTAGTGCGGCGGGGTAGAGTAAATGCTGTTCGCAGAGTTTACGAAGAAAGATTATGGAGTATTCGGTGGTTTTTTAAGAAAGACTAAAAATGCAAAATAACATTGTAAAGCTTATTTTAGAAATAGAAAAAAGGCCGGTAATGTATATTGGACGCAATAGTATTTTTTGCTTAAAAGCTTTTCTAGATGGTTGGCATTTTAGAAATCCTAAACAAACAGAGAATTCAGAAATACTGATAGAGTTTGCCGATTGGATTCAAGAAAAGTTCAACATTGATCAATATAGCGTTTCATGGGACAAATTGCTATTTCTGCTCTATCAAGATGAAGAAATAGCATTGAATAGCTTTTTTTTAAACTTTAATCAATTTCTTCAAGAAAAATATCAATAATTTGATATCTACTTTCATGTATAGTGGATTAAATTTAAATCAGGACAAGGCGACGAAACCGCAGACAGTACAAATAGTACGGCAAGGCGAGGCAACGCCGTACTGGTTTAAATTTAATCCACTATAGTTATCGAAGCAGTAAGTGTAGATTGGGTTAAGTCTCAACAATCTAGTAGGTCGTCTGAAAGCGGCAGGTTTTGTGGCATTTTATTATTGGATTTTTTCCTCTTTGATTCTCCTTCAGATGATGGAGTGGAAGGGGGGGGAATCTTTTCTTTTTCGGCATTCGGGCTGTTCAGCCTGTATGTGGCCATCGCTGGTGCATTGTCTTCTGTCATACCGTCATATATACTGCCTAAATGCTAAAAAAGAGGTTGTAAGACGCTGATGAAATGGTTGAATGTTTTAGGTATTTGGTTGATGGCTATTCCTGAGTTTGTGGCAATTCTTTATGTTGTCGCTTATATTAATGATTTTCTGAGCAGTAATAGCGGAAATTGCGGAGTCGGCTGCCTCGGGGATTTGGTTGTTTTCTTTGAGATTGCCTTTTTTGGCAGTATTTTAATCAGCTTGATTTGGACAGTGATTTTCCTGAGAAAGTATGATAAACGCGATGAGAACGCTGATTGAAGCTTTTCAGACGACCTTCCTAATGCACGTCGTCTGAAAAACTAAATACCGCTCTTTTTCTACGTTCGTTTCTTACACGCAAAAAAATACCGGCAAAAGCCGGTATTTTTAAAATTTGGCGCGGCGGACGGGGCTCGAACCCGCGACCCCCGGCGTGACAGGCCGGTA
>CAUSKT010000158.1:0-2813 GCA_963532335.1 uncultured Neisseria sp. | reverse complement strand
TCGACATTCCTAAGGAATATCACGAAGACTGGGACAAATACAATCTGTGGCAATACGTTTCCAAAGTGGACGAGCCGATTTTGCGCGCCTACTCCATGGCTTCATATCCAGAAGAAAAAGGCATCATCATGCTGAACGTGCGTATCGCCACGCCGCCTCCGCGCGTACCCGATGCGCCTCCGGGACAAATGTCGTCCTACATTTGGTCGCTAAAACCTGGCGACAAAGTAACCATCTCCGGCCCGTTCGGCGAATTCTTCGCCAAAGACACCGATGCGGAAATGGTATTCATCGGCGGCGGTGCAGGTATGGCTCCGATGCGCTCCCACATTTTCGACCAGTTGAAACGTTTGAACTCCAAACGCAAAATCACCTTCTGGTACGGCGCACGCTCCAAACGCGAAATGTTCTATGTTGAAGACTTCGACCAACTCGCAGCAGAATTCCCGAACTTCACATGGCACGTTGCCTTGTCCGACCCGCTGCCGGAAGACAACTGGGACGGCTACACAGGCTTCATCCACAACGTGGTTTACGAAAACCACCTGAAAAACCACGAAGCACCGGAAGACTGCGAATTCTATATGTGCGGCCCGCCAATCATGAACCAGTCCGTCATCAAAATGCTCAAAGACTTGGGCGTGGAAGATGAAAACATCCTCTTGGATGATTTCGGCGGTTAAAATTTGACCTTAAATGCAAAAGGAAGAAACCTCGGTTTCTTCCTTTTTTGTTGATGTGAATTGAAATAGAAGTAGGGTATTTGCCTGCCGTTATCCCTATTTGTCGAAATAACCGGAATAAGTTGCCTCCTCATCTTATCCGCGATATCACTCAAATTTCTGCTTCATTTTTGAAGGCATAAGTTATAGTGGATTAACTTTAAACCGGTACGGCGTTGCCTCGCCTTAGCTCAAAGAGAACGATTCTCTAAGGTGCTGAAGCACCAAGTGAATCGGTTCCGTACTATCTGTACTGTCTGCGGCTTCGTCGCCCTGTCCTGATTTAAAGTTAATCCACTATAACGAATCCAACTTTTCATCAAAGTATAGTGGATTAAAATTGCAATGATACAGCGTTGCCAACGCCCTTATGTACTACCCGTACACGGCGGGCGTTGCCGCCTTGTCTCATTTTTATTTTAATCCACTATATAAAAAGGTCGTCTGAAAAACGGACTTAGCGGGTTTCGCTAACGTTTTCAGACGACCTTTGTTCAAACGCTCTAGCGTTTATTCAGTCCTTTTAGTCGGAAACGGCCATCAGGCTGGCGTTGCCGCCGGCGGCTGTGGTGTTGACGCTGCAAGAGATTTCTTCAAACACTTGCAAGATGTCCAAGCCTTGTTCGGACGGGAGGATGCGGATGAGTGCGCCGTCGCGGTTTGCCAGTTCTTGCTTGCGGCTGCTGTCCAGCGTGCTTAGGGCGGCGACGTGGTGCACGCCTGTGCTTTCGGGTTTGCTGTTGACTTGCAGCAGGCCTTCGAGGTCGGCGGTGTAGGAGGCAAGCGGGCTGTCGGGTTCGACGACGGTTACGATGCCTGCGGCGGCAAGTTCGGTCAGGGCGCAGAAGGCTTGCAGGAGGCTGCCGCCGTGTACCCAGACGCGTTTGGGCGCGCGCCAGCTCATGGCGTTGCGTTCGCCGGTCGGTCCGACCAAGACGGATTCTGCTTGGCGCAGGGTGCGGATGCGGGCGTGTCCCAATGCCGATGCCGCTGATTTTTTCTCTTCCGCATTAAACGGCAGCTTGTGAATCAGGGCTTCGAGGCGTTTGAGCGCGGCTTCGTCCGCTTGCCCGATGCGGCTCAGCGGCGGGGCAACCCATTCGGGGATGCGGGTCAGTTTTTGCAGATAGAACGAACCGCCTGCTTTCGGACCGGTACCTGACATACCGTGTCCGCCGAACGGTTGTACGCCGACGACGGCGCCGACGATGTTGCGGTTGACGTAAACGTTACCCGCTTCGATGCGTTCGCGGATGCGTTTGACCGTGCCTTCGATACGGCTGTGTACGCCGCTGGTGAGCGCGTAGCCTTTGCTGTTGATTTGGTCGATGATTTGGTCAAGCTCGTCGGCGCGGTAGCGGACAACGTGCAGCACAGGACCGAAGACTTCGCGGGTGAGTTCGTTCAAGTTGTTGAGTTCGAACAAAATCGGCAGCACGAAAGTGGATTTTGCAGGATCAACGTCGGAGGCGGCTTTGACTTCGTGGTAAGACTTGGCAACGCCTTTCATTTTATTGATGTGCGATTGCAGGTTTTGCTGCGCTTCGGCATCGATGACGGGACCCACGTCGGTAGTGAGCTGAATGGGTTTGCCGACGACCAATTCGTCCATCGCGCCTTTGATGATGGCGAGCATCTTGTCGGCAACGTCCTCTTGGACGCAAAGGATACGCAGGGCTGA
Organism: uncultured Neisseria sp.; assembly: GCA_963532335.1. Lineage (GTDB taxonomy): Bacteria > Pseudomonadota > Gammaproteobacteria > Burkholderiales > Neisseriaceae > Neisseria. The sequence continues at coordinate 410 of CAUSKT010000158.1, read as the reverse complement.
GCAGCGTTGTCCCGCGCTGTCGAAGGCGGAGTTGAGCACGTCCAAGCAAACCTGCTCGGGCAGCGCGGTGGAATCGACAATCATGGCGTTTTGACCGCCGGTTTCGGCAATCAATACGGGGCTGTCGTCGCGTTTGGCAAGGGCTTTGTTAATCAGTTGCGCCACTTCAGTCGAACCGGTGAAAATCACGCCGCCGATACGCGGATCGCCCGTCAGTGCCGCACCGACATCACCTGCGCCGAGGACAAGTTGCAAGGCAGAAGTCGGGATGCCCGCTTCGTGCATCAGGGAAACGGCGTAGCTGGCAATCAGGCTGGTTTGTTCGGCAGGTTTGGCGATAACGGTGTTGCCCGCCGCCAATGCGGAAACGACTTCGCCGGTAAAGATGGCGAGCGGGAAGTTCCACGGGC
>CAUSKT010000157.1:0-2846 GCA_963532335.1 uncultured Neisseria sp. | reverse complement strand
ATCGGCGCGTATTTCAACTGGCTTTTGGTGGCGGGCCGTCTGCGCGTACATACCGAATATGCCAATAATGCGCTGACGCTGCCGGATTATTTCTTCCACCGCTTCGGCGCGGGCGGACATTTGATGAAAGTGGTTTCCGCGCTGATTATTCTGTTTTTCTTCACGATTTATTGCGCCTCGGGCATTGTGGCGGGTGCAACTTTGTTCCAAAGCCTGTTTGAAGGCATGACTTACAAGCAGGCGATGTGGCTGGGTGCGGGTGCAACCATTGCCTATACCTTCTTGGGCGGATTCTTGGCGGTCAGTTGGACGGATACGCTGCAAGCCTCTTTGATGATTTTTGCGCTGATTTTGACGCCTGTAATGGTGTATTTGGGTCTAGGCGGTGCAGAACAAATGTCTGCCGCGATTCAAAGCGTTGCCGCAGGTACGGGCAAGGAATATAACAGCCTGCTTGCCGGCACGACCGTCATCGGCATAATTTCCACCGCCGCATGGGGCTTGGGCTATTTCGGTCAGCCGCACATTTTGGCGCGCTTTATGGCGGCTGAAAGCGCGAAATCACTGGTATCCGCACGCCGCATCGGTATGACTTGGATGGTGTTGTGTCTGGCAGGCGCAGTGGCGGTCGGCTATTTCGGCATTGCGTATTTTGGTGCAAACCCCGACCAAACCGCTTCCATGCACGGCAACCACGAACGTATCTTCATCGCGCTTTCTACTTTATTGTTCAACCCTTGGATTGCAGGCATTATTTTGAGCGCGATTTTGGCGGCGGTCATGTCCACTTTGTCTTGCCAGCTTTTGGTTTGCTCCAGCGCGATTACCGAAGACTTCTACAAAGGCTTTTTGCGCAAAAATGCGCCGCAATCAGAATTGGTATGGGTGGGCCGTCTGATGGTATTGGCGATTGCCATTATCTCTATTCTGATTGCGTCCGACCCTAAGAGCAAAGTTTTAGGCTTGGTATCTTATGCGTGGGCAGGTTTCGGCGCGGCGTTTGGTCCGATTGTGATTCTGTCGGTATTGTGGAAACGCATTACGGCATACGGCGCTTTGTCGGGCATGATTGCCGGCGCGCTGACTGTGGTGGCGTGGGTGGAGTGGGTCAAAAAACCTGCTTTGGCTGCACATGAAACCGGTATTTGGACTATGTACGAAATCGTCCCCGGCTTCATCGCCTGCTTGATTATCGCTGTTCTGGTTTCACTGACCGACAAAGAGCCGTCTCGTGAAATCCAAGAACGTTTTGAAAAAGCGGACACAGAATACCGCGAGGCGAAATAAGTGTTTTCAGACGACCTGCCGTTGACCGTAGGTCGTCTGAATTTTTATACGGGAAGGCAGGTTTTATTTTTATATTGATGCTCATGCGGATAATGCACTCTTTGGGCTTTATCTGCTTTTTATCAAAGCAAAAAATCCTGTTTTTGAGATAAATTGCTTGTCCGACCCTTATAAATTTATTAAGATATTATCTATATGCTTTAAATCTTTTCAGACGACCTCGAAAAGGGATGGGGTCGTCTGAAAATCATCATAAAAACTTTGGAGAACCTTAAAATGTTTGACTTTGCTTTTCCGACACAAACGCCACTGCGCCAAGCGATTACCGATGCTTACCGCCGCGACGAAATCGAAGCCGTTCAGGATATGCTGCAACGCGCCCAGATGAGCGATGAGGAGCGTCGGGCGGCGTCCGAACTCGCGCGCCGTTTGGTTACGCAGGTTCGTGCCAGCCGCACCAAAGCCAGCGGGGTGGATGCGCTGATGCACGAGTTTTCGCTCTCCAGCGAAGAAGGCATTGCGCTGATGTGTCTGGCGGAAGCTTTGCTGCGCATTCCCGACAATGCGACGCGCGACCGCCTGATTGCCGACAAAATTTCCGAAGGCAACTGGAAAAGCCATTTGAACAACAGCCCGTCCCTGTTCGTCAACGCCGCCGCATGGGGCTTGCTGATTACCGGCAAACTGACCGCGCCGAGCGACAAGCAGATGGGTTCGGCTCTGAACCGTCTCGTCAGCAAAGGCGGCGCCCCCCTGATCCGCCAAGGCGTGAACTACGCCATGCGCCTGTTGGGCAAACAGTTTGTTACCGGACAAACCATTGAAGAAGCGCTGCAAAACGGCAAAGAGCGCGAAAAAATGGGCTACCGCTTCTCCTTCGATATGTTGGGCGAAGCCGCCTACACCCAAGAAGATGCCGACCGCTATTACAACGACTACGTTCAAGCCATTCACGCCATCGGCAAAGACGCCGCCGGACAAGGTGTTTATGAAGGCAACGGCATTTCCGTCAAACTTTCCGCCATCCATCCGCGCTACTCGCGCGCCCAACACGAACGCGTGATGAGCGAACTCTTGCCTCGTCTGAAAGAGTTGTTCCTTTTGGGTAAAAAATACGATATCGGTATCAATATCGACGCCGAAGAAGCCAACCGTTTGGAGCTGTCTTTGGATTTGATGGAGGCACTCGTTTCCGACCCCGATTTAGCCGGTTACAAAGGCATCGGCTTTGTCGTTCAGGCATATCAAAAACGCTGCCCCTTTGTCATCGACTATCTGATTGACCTTGCCCGCCGCAACAATCAAAAACTGATGATCCGCCTCGTTAAAGGCGCGTACTGGGACAGCGAAATCAAATGGGCGCAAGTGGACGGCCTGGACGGCTATCCGACCTACACCCGCAAAGTCCATACCGATATTTCCTACCTCGCCTGCGCGCGCAAACTGCTGGACGCGCAAGACGCCGTGTTCCCGCAATTCGCCACCCACAACGCCTACACCTTGGGCGCGATTTACCAAATGGGCAAAGGCAAAGACTTTGAACACCAATGCCTGCACGG
>CAUSKT010000156.1:0-2867 GCA_963532335.1 uncultured Neisseria sp. | reverse complement strand
CACCCACACACTACTAGTGTTGTTGTGTGGGTGTCGCACACCCCGCCTGTGGTGGGGTGTGTTGCTCTTGTCAAGAGATACACGCTTGAAACACTATCTTTTATTTTGTTTTTGTTTTTGTGCACAACACGCATTTTTGTGCAGTATGCGCATGGTGTGTTGTGGTTGGAGAGTTTGATCCTGGCTCAGGACGAACGCTGGCGGCGTGCTTAACACATGCAAGTCGAACGGAAAGGCCCACCACTTTTTGGTGGTGGGTACTCGAGTGGCGAACGGGTGAGTAACACGTGGGTGATCTGCCCCGCACTGTGGGATAAGCCTGGGAAACTGGGTCTAATACCACATACGACCATGGCGTAGGGGTCATGGTGGAAAGCTTTTGCGGTGTGGGATGAGCCCGCGGCCTATCAGCTTGTTGGTGGGGTAATGGCCTACCAAGGCGGCGACGGGTAGCCGGCCTGAGAGGGTGGACGGCCACATTGGGACTGAGACACGGCCCAGACTCCTACGGGAGGCAGCAGTGGGGAATATTGCACAATGGGCGCAAGCCTGATGCAGCGACGCCGCGTGGGGGATGACGGCCTTCGGGTTGTAAACTCCTTTCGCCCGGGACGAAGCCCACCTGGTGGGTGACGGTACCGTGGAGAAGAAGCACCGGCTAACTACGTGCCAGCAGCCGCGGTAATACGTAGGGTGCAAGCGTTGTCCGGATTTACTGGGCGTAAAGAGCTCGTAGGTGGTGTGTCGCGTCGTCTGTGAAATTCCGGGGCTTAACTCCGGGCGTGCAGGCGATACGGGCACGACTAGAGTGCTGTAGGGGTAACTGGAATTCCTGGTGTAGCGGTGAAATGCGCAGATATCAGGAGGAACACCGATGGCGAAGGCAGGTTACTGGGCAGTTACTGACGCTGAGGAGCGAAAGCATGGGGAGCGAACAGGATTAGATACCCTGGTAGTCCATGCTGTAAACGGTGGGCGCTAGGTGTGGGCTGTGTGTTTGCAGTCTGTGCCGTAGCTAACGCATTAAGCGCCCCGCCTGGGGAGTACGGCCGCAAGGCTAAAACTCAAAGGAATTGACGGGGGCCCGCACAAGCGGCGGAGCATGCGGATTAATTCGATGCAACGCGAAGAACCTTACCAAGGCTTGACATGCATTAGATCGCGTCAGAGATGGCGTTTCCCTTCGGGGCTGGTGTACAGGTGGTGCATGGTTGTCGTCAGCTCGTGTCGTGAGATGTTGGGTTAAGTCCCGCAACGAGCGCAACCCTTGTCTTATGTTGCCAGCACATTTTTGGTGGGGACTCATGAGAAACTGCCGGGGTCAACTCGGAGGAAGGTGGGGATGACGTCAAATCATCATGCCCTTTATACCCAGGGCTTCACACATGCTACAATGGTCGGTACAACGGGTTGCGACACTGTGAAGTGAAGCTAATCTCTTAAAGCCGGCCTCAGTTCGGATTGGGGTCTGCAACTCGACCCCATGAAGTCGGAGTCGCTAGTAATCGCAGATCAGCAACGCTGCGGTGAATACGTTCCCGGGCCTTGTACACACCGCCCGTCACGTCATGAAAGTTGGTAACACCCGAAGCCCATGGCCTAACCACCGCGTTTGTGGTGGGGGGAGTGGTCGAAGGTGGGATTGGCGATTGGGACGAAGTCGTAACAAGGTAGCCGTACCGGAAGGTGCGGCTGGATCACCTCCTTTCTAGGGAGAATATTGGTGGTGTGTATCTTTTAGGGTGTGGTGCTTGGTGTGGCTGTTGGGTGTCCCACACAATAAGCTGTGGAACCTTTAAGCCCTTGTCTGCTGGTAATGCTTGTTGCTGGTGGTGGGGTGGTGTTGTGTGAGAACTGTATAGTGGACGCGAAATCATTTTTCTGTTTAATTTCTTTTGTGTTGTTTTGTGTGTGTTTTTCGTGTGGCGCACCACTGGATAGGTGGTGTGTTTGTTGTAAGGGCGCACGGTGGATGCCTGGGCATGTCAAGCCGATGAAGGACGTGAAGGGCTGCGTTAAGCCTCGGGGAGTTGCCGATTAAGCGTTGATCCGAGGATGTCCGAATGGGGAAACCCGGCCGTGGTTATGTGCGGTCACCTGCTGCTGAATGAAATAGGTGGTATGGGGGTTACGCGGGGAAGTGAAACATCTCAGTACCCGTAGGAGAAGAAAACAATATGTGATTCCGTTAGTAGTGGCGAGCGAAGGCGGAGGTGATGGCTAAACTCTATGCGTGGATGATACTTGGTAGGGGTTGCGTGTAGGGGGTTGTGGGATGCGTGTGTCTGGCTGGCTACCACTGGCTGGCACCCTTGGATTGTGTGTTAGGGGAAGTGGTGTGGAATCGCCTGCCGTAGACGGTGACAGTCCGGTACCTGAAGACATGTGGTTGGGGTGTGTGCGTTTTTTCCCGAGTAGCAGCGGGCTCGTGGAATCTGCTGTGAATCTGCCGGGACCACCCGGTAAGCCTGAATACTTGGCGTGACCGATAGTGTAGTTAGTACCGTGAGGGAAGGGTGAAAAGTACCCCGGGAGGGGAGTGAAATAGTTCCTGAAACCGTGTGCTTACAATCCGTCATAGCCCCCTTTTTTGGTGGGGTGGTGGCGTGCCTTTTGAAGAATGAGCCTGCGAGTCAGCGGCATGTCGCGAGGTTAACCCGTGTGTGTGGGGTAGTCGTAGCGAAAGCGAATCCTAATGAGGGTGAAGTGTAGTGGCATGTTCTGGACCCGAAGCGGGGTGATCTACCCATGGCCAGTGTGAAGCGGTGGTAAAACATTGTGGAGGCGCGAACCCACTTAGGTTGAAAACTGAGGGGATGAGCTGTGGGTAGGGGTGAAAGGCCAATCAAACTCCGTGATAGCTGGTT
>CAUSKT010000155.1:0-2869 GCA_963532335.1 uncultured Neisseria sp. | reverse complement strand
GATGGACAGGCTCATCGTCTTGGACAAAGGCCGCATCATCGAAGAAGGCAGCCACGCCGAACTCCTCGAAAAACAAGGCCTCTACGCCAAACTCTGGGCGCACCAGAGCGGCGGTTTCCTCAACGAACACGTCGAGTGGGAGCATTAAAAACCGATCGACAAAGCGGACAAGCAAAAGGTCGTCTGAAAAATAAGCAATTAGATTATGTTTCACTTTGATGTGATGATGGAATAAAATTGAATTTGGGTTATTCAATATTAGTTGATGACAATTTTGGAAAGAAAATATGAAACGATCTATCAAATATTTGAGTATGGCTGCACTTGCATTTGCAGCAAATGCATGGGCAGGAAGCGCAGAAGAAGAGTTGCTGAACGCATTTGTAAAATGTGATGCATCTATGTTTGATATCTTGAAAAACGAGCAGGAGCAATTGAGCAAATATGCTCCGATTGAGAAAGTAGGAACGGTTGCACGTTTTCAGTTAGGTGCTGCCGATGAGGATGGGAAAAGACAGGTTGTTTTAATAAGCCGATAACATTAAAAGGCTTACGTTTCAGTAGTTTCTAGACAATAAATTTGGAAATACCATTTAATGAGGCGGGTAAAAATCCTATCTTTTATTTCTGGGGGTTTGAAATCGAAAAAGCGCAGGCTGCTGATGTGATGGCGAAGTTCCCACAATGGGGTTTGAAACCGATGGGTGAAAATTTTGCGACTACTCCGCAAATTATTATTAATAGTCACAAGTCCTTACGCTGGCAGCCAAATATGCAAGCAACGCCTAATTCGATACCTGCGAAAAATACAGTAGAAAAAATGTTGGTATTGGAAGAGGAAAGTGGCAAAACAAGTCTCTACTGCACGGTTCAAGGTTATCCGAATAACCAATTGATTCGTCGTGAGCGACTTGATTTAATCGGAGGAAAATAAAATGAAAAAGTTGGCTGTTTTTTTGATGGCGATTTGTTTGCCAATTTCAGCATTTGCCGAATTTGCCGATAAGCCAAGATTTTTGCCCATGTCCGGCGGTACTCGGAGTCAGGCTTATGTAGACATGGAAAGTATCAGGCATCATCCTAACAATCCAAAATTGTTAGTATATGATATGGTAACCAATTTTGATGATACCGTTAGCGAAGTGGCGGGAACTTCTGTGATAGAGAAGCATTATCTTGATTGTCTGAATAAGATCGATATCTCAAATCCAGAACCAATGAAGGTATACAGTAGTCCTTTTGGAAAAGGGGAATTATTGCATGATATTCCAAGTGAGTCTAACCGGTTTGAAATGAAAGAGATTTCCCCAATTAGTATACTATCTGCTTTTGTGTGCGAGGTCGGAGGTCGTGATTTTGGCGGCAACCCGAATGCCTTCGAAGACATGAAAAAAGAATTGGATAAAATGACGAAGCAGAAAGGTCGAAAAAGATAAACCTTCAAGGTCGTCTGAAACCGAAAATCAGGTTTCAGACGACCTTTTTTGATTTCGGCATAACGATGCGCTAAACTTCCCGCTTGTGCCGCCTGACAAGGCGGATGGCAGATTGCCTGTTCCCCTGATTCCGCCTGTTTTCATGACCAAGCGGGCAACAGGTTTTCTGCCACTTTATAGTGGATTAACTTTAAACCCGTACGGCGTTGCCTCGCCTTGTCCTGATTTAAATTTAATCCACTATACTGCAGCCACGCCGATAAAAACACGACGGAGCGCATACCGCGACCGGTTTCGCGCCATTCGGCTGACAATATGTTCCAAACCAAAAATCCATCTATAAAGGTCGTCTGAAAATGAAACCATTGCTGATTCAAACACTGCGCACTACGCTGACAGCGTCTGTCGTACTCATGCTCGCTGCCTGTCCGAGCCACACCTCCGACAAATCGGATGCCAAGCCGCATACCCATACCGCGAATACCGCCAAGCCCAAAGCCGTGGTCGCACTCGCGCTCGGCGGCGGCGCATCCAAAGGCTTCGCCCATATCGGCATTATCAAAGTATTGAAAGAAAACAATATTCCCGTCAAAGTCGTGACCGGCACATCCGCAGGCTCCATCGTCGGCAGCCTGTACGCTTCAGGCATGTCGCCCGACCGCCTCGAACTCGAAGCCGAAATTTTAGGCAAAACCGACTTGGTTGACCTGACCCTGTCCAGCAGCGGCTTCATCAAAGGCGAAAAACTGCAAAACTACATCAACCAAAAAGTCGGCAACCGCCCCATCCAACAATTGCCGATTAAATTCGCCGCCGTCGCCACCGATTTTGAAAGCGGCAAAGCCGTCGCCTTCAACCGAGGCAACGTCGGACAGGCAGTCCGCGCGTCCGCGTCCATCCCCAACGTGTTCCAACCCACCATGATTGGCGGCCGCCGATACGTTGACGGCGGTCTGTCGCAGCCCGTTCCCGTCAGCGCGGCTAAAAAACAAGGTGCCAATTTCATTATTGCCGTCGATATTTCCGCCCGTCCGGTGAAAAACGTCAACCAAGGCTTTTTCTCTTACCTCGACCAAACGTTCAACGTCATGAGCATTCCGCTGCTCCAACATGAATTGGGTCAGGCAAACGTCGTGATCAAACCGCAAGTGTTGGAGATGGGTTCTATCGGCGGTTTCGACCAAAAACGACGCGCCATCCAGCTGGGTGAAGAAGCCGCCCGCGCCGCCCTGCCCGAAATCAAGCGCAAACTCGCCGCCTATCAATATTAACCAACAGCCTACCGCAGCAAAAAGGTCGTCTGAAAACAGTTTTTCCGTTTTCAGACGACCTCTAATATAGTGGATTAACAAAAATCAGGACAAGGCGACGAAGCCGCGGACAGTACAGATAGTACGGAACCGATTCACTTGGTGCTTCAGCACCTTAGAGAA
>CAUSKT010000154.1:0-2959 GCA_963532335.1 uncultured Neisseria sp. | reverse complement strand
ACTGCACCTTGTGAGTTGGAGGGGATGTCCAACTTTTGGGGTGCAGTTCAAACCAAATTTGATTTTCAGACGACCTTTAGTTTTCCAACGCATCAAACGGCTATTTGCCTGCCTTCAGCGATTGCCACAGGCGGACGCTCAGGCGGCTTGCATCTGTTGATTTGGGCGATACGATGAAACTTTTATCCATCAATTCCTTGGTCGGGAAGATAGACGCATCGCCGGTATATTTTGCGTCCATCAATGCGCGGGCAGGGCGGCTGGCGGGGGCGTAGGTAACGAAATTGCCGTTTTGCGCCGCGATTTCGGGATCGAGCGTGTGGTTGATGTATTTATGCGCATTGGCGGTGTTTTGGGCATCGCGCGGAATCATCAGGGAATCCACCCAGATGCCGACGCCGCTTTTGGGTGCTAACACTTCGATTTCGACGCCGTTCTTCGCTTCTTGCGCGCGTGTTTTGGCGATGTTCAAATCGCCGCCGTAACCGACTGAAACGCAAAGATTGCCCGCCGCCATATCGTCAATATAGCCTGACGAAGTGAAGCGTTTGATGTCGGGACGCACTTTTTTCATCATATTGACGGCGGCTTTGATGTCGTCGGGGTTTTCGGTATTCGGGTCTTTGCCTAAATAATGCAGCGCGAGCGGGATTTGTTCGATGGCGCTGTCAAAATAGCTGATGCCACAGGATTTCAGCTTTTTGGTGTATTCGGGATTGAACACTAAATCCCATTCGTTTTCGGGCAGCTGCTCCGTCCCTAGGGCTTTTTGGACCAGTTTTTTGTTGATGGCGAGCGTGTTGATGCCCCAGAAATAAGGGACGGCGTATTGGTTGCCCGGGTCGACTTTTGCCATCATGGCAAGCAGGTCGGCATCGATATTGGCGTAGTTCGGGATTTGGCTTTTGTCGATTTTTTGATACGCGCCGGCTTTGATTTGGCGTCCGACGTTGGCAATGGACGGTGCAACGAGGTCGTAACCGGATTTGCCGGTCAAAAGCTTGGCTTCGAGGGCTTCGTTGCTGTCGTAGTAGTCGTAGCGGACGTTGATATGCGTATTTTTTTCGAACGCTTCAAGCGTGGCGGGGTCGACGTAGTCCGACCAGTTGTAGATATTGAGCTTGTCGGAGGCGGTATGGGAAGAAGGTGCGGAAGATTCTGCGGCGGTTTGTTGGCCGCCGCTACATGCAGTCAAGACGAGGCCGATGAGTGCCGCCGCCATTGAAGTTTTTTTCATGGGTACAGTCCTTTTGTGGAAGGGGGGATTGTTGCAGCGGCGGCAGTCAGTCAAGCGCAAACTGTCCGCATACAAAAGGTTAACTGTGGGGGCGGCCGGCATATGCCTCGGGCCCTTGATTCAGCAGGTTCGCATTAAACGGCAAAATCCCTGTCGGCGCAATAGTTTAGATGGGAAAATTTCTTCGTTTTTTCATTGCTTTCCGCTATGGTTTTCTTCATAAACAAAAAAATATTCAGACGACCCGAAAAGGTCGTCTGAAAAAAGTTGCACTTGCCTTATTTTCAATCTTGAGGCAAGGGAAAAATAGGGATTGTGCCAACAAAATTGCAGAAAGGATGAATATTAAAGATTCCTACGATATCGTGTTGTTGAAATGCAAATTATATTTGAAATAAATAATAATTTTTCTCAAGATAAAAAGAGTTGTCTAATAATCCATAAATCATTATGATTGAGTTTGGTATTTTTACTCAATTTTAAAATTCGAGGAGGACTCATGAAGAAAATATTGATTACTTTAACCGCAGCAGCCCTACCTTTTGCAGCATCCGCCGAAGTTGTCCTGTACGGACAAGTCAAAAGCACCATCACCTCCGGACAGGTGAAAATCAAAGGTAACGAAGGTACGGAAAAAAGCGCGACCGCGACCCGTATCAATGACAATACCTCGCGCATCGGCTTCAAAGGCAATGAGAAACTTTCAGACGACCTCAAAGCCATCTGGCAAATTGAACAGCGCACTTCCATTTTAGGCGAATCCAACAGCCAGCGTTTCGGCAACCGCGATTCCTTCATCGGCTTGGAAGGCAAGTTCGGTAAGGTCCGCGTCGGCAATATGAACAATATGCTCAACGAGATGGATACCATCGACCCTTGGTTGTACAAAACCAACGCGATGGGTTTGGGCATCAACACCCGCACCGGTGTGCGCACCACATCCGTGCGCTACGATAGCCCTTCGTTCGGTGGGTTCAAGTTCAATGCGTCCTACGCGCCACGCGACAACCGCAATCCGGACGACAAATATAAGCACGAACAACCCAGCAAAGAGCAATATACCGCCGGTTTGACTTATGAAAACAGCGGTTTCACCACCAACCTTGCCTATGGCCATTACAAAGGCGCATACACCGACAAGAACGGTAAAACCAAAGCCGCGCAAATCGCTAAAATCGAGAGTTACTACGACAAAAACAACCTGTTTGTCGGCGTAGGTGCGCAATATACCAAAGGCCATGAAAGCGCAAATAAATATCTGGGTTACTTTACCGATGATTTCAATACGTACAAAGGCACTGACATTACTGCCGATGCCGGTAAAAATGAAGCCGTCAAAGTCGCCGATGCAGCCGTTACCGTGGGTTATACCTTCGGCAATCTGACCCCGCGCCTCACTTACGCCCACGGCTGGGCGGCAAAAGGCGTGAACAGCGGCGAGAAACTGGTCGATAAATTCGACCAAGTTGTAGTTGGTACCTCCTACAAATTCAGCAAACGTACTTTGATGCTTGCTCATGCCGGCTATATGAAACTGGGCAGCAAAACCCGCCTGACGCCGACTCAAACAGGTTCTGTTGAACAAAAAGCCGTTTCTTTGGGCATGGTTCATAAGTTCTAATGAAGCGGTACGGATAGTCAGAAAATAGAAGAGGTCGTCTGAAAACCTTGAACTGGCCCCCAAATCTTGGACACTCATAAAAGCCTATTCAGGCGCTCTGT
>CAUSKT010000153.1:0-2984 GCA_963532335.1 uncultured Neisseria sp. | reverse complement strand
GCGCAACAATGGCGCGCGCAATCTGGCGACTAAACCGCTCTTCACCATAATTCTTGATAACCTCGTGCAAATCCTGTTCCGATGCTGTTGCAATCCACTCTGCGGCAGACATTCCGCGTGTCGGATCCATGCGCATATCCAAAGGTGCATCAAAACGGAAACTGAAACCCCGTGCGCCGTCATCTATCTGCGGGGACGAAATCCCCAAATCAAACAACGCACCATCTATTTCTTCAATACCCAGCTTATCCAGGGTCGTCTGAAAACTGGAAAACCCGTCATGAACGACCGTAACGCGCCCATCTTTCTCAGCCAGCTTTTGCGCCGCCTCAATCGCTTGCGGGTCTTTATCAAACACAATCAGACGACCTTGACTGCCCAGACGGGACAAAATCAATCGGGAGTGCCCTCCCCTGCCGAACGTCCCATCTACATAAATACCGTCTTCACGAACCGCCAGAGCATCAACCGCCTCGTTTAACAAAACGGTGATATGTTGATATTCAGCATTACTCACAATTGCAAATCCGTCTGACTTAATTGGAATGCCAACTCTTCAGGATCATCATCCAAAGCCTGAGTCATTTCAGCTTCCCATTGCTCACGGCCCCACAATTCCAAACGGTTGGCGCGACCGACCAAGGTAACGTCTTTTTCAAAATCCACCCGTTTGCGCAGATTGGCAGGAATCAGTACGCGGCCGGCACTGTCCCATTCCAGCGTATCCGCATTGTGCAGCAGCAGATTTTGATAACGCTGCAACATCGGATTTCCTGCCGTTTTCAGGTGCAAAAGCTGCTCGGCAACCTTTGCCCATTCAGCCTCCGGATACATCAGCAATTTTTGACGGGAATCCAAAGTAACCACAATCGACGGCGTATAATGGCGCAGCAAAATATCGCGGAACTTGGCAGGAATCGCCAACCGCCCTTTGCTGTCAATACTCAATTCGTGAGCGCCACCAAACACAATTTCGTCCTAATCGGTTTAAATCGGAATTTTTTGGGCAATGCAGACACTTTTACCCACATCGCCCCACTAGCCCACACTATAAAAAATTTTAACGCCTCGGTCAAATCGCCTTACTCTAAAATCCCAGTACATATGCAACAACAAAATCATTAAAAAACAGTATTTTAACCAAACAAGCAAACAAGCCGAACCACCCATTTTACCCGATTTGGTTTTTAAAAACACAATATGTAGTATTAAAAATATTATTTAGACACAACATATGGTATAAAAAAATGAAAAAACGCCCCTTTTCCGTTCACATTATAATAGACAAATAAATTCATAAATTTTACATTATCTAACAATTATGAAGACACACCTCCCCCTCCCCTCCCCTGCCGCGCAAGCCTCGAGTTCCAAACTATTTGAAATCATCAAACAGGAAATAAAAGCCCAAAATAACTGGATTCCTTTCTCACGATTTATGGAGCTTGCACTCTACACACCCGAATACGGCTACTACACCGGAGGCAGCCACAAAATCGGCACAGACGGCGATTTCATCACCGCTCCCACCCTCACCCCATTGTTCGGACAAACCCTCGCCCGACAACTTACCGAACTACTCCCGCAAACCGCCGGCAACATCTACGAATTCGGCGCAGGTACGGGACATCTCGCCGCCACCTTATTGAAAAGCCTTTCAGACGACCTCAAGCATTACTACATCATCGAACTCTCACCAGAGCTTGCCGAACGCCAACGCCAATTCATCGCCGAACACACCACCCCACAACTGGCACAAAAAGTCATCCACCTGACCAAACTGCCTGAATCCTTCGACGGCATCATCATCGGCAACGAAGTCCTCGATGCCATGCCTGTCGAAACCATCCGCCGCACTCAAAACACCTTTCAACACATCGGCGTCTCCGTTAACCCCGACGGACAGCTTGAACAAAGCCCGCAACCTTTGAAACAACCCGACCTCCTCCGTTTAGCCGCCACCTACTTTCCCGAAACCGAACACCCCTACACCAGCGAGCTACACCCCGCCCAATACGCCTTTATTCTCACCCTCGCGCAAAAAATCACACGCGGCGGCATGATATTTATCGACTACGGTTTTGACGCCGCCCAGTATTACCACCCGCAACGCGACGAAGGCACGCTCATCGCCCACTACCGCCACCACACCGTTCACGACCCGTTTTTCCATATCGGCCTGACTGATCTGACCGCACACGTCAACTTTACCGATATTGCCCAAGCAGGCACCGACGGCGGACTAGACCTCATCGGCTACCTGCCTCAATCTCATTTCCTATTCAACCTAGGCATTACCGACCTGTTGGCACAAACCGCCCCGCCAGGCACAGCAGACTACCTCCGTGTCAGCACCGCCGTACAAAAACTAACCGACCAACACGAAATGGGCGAACTCTTCAAAGTCATCGCCTTTGGCAAAAACATCGACATCGACTGGACAGGTTTCCGCTTCGGCGACATCTGCCACAAACTTTGAAATCTCCCACCTCAAACCATCCTCCGAACACACAGGTCGTCTGAAACACCGTTTCAGACGACCTCATCCATGTTTTATTCCATTAAAAAACAAAAATAAAACATAAAGTACAAAATAAAACTTGCCAAAAACTCAAAACAACATATAATAGCGACTTCACGAAACGGCGAATTAGCTCAGTCGGTTAGAGCAGAGGAATCATAATCCTTGTGTCCGGGGTTCGAATCCCTGATTCGCCACCAAATTTCGGGGGTATAGCTCAGTTGGTAGAGCGCTTGCATGGCATGCAAGAGGTCAGCGGTTCGATCCCGCTTACCTCCACCAGATAAAAAAGACCTTGTTTAAACAAGGTCTTTTTTGTATTTATTGACTCTATCATAGATTAACAACACGACACATATTCCAAGCAATCAATTTTCTAAGCACCGAACACAAAAAACCAATCGGTCTCAAACTATAGTGGATTAAATTTAAATCAGGACAAGGCGACGAAGCCGCAGACAGT
>CAUSKT010000152.1:0-2985 GCA_963532335.1 uncultured Neisseria sp. | reverse complement strand
GGCTTGTGCGGTTTGCTGAAAGAAGGTGCTCATGGAAAATCCCCTAAATGTCTTGGTGGGAATTTAGGGGATTTTGCAAAGGTCTCTACTTGTTGCCACAACGGCAACCTGTCCCTTCCCCCGTCCGGCGGGGGAAGGTTAGGATGGGGGTGTTTTTGGAGTTTAGGTCAAATAAATTCGTACAACCTGTAGAGCCACCCTCTCCCCAGCCCTCTCCCGCCGGACGGGAGAGGGGGCAGGTTGCAGGTAAAAATAAGGTCGTCTGAAAACTTTGGGATTTGAGTTTTGGAGAAACTCGTTCATCCCCATTTTCAGACGACCTCGTTTATTCAATCAATACAGGCTTGGGACTCAAGTAGCGTGGACTTTGCAAAAAAAACCTTCCTGTCTCGGCAATCCAGATTTATTCTGTCCGAATATTTTTTTCTAAAAATCTTAGTGATTAACCATCCCAACAAAAACCACCAAATTGCATTCAGAAAGATAAATACCCAATTGGCTAACGGGCCATTTACATAATTGGAAACGAATAAGGACAAAATGGAAAAGGGAAAGGCTGAGACGAAGAGAAGAAAACCTCCCCAGCTCCCCTCTGTACTATCACCCAAAATAACCATTGATGCGATTAGATAGATTAATGCCAGCCAGATACCTAATTTATTTTTAAAGAAAAACATATATCATTTCCTCTTGTTTTCTATAAGTATAAAGCATAAATCAAAACGTTCACCAAATCGGGCGCTGCGTTCCATATGGGCGGACGCTTCCGCGGCATCTCCGGTAAAGGGCTGCAATCGGTTTATAGTGGATTAACTTTAAACCAGTACGGCGTTGCCTCGCCTTGCCGTACTATCTGTACTGTCTGCGGCTTCGTCGCCTTGTCCTGATTTAAAGTTAATCCACTATATGTTCAGGAAAAGCGATATCTGTCCGACGGCAGGCTGCGCATTACCCGCAAACCCCTGATTGACGGCAAACGGAAACCTCCGGCACCACCAATCGACAAGCTCGGAAGAAACCCAATCCGTAGCGTGGGCTTTGCCCGCGAACCTGCTGTCCTACAAGCCGAATCGGGCGGTTGTCTTTATCTTCATTTCGTGGGCTACGGGTCGTCTGAAAACCTGTTTTCAATTTTCAGACGACCTTCTTGCAACGTCCACCTTGCCTGTGTTCAAACTGTCCTAACGCTCGATGCTACCACACAGCCGCTCAACGATTTCCGCCGCGCTGCCGGGGCGGCACAATCCTGCGTTTTGCCCTGCCCAAAATGGAGAAAAGTCGTAGCAGCCTTGTTTTTCGGCGGCGGCTTTCAATGCGCCGGCGGCTGCGCCGGCCAAGGGGAACGGGAGCGCTGCGTCATTCATCGGACCGGCTTCGCGTATGAAGCGGTTGTAAAGTCCGCGCGCCGCGCCGCCGCTGAACAAGTTGGTTACCACGGTATCTTCGGGACGGGCGGTTTGGATGGCGGCACGGTGGGCGGGTTTGGTCAGGGCTTCGTCTGCGAGCAGGAAGGCGGTTCCGACCTGCACTGCGGACGCGCCCAATCCCAACGCGGCGCGGATGGCGGCGGCATCGGAAACGCCGCCTGCGGCTATGACGGGCAGGCGCACGGCCTTGCGGACGGCGGGCAACAGGGCGAACAAGCCGCTTTGGCTGTCGGGATTGCGGTTTAAAAACCATCCCCGATGACCGCCCGCCTCCCACGCTTGGGCAATCACGACATCCGCGCCGTTTTGTTCCAGCCAAACGGCTTCTTCGACCGTCGTCGCGCTGCTCCACACTTCCGCGCCCGTCGCTTTGACGCGATGCAAGTATTCGGGCGAGGGCAAGCCGAAGTGGAAGCTGACGACAGGCGGGCGGTAACGCTCCACACATGCCAACGCGTCGGCATCAAACGGCTGCCGTCCGCCGCCACTGGGAATATTGTTTTCCGTCAGCCCGTAAGCCTCGAAATACGGACGCAACACGCCAAACCATGCGTCCTGTTGCGCACGGTCGGCAGACGGCGTGCGGTGGGCGAAAAAATTAAGGTTGTACGGACGGCCTCCGCCCTCCTGCTTCATCCGTGCCAACGCTTTTTCCAAACCCGCCGCGTCGTACATCGCTCCCGCCAACGAACCCAAAGCGCCGGTTTTGCCGACAGCCAAAGGCAGCTCTGTGTCATGCGCAAACGCCATCGGTGCTTGAATCAGCGGATAGCGCAGTGAGGATAAAATGCGGCTCATGTCTGTTTCTCCTTGTAATCTGTTTGGTCAGCCGGCTTGAAATTTCTTCAGTTTAAATACGCGGACTGACCATGTGGAACATGGCTGAATTTTGCCACAAAAAATAGTCGGACATGGCTGCAAGGTCGTCTGAAAACAAATCTTGGCGTTTTGTGTCAAGCGAGTGTTTGTGAAACCGAGCATATTGGAAAACTACCTCCTCCTATTCAACCCGATATAGAAAAAGGTCGTCTAAAAACCCTGTTTCGGGTTTTCAGACGACCTTTGCTTTGCCTTCAAACAGGCTTTAGATCAGGATTACCATTGATAACCGACACCTGCGGTCGCGCCGTAGTGGCCGCGCGAGTTTCCGGTAGCAGTACCTTTGATGATCCAGTTGCCGCCGTCGGAGATGCTGGAGAAGCCGACTGCGTAGCCGCTTTCACCGCGGTAAACGCCGCCTGCAACCGCCATCATGCTCTTACCCGGCAGGTAGGCTTGCGGCAGACCTGCCACCGCCATGGCTGCTGCGGTACCAGCTTTGGAGTCGCTTTCCACATTGTCGATACGTTGGTTGATTTGGTTGCCCATGTTCACCACGTAATTGCCAAGGTTGGTCATGCTCTGGTTAATCGCCTGATTAGCTTGATACAACTGGCTGCCGTTGACGGCATCGGTGCTGCCTGCGGCGACGGTGCCTGCGGCGACGCCGGTCACTTTCTTACCGCCTGCGTTGATACCGTCGGCAGTGATGTTGACATCGCCTGCTTTCAGACCGTCT
>CAUSKT010000151.1:0-3005 GCA_963532335.1 uncultured Neisseria sp. | reverse complement strand
AAGGCTCGTTATTGGAAACGACTGCCTTGCCGGCGCACTATGCCGACTACGTCCCCACCAAATAGGGCGTTGACATCCGTTAAGGTTTCAGGATGTTTGGATAAATCTTAGGTGTTCTCTTGAGATGTCGGAATAGGGTGAAAATCTGTTGGAGTTAATTTTGCAAAGACCTCTACTTTATTTATAGGCAACCGCTTATTGATACCGAAGCAGGGATTATTCTATTGCTGCGTGTGTTCCCGTTTGGTCAATTTTCTCGAGTTTGGCGGAAACGCGGTTCCATACTTCTTCCAGAGGAATGGCTTTCAGGAGACGTTCGGGATTGTTTGTATTGATGCTGTCGGGGTGGGGGAGGTCGGTATAATCGCCCGCCCATATCACTTCGGCATTGAGCGAATAAGGATGCCATATGCCCAGCCAAGTCGCGCCGAATAGGGCGATTTGCGGTTTGTCGAGCGCGGCGGCGATGTGCATGGGAACGGAATCGACGCCGATAAACAGTTTGGCGCGGTCTATCGCCGCTGCAAGTTCGCGCAAAGTTAGGCAGCCGGACAATACCCATACTTTGCCGCTTTCCGGTATTTTCAGACGACCTAAGATGGCTTCAATCATGTCGTGTTCGATGGGACTGGGGGAGGCGGTCAGGACGACGTTGTGTCCATGGTTCAGCAGAAGCTGGACGAGTGCGGCGTTTTTGCCGTCTTCCCAACATTTGAACAACCAGCGCGCGCCCGGATGCAGTAAGACGTAGTTTTCGCCTTGCCAGCCTTGTTCGCGCAATTTTTGTTCCATACTGTTGCGGACATCAGGGGAGATGCTCATGCGGACTTTTGCGTGGGACAGCTCTTCCGGACGGATAAGCGGAGGCAGTATGCCCAGATGGGTTTCAACGATATGTTTGGTCGTGCCCATATCGGGATTGAGAAAGTCGTGACACCAGCGCCAGGCG
Source organism: uncultured Neisseria sp. (assembly GCA_963532335.1). Taxonomy (GTDB): domain Bacteria; phylum Pseudomonadota; class Gammaproteobacteria; order Burkholderiales; family Neisseriaceae; genus Neisseria. The sequence continues at coordinate 2,056 of CAUSKT010000151.1, read as the reverse complement.
GCATTGTCGCGTTTGATGCAGTTGAAGCCGACGCTGCATTTTGAACAGAGTTTGGCAATGATGGCGGCACGCCATTGGTCGGAAAGGTTGAATGCCCAATCGTATTGACGGGCTTTTAACTGACGGAAAAGGTCTTTTTCGTGTTTGAACTGCATCCGCACGCCTTGTTTCTTCCATTGCCGGTCAATGGTGAAAATCCTGGCGATTTGCGGATTGTCGCGGATGATGTCGGCGGTTTCCTGATAAACCAGCATATCGACTTCGCACTCGGGAAAATGTTGTTTGATCGCATCGACGACCGGCGTACTGAGCAATACGTCACCATGATGGCGCAGTTTGATGACGAGGATACGGTTGGGTTGTGCAAGTGACATACGGTACTTTCAGACGACCTGGTTCAAGAATGGCTCTCAATTGTAAAACGGAACGCAAGGTTTGGAAAACTGTTTCTGTATAAACGGTTTTTAGAGCAAATGAACGCTGCCGGTTTTCTTTGATTTTCTTAAAAAATATTGATTTAGGATGATCGGTGTATGCAAAATTTTTTGGCACTGCGGAAGATTGTTCCATTCTGAAAACGCCTGCGGGTTGACTGGCTGCCTGACAGGGCTGTGGCTGGAATGGGGCCGATTCACTATAATAGCCCAAGCCGCAGGCAGGATTTGTGTTCCAAGAAGCTTTTGCAGGTTTCGAAGCAAATCCTAGTCCTCGGTACGTTTTCAGACGACCTTTCCTTTATCCACCGCCTTACACATCCGCCATGACACCAAATGCCCCGCTCCAACACATCACCCTTATCGGCGTCGGACTGATAGGCGGCTCTTTCGTTCTGGATCTCAAACGATTGGGATGGGTGCAAACCGTGACCGGTATTGATCTCGACCGCGATAATCTCGACCGTGCGCTTGAGCGTCGGGTGATTGATAAAGCGTTTACGGAAATCAACGCCGAAAGCATCGGTCATGCCGATTTGGTGTTGATTGCCACACCTGTTTCCACTTTGCCGACCATCTGCCAAGCCATTGCGCCGCTGCTTGCGCCGGAGGCTTATGTGTCTGATGTGGGCAGCACCAAGCGGACTGCCATCGCTGCTTTCCGCCAATATCTGCCCGAGCGGATTTCACACTGTATCGCCGCTCACCCCATTGCAGGCTCCGACCGCAGCGGCGCATTGGCGGCGCAATTCGGGTTGTATCAAGATAAAAAACTGATTATCACCACACACGGACAAGAGCGCCCCGAAGGTATCGCTTTGATAAAAAGCCTGTGGCAGGCGGTCGGCGCACAGACATTTGAAATGAGTGCGGAAGAACACGATGCCGTGTTCGCCGCTGTTTCCCATATGCCGCATTTGACCGCTTTTGCCTATGTCCACCAAATCGCCGACCATCCAGACGGACGAGAATATTTGAAATTTGCCGCCAGCGGTTTCCGAGACTTTACCCGCATCGCCTCCAGCCATCCCGCCATTTGGACGGACATCTGCCTGGACAATAAAAACAGCCTGATCAAGCTGATTGCCGGACTGCACGACCAGCTTTCCGAGCTGGAGCGTATCCTCGAACAAGAAAACCGCGACGCGTTATACCGTTATTTTGAAGAAGCCAAGCAAACGCGCGACGAATGGTTGGGCAGCCAATAACGGGTTGAATATCCAGCCTCGCCTTGCAACTGCCTCTCTCCAAAAAGCAAAAAGGTCGTCTGAAAACCTATTTTCAGACGACCTTTTGTTGATTTCAGGCAGGGTTTACCAGTAGCCCAGCACTTTCCACCAGATGATGCCGATGGTGCCGAAAATCAGGATTTCGACCACGCTCATGATGAAGCCGGCTTTCCACCATTCGGTCATGCTGACATAGTTCGAACCGTAGATGACGGGGGACGAACCTGAAGCGTAGTGGGTCAGCGACATCATGATGCCGGTGGCGGACGCCATAATCAGGGCGAACAGCATCGGCGGTGCGTCCAAGGCGAGACCTGCGCCGTAGAACGCGCCGAACATGGCGGTAACGTGTGCCGTGCCGCTGGCGAAAACGTAGTGGGCGTAGAGGTAGGC
>CAUSKT010000150.1:0-3009 GCA_963532335.1 uncultured Neisseria sp. | reverse complement strand
ATCCTGTTTGTAGTTACATAATTGTAGTGCGCCTTGAACGCTTCATCCAGTCCGGTCTACTGTCTACTGATCGAAAATGCCGAAGGTGAGAGGGGTATTGACAGAATTTAACAGATCTTCGATTAGGACCCCCTGCGGATCATGACCAGCGCCATGCTCAACTACTTCAGCCAGACTGGCCACGACATGTATAGCGCTCCCTTTGGCGACACCATCGAAGGCAAGGCCCGTGCATGGCGCTGGCTGGCCTTCCTGAACGCCGACGTCCACAAGGCCTTCGGCCAGCTCTTCCGCACTCCCCCCTGGGCAGAAGACGAGACCGTCAAGAACGCCATGCAGCAGGCTGCCCGCGCCCAGATTGCCGGCATGCTGAAACAGGCCGACGACCAGCTGGCCAACCACGCCTGGCTGGGCGGCGAGGAAATCTCCGTCGCCGACATCTACCTGTACGTCATCCTGCGCTGGGCCAACGGCCTGTCCGTGGACCTGAGCCAGATGAAGCACCTGAACGAGTTCCAGAAGCGCGTGGCCGCCGACCCCGGCGTGCGCGAGATCTGCGCCCAGGAGGGGCTGCAGCCGTGATGGCTGTGCCATCCCGCAGGGTAGGGTGATGGCCATCCTGCAAGCGCGTGTTCGGCAGCGGGAGGCTGCCGAACATGACGCCTGGTTCCGGCGGCAGGTTCAGGCCGGGCTGGATTCAGCCAACGCCGGAAGATTGATTCCGGCGGCAGAGGTGGAGGCCCGGTTTGCTGAGAAGCGGGCTGCAACTGCCGCCGGAGTCGTTGTCCCATCCCCTGATTCTCAGTCATGAGGCCGGCGGCGAGATTGGACGGCAGGAAGAAGAAACGTCAGTGCTGGGCTCGGGCCGGTGATGAAGGAGCAAGGGACGGCTCTGCTGGATCTATGTCGAGGTGGATATAGGCCTTTCCCGCTTTGGAAGGGCTAACGTACTTTCTGACGATTCTGTGGTTTGTGTTGTCGTAGACCGTGTTCTCGCCAAGACAGATCTCTGCGATTTTTCGATTATTTCTATAAAGCCTGTCATAGCTTCGTTTTAGCCATCCGAGAACGGCTTTCTGTAAAATTGAACTTCCGTGTTTTCTCTTGTGCTCAGGGGTCCTTGGGTCTGTTGTATTCAGAATAAGACGAATCTCCCTGGCCGCTCTCTGATTTGGGGTTTTTCCCATCGATTTAATGTCGTTGTATATCTTTCTCCGAAATTTGGCTTGTATAATTTTCTCGATGCCTACGGCCTGATAATCGTGGCCCAAGAGGAGAGGCATTAAGAAATGTGAAATGTGCTTTTCCCATGCAGGGTTTGTTACGCGCGACATATCTATCACAATGCCAAGCATAAGGCTTGCGACATTGTCGTAAATACTATCTTTTGCGATTACCTGCTCTTCAAGCGGAAGGTCTTCGCGGATCGTCTTTATTTTTATGTTTTTAGGAGCCTCTTTTTCGTTTATTTTCTCTATGAATTTTCGGGTGAACTCGATGGTTGTTATTATGCGCTTCGCATACTCATTGTTGTATGATGCGTCTGGAATTGTGTCGAGAACATAGGAGTCTCTTGTTGATTGCTTTGCATTATCTAGGGCAGCCTTTAGTATGTTTGAATAGATTCCGTGTTCTTGTGGGTTGTAGTTTTTTAGTACGGTCAGGGTGATGAGAAAATAGGCCTTCCATTGATCAGCGTCAAACTTATACACATATGTTATATTTGGACAAAGAGTTGTTCCTATTGCCTCCGACATTTTATAATTTGAAAATAGTGCCTGACTAAGCGGCTTTTTATTTCCGCTGATTTCTCGATATATAAAAGATGATTTTTCGATAATTGCCTCTCCAATAAGATTTTTTGTGAAATTTTCAACTGGAATATCGTATTTATTATTGTTTTCCATTTCAGTGTACAGGGTTATTGCGGTTGCGGGTGAGGATGTTGCGATCGCATGGCAAAAATTTTTATCGGCTATTAGTTCTAGTATTTTATTTGCGTGTGTTTGTACTTTTTGGAGTTTGTGGGCGTCTTGGCTTGTTTTCTCTTTCATTGCATAGGTGACAATATTCTTTATGGATTGCGTTAGCTCGTCTGCGATTATTGAGAGATCTTCTTTGGATCCTTTGAGAATGATTTTTTCAAGTGCTTGTGTGAAGCGCTTTGCGTTCAACTTGCCGTATGTCGCCGGACGAATGAAGGCAAACCATATCCATAAAAAGAAATTCAGCAGAAGCATTCCCCCCATGAGAGCCTGCCAGGATCCAATTGTCAGGGGGATGTTGGTTAGAACAAGCCATTGTTCGGTGCGCCAGAGGTCTGTCAGAAGCGTTAGCATTCCAACAATAACGACAACCCCGAATGTGATGCCCTTTAGGGGTATGGGAGCGCATTCAATCCGGAACCGGTACCGGACATCGGTTGTTGTCCAGGCTAGGACCATGAGAGCAAGGCTGGTCAGGAATTCGGAGAACCCAAAAAACTTCGGCGCGCTGGCGTCGATGGGGGTCAGTTCGATGCAGATACCCATCAAGCATTTTTCGATTGTCACTTGGATCTCCTGGCGTTCCTGTTGTCTCGATAGTGAAATTCTATATAGAGTCTGACGGAATGGGGGATTCTGCCGGGGCGGCAGGGCTTTTTGCGTCAGGTTCGTTGGTTTTTTGTTGGTTTTGCTTCTGGCATACGCGCGTGCACCCCAAAAGGAAAGGCCCCCAAGGGGCATTTCCTTATTTCAACCTAAAACCAGACAGACTGCCGATCCACCTCAGAACCAATAGCCGACATTCAGCCGAACATCACCCGGCTCCGGCAGGCTGGAGGCACCGGAACGCTGGCTGTGGCCCTACAGATCACCGAGAGACGCGGGATAGGGCTTCACTCCTTCCTAATTCCCTTTCTGTTTTCTTTCCGATAAAACACATACAACCACCCGCAAGCGGTCAGGTACAGGCCATAGCAGAAAAGACGTTCAAGCCAGGTCTCGGTTCGCCAATATCTCAATGCCA
>CAUSKT010000149.1:0-3019 GCA_963532335.1 uncultured Neisseria sp. | reverse complement strand
GGTTTATCGAATCCCTATGGGCATCCATCAAGTATGGTTATTAAACAGTTAACCTCGGAGTGCCATTTACCTGTTTATGTTACGAATGATAAGAGAGATTCGTTTACTCAAGTTTTTAAATTTCGGGTTTAACCGTAGGTTGGTTTAGCCGCAGGCGTATCTCAATCAAAACACTGAATCCCAAATCAAGGTCATCTGAAAAACAATATTTGGGAAAACCAAACCGTTTCGTTGGGTTAAGGCGTTTCGTCCAACCCAATCAATCATTTTTCAGACGGCCTATCCTTGCCAAAACATAACGACAAACCAACACCCAAACCATGATTAAAACCGACAAAATCCGCAAACCGCAGCCTGCGGTGTTTTACATCATCGACTACCTTTGGAGCGGCTTTGCCGGTCTGAGCGTGGCGATGGTGGTGGTGGCGTTGTGGGCGTGGGGCAGTGCCGTGTTCGGTGAGTTTATGCTGCCTGCGCCGGTGGAGGTGTTTCAAAAGTCTTTAGATTTATTGAAACATTTTCAGGAAAACGAAATCGGGATTTCGCTGTGGCGGTCGGTGGTGGGCATTTCGGTTGCTTTGGTGGCGGGATTGGCGGCGGGGCTGGTGGCGGGCAGTTTTAAGACGGCGATGGCGTTGCTCAAGCCTGTGATTACGGTTTTGTTGGCGATGCCGCCGATTATTTGGGTGGTGATGGCGTTGTTTTGGTTCGGTTTCGGCAATCCGAGCGTGTTGTTTACCATCATTGTGTTGGTTGCGCCGCTGACGTTTGCGAGTGCGGCGGTCGGGATGGCGAGCGTGAACAAGCAGCATGAGGAATTGTTTGACGCTTATAAATTAGGCCGTCTGAAAAAAATCCGTTATCTGTATATCCCGCATCTGACGGGCTATGTGATTTCCAGCATCGGCGTGGCGGTGGCGATGGGGGTGAAGGTGGTGATTATGGCGGAACTCTTGGGCGCGAGCGAAGGCGTGGGCGCGCGGATTGCGGACGCGAGGGCGATGCTGGAGACTTCGACGGTGATGGCTTATGTGGTGTTGGTCATCGTGTTTGTGTCGCTGTTTGAATACCTGATTACCAAGCCTTTGGAAATTTTGTTTATGCCGTGGAGGAGATGATGCTCTGTCTTGAAAACGTGCGTTTTGAAATTCTCCGCGACCCCATCGTGCGCGATTTCAGTTTGAACCTGCAACATGGCGAAGTGAAAGCCTTGTTCGGGCCGAGCGGCTGCGGCAAGACGACGGTTTTGCGGCTGATTGCGGGCTTGGAAACGCCGAAATCGGGCACGATACGCAATACTTTCCGCAAAACGGGTTTTCTGTTTCAGGAAAACCGCCTGCCGGAAAACTTGACCGCGATGCAGAATATCGCGATTTTTATGGACAAACCCGATGAAGGCGAAATCATCGCGCTGGCGGCGAAAGTCGGGCTGACTGCGGGCGATTTGAACAAATATCCGACCGAGTTGTCCGGCGGCATGGCGAAACGGGTGGCGTTTCTGCGCCTGCTGCTGTGCGGCTGCGACCTTGCCTTGCTGGACGAGCCGTTTGTCGGTTTGGACCGCGATTTGCGCGATATTTTGGTCTCCATGCTGGTGGAAAAAATCGAGCAGCAGGGCATGGCGTGTATGCTGGTAACGCACGACCGCTTCGAAGCCGCGCGCCTGAGCCATGAAATCATGCTGCTTTCCACTAAGGGCATGAACGTGCAAAACGTGATAACCCTGCCCACGCCGCTGTCCGAACGCGATTCGGCTTTTGAAGAAGCCGTGGTGGCAAGGGAGTTTCAGGGGATTCGTTATTATGAATAAATTTTTTACCCACCCCATGCGGCCGTTTTTCGTCGGCGCGGCGGCACTTGCCATACTCGGCGCGCTGGTGTTTTTCATCAGCCCCAGTGCCATCATTTTGCACCGCCAAATCTTCTTAGAACTCATGCTGCCTGCGGCATACGGCGGTTTCCTGACTGCCGCCATGCTCGAATGGACGGGCTATAAAGGTCGTCTGAAACCCGTTGCCACCGTCTTGGCGGCGCTGTTGCTTGCCGCATCCGTCCTGCTGCCGTTTGCGCCGCAAACCGCTTCGTTTTTCGTTGCCGCCTATTGGCTGGTGTTGCTGCTGTTCTGCGCCTGGCTGATTTGGCTCGACCGCAATACCGACAACTTTGCCCTGCTGATGCTGCTTGCCGCGTTCACCGTTTTTCAGACGGCCTATGCCGTCAGCGGCGATTTGAACCTGTTGCGCGCGCAAGTGCATCTGAACATGGCGGCGGTCATGTTCGTATCCGTGCGCGTCAGCGTCCTTTTGGGCGCGGAAGCCCTCAAAGAATGCCGTCTGAAAGACCCCGTATTCATCCCCAACGTTGTCTATAAAAACATCGCCATTACCTTCCTGCTGCTGCACGCCGCCGCCGAACTTTGGCTGCCCGCGCAAACCACCGGTTTTACCGCGCTTGCCGTCGGCTTCATCCTGCTCGCCAAGCTGCGTGAGCTTCACCATCACGAACTCCTGCGCAAACACTATGTCCGCACCTATTACCTACTCCAACTCTTTGCCGCGGCAGGCTATCTGTGGACAGGTGCGGCGAAACTGCAAAACCTGCCTGCCTCCGCGCCTCTGCATCTGATTACCCTCGGCGGCATGATGGGCGGCGTGATGATGGTGTGGCTGACCGCCGGACTGTGGCACAGCGGCTTTACCAAACTCGACTACCCCAAACTCTGCCGCATCGCTGTCCCCATCCTCTTCGCGGCCGCCGTCTCGCGCGCCTTTTTAATGAACGTAAATCCGATATTCTTCATCACACTCCCTGCGATTCTGACCGTCGCCGTGTTTATGCTTTATCTCTTTACGTTCGTACCGATCTTTCGGGCGAATGCGTTTACAGACGATCCGGAATAAAGATGCCGTCTGAAACGGTTTCAGACGGCATCAGATTGCCAATAATCAAGCCTCCTGCGGATCGACATCCACCGACCATCTGATTTTGCCGTCGCGGTTTTGCTGCAACACCTGCACCC
>CAUSKT010000148.1:0-3047 GCA_963532335.1 uncultured Neisseria sp. | reverse complement strand
AATCGGTTCCGTACTATCTGTACTGTCTGCGGCCTCGTCGCCTTGTCCTGATTTAGTTAATCCACTATATAGTCGAATATCTAAAAACCGTAACGGCGTTATCAGTTATAATAAAAGGCTGACACAAACCTGTACGGAACCGTATCATGTATCACTACAAATCCGAAGCCACCCAATTCCTCGACAAACTCATCGAAGACAATCCGCAACTGGAAACACAACGCCTTGAAAACCGCCATCTGTTGTGGGATGTCGAGCTGGACCCTCAAGAACAGAAAGAATTCGAAGCCGCCAAAGTCGCCAAAAAACCTTATACCTACTACCAAGACTGACGGCCAAACGGCATGACCACCCAGACACACAATATCGACCCGGCGCTGCAAGACTACCTCAACAGCATCGGCGAAAAAGAGCATCCCGTCCTGACCGCCCTGCGTTCGCGCACGCAATCCCACCGTTTAGGGAAAATGGCGATTGCCCGCGAACAGGCAGCCTTGCTGACTTGGCTCGCGCGCCTGCTCAAAGCCGAAAAATATCTGGAAATCGGCGTGTTTACCGGTTACAGCAGCACCGCAGTCGCCTTAGCCCTGCCCGAACACGGCAAAATTACCGCCTGCGACATCAACGTCACCTTTACCGATATCGCCCGCGAAACCTGGCAGGCAGCGCAAGTCGCCCATAAAATCACCCTCCACCTCCAGCCCGCCCTGCTGACCCTGGACGACTTGATAAGTCAAGGCGAATCAGGCAGCTACGACTTGGCGCTGATCGATGCCGACAAACCGCCCACCTCGCAATATTTCGAACGCTGCCTGCAACTGGTTCGCAGCGGCGGCGTTATCGCCATCGACAATGTCCTGCTGAACGGGCGCGTTATGGGTGAAGCAGAACGCGATGCCCCGCCCAGCCTAAACATACTCCAGTCCTTCAACCGCAACCTGCCCGACGATTCCCGCATCGTACCCATTACCCTGCCCGTCGGCGACGGTCTGACTTTGCTGCTTAAAAAATAAAATGAACAAAACCCTTCCCATTCTGTTTGCCGGTATCCTCCTGCTCAACGCCTGCGCCTCTACCGCCCCCAAACCCAAATCCGGCGATACCTTCATGCTGCCCGATATTCCCACCGCCGCAGCCGAATCCTCCGCCATTCCCTATCCCGATTTGAACACGATGACTCAAATCGAACGCTTGGGTATGCAGGTCGAACGTTTGGAGCGCGAGATGGAAAACACCAACCAGCGCCTGCAACAACTCGAAAAACAAAACAAAACCCCGCGCCACGCCAATAGGAAAGTACCCGCCCAGCGTTTGGACGACCAAAAACTCAAAAGCACCTATCTGGCAAACGGCGGCACCGCGCCTTCTGAGGCCGACTCTGCCGACCAAAACGAAACCCGCCTCTACAACCAAGCCCTCAAATACTATCAGCGCAACAATTACGCCGCAGCGGCCGCAGTCTTAAAAGGAGCAGACGGCGGCAACGGCAGCGAAAGCGCCCGACGCAATATGTATCTGCTGCTGCAAAGCCAACAGCGCATGGGCAATTGCGAATCCGTCATCGAAATCGGCGGACGCTTCGCCAACCGTTTCCGCAACAACCCGCAAGCCCCCGACGCGCTCTTCAGCATCGGGCAATGCCAATACAAGCTGCAACAGAAAGACATCGCCCGCAACACCTGGCGCAAACTGATACAGAGCTACCCCGGCAGCGCCGCCGCCAAACGCGCCGCCGTCAGCATCAAGCAACGATAACTTTTCAGACGACCTCCCATATTCAAAGGTCGTCTGAAATCATTCATTGAATAACGTTTTATACACTAGGAGCAAATATGGTCAAAATCGGCATCATCATGGGCAGCAACAGCGACTGGCCCGTCATGCAGCAGGCAGCGCAGTTTCTCAAAGAGTTCGGCGTCGAATACGAAGCCCGCGTCGTGTCCGCACACCGCACCCCCGATTTAATGTTCGAATACGCCGAAACCGCCCGCGAACGCGGCATCAAAGCCATCATCGCGGGCGCAGGCGGCGCGGCGCACCTGCCCGGCATGGTTGCCGCCAAAACCACCGTCCCCGTATTGGGCGTACCCGTACCCAGCAAATACCTGCGCGGCGAAGACTCCCTGCTCTCCATCGTACAAATGCCCAAAGGCGTTCCCGTCGCCACTTTCGCCATCGGCGAAGCAGGTGCCGCCAACGCCGCCCTGTTCGCCATCTCACTGCTTGCCAACGAAAACCCCGAGCTGGCGCAAAAGCTTGCCGACTTCCGCGCCAAGCAGGAGCAAACCGTTTTAGACATGGAACTGCCTGAGGCATAACCATCGAATTCATCTGAAAGGTCGTCTGAAAATGGTGCAAACAAAATATTTGATTTCGTTTACCCCATTTTCAGACGACCTTTTTTTAATCACTCAACCCTCTGAACAACAATGAACAAAACTTTTGCATTTATCCTACTCTCCGCCCTACTCTGCGCCTGCCAAAGCCCGAGCAAACCGACCCAAGCGACTGAAGCAGTCCTCACCCGACAAGCACAAGCCACAACGGGTAACCTGATTATTTTCTACGATAAAGACATCGGCTCAGGTCCATTGATAAAGGCAGTGAAAGATTCCGGCGCGAGCTTGGTTTACGAATATAAAAACCTGCACGGAATTGCCATTCGTCCATCAGCCAAAACCAATATTCAAGATGCCATTGCTTATTTCCAAAAGGTAAACGGCGTGTTGTCAGTCGAACAAGACCGACTGATGAAACTTCAATAAGAGTCAGCACTTAAATCAGCACATCTTTTGGAAGCCGATTATGTTTGAAGCTTTTATGATAGACTGATTTTTTAGTTTACAATGTATATTACCTATTGCCTTCTTTTCAGGCAGGAATACGTTATAAAAAATACACAGAAAAAATAAAACGAATGGGAGCATGATGGCAAACCGTATTTTCAGTATAAAATTTATAAAACCAATTAATTACCTCATTTTATCGCTACTTATAGTCAATTAAAAATAAAATAGTACAATAATCAACTTTGAAGGTCTAACCAT
>CAUSKT010000147.1:0-3056 GCA_963532335.1 uncultured Neisseria sp. | reverse complement strand
CCCAAGGCGAATCCAGTTCGCGCATTTCCTGCGGCGAGCCGGAGAACATAATTTCGCCGTGTGCCAAGAAAATCACCTGATCAACGATTTCTAAAGATCTTTCAATGTCGTGCGTTACCATAATACTGGTCGAACGCAAAGCCTTGTTGACGCGGCTGATCAAGTGGGCAATCACGCCCAAGGAAATCGGATCGAGACCGGTAAACGGCTCGTCGTACAACATGATTTCGGGGTCGAGCGCAATCGTGCGGGCAAGCGCGACGCGGCGCGACATCCCGCCGGAGAGTTCGGACGGCATCAGGTTTTCCACGCCGCGCAGACCGACCGCGTTCAATTTCAACAAAACCAAATCGCGGATAACCGCTTCCGGCAGGCGCGTCAGTTCGCGCATCGGAAAAGCGATATTGTCGAACACCGACAAATCGGTAAACAGCGCGCCATGCTGGAACAACACGCCCATACGGCGGCGGTGTTCATACAGTTCGTCAGCCGAAAAGCCCGCCAAATCACGTCCTTCAATCAAAACCTTACCCGATTGCGGATGAATCTGACCCGTAATCAGCCGCATCAGCGTGGTTTTGCCGCTGCCCGAACCGCCCATTACGGCGGCGAAGTTTCCTTGGGGAATGCTGAAATTGATATTGTTCAGAATCGGACGGTCGCCATACGCGAAGGCAACGTCTTTCATTTCGATGAAGGGTACGGAACTCATGAAAGGGAAGATAAGGCGGGATGTATTTTAATTACTTGCATTGTAAAGCTTATCAAGGTGTCGGGCAATTTTCAGACGACCTTATCAAGAAAACGTCTGTTAAGAAGCGTGAAAATCATGTGTTTGGCAGAAATTTTAAGACCATTGGAATGGTTAAGATTGAAGTCTTGCAACCTGTTGTCTTCATTTCAGAACGGGGCGCGTTACAGAACTTAATAATCCTAAACATACCGTTTTTCGCCGGCGCGTGAAATTTTAAATTTATGGCAAAATTTGTAGGCAAAGACACAACATTCTATAGTGGATTAAATTTAAATCAGGACAAGGCGACGAAGCCGCAGACAGTACAGATAGTACGGCAAGGCGAGGCAACGCCGTACTGGTTTAAAGTTAATCCACTATACAAACAAAACTTACATTTCAAATCAATTTGTGAAAGTCCTCCCATTTAAACAAACCGGCCTGCCTGCAAAACAAAGTTTGTTTCACAGGCAGACCGGTGATTGACTGCGTCAATTAAGCAGCGATTTTTTCGCACTCTTTGATGCAGGCAAGGCAAGACTCATAGCATTGTTTGCATTCTGCGTGGTGGCCTGCGTGTTGTTTGCACGCTGCGGCACATTGTTTGCACGCCTCAACACAGACTTTTGCCAAAGATGGGGTCAGCGGAGAGTTTTGGGCGGCAAGGTTTTGCAGCGCGCCACACAATGCCAGCATTTGGTTGACACCTGTTGCGCAATCTTTCATGGAAGTATCGCCTTGGCTCAGCAGTCGGATGCAGTGTGCCAAACAGATTTGACCTGCTTCAACACAGTGGGCAGCCGCTTTTCTGGCAGCTTCATAGGTTTTGGGCGTGGCAGCAGCAGGGGCGGCGTGGGAATGGCCTTTATGGTCATGATGTCCGTGGGCGCGGGCGAATGAGGCGGCAGCTGCCAAAGAAACGGCTGTACCACCCAAGAATTGACGACGGTTCATACTGTATTTCCTTATGTAATCATTGATATGAAGTGAAACATAACGAATCGCTAAAAATTGGATACGGCAGTTTTCTATACATCATTGATGTTGTCTGAAATCAGCCGTTTATGAAATTTTGAGCGATTGCACTACACTTACCGTCGCAATCCTATCATTCAACGGTTCGACAGACAATAAATCGAGAGTTGATAAATAATCAATGAAGTTATTTTATTTCTTATGTTGTTTACACAGCCTGAAACCGGCTCTGTTCAAATTTGCTATGGCAAATCATTAAATTCCAAAATCCATTATCTTGCAGAAGTTGGTTTTATCCGATTTTGAAGTGGTGAAAATCAAATCAAACGGTAAAAGGGACAGGCAAAGATTCGGCATCGGTTTCAGAAGTAGTCTTTTATGTAAATTTATGATTGTGGCACTTTAAAATGCTTTGAACGCTACCACTTATCCTCAAACGGCGACGTAGGCATATTTTTATGCCCAAGCCAATAATTTGCTGATAGAATCAGGACTCTTTTTGTTTTCACACATTTTTTCAGGAGCAAACGCCATGCGAAACGACGTTTACGACTATCCTCTTGCAGGACAAGTTTCCCAAAACATTGTCTTGCAAAAAACTTACCGCCTGCTGGGTTTGTCTTTCATTCCCGCTATTGCCGGCGCATTTGCCAGCAGCGCTTTGAACCTAAACCTGTACGCTATGTTCGGCGCACGCTGGATGGGTTTTGTAGCTGTATTGGCATTCTTCTACGGTATGATTTTCCTTATCGAGAAAAACCGTTACAGCAATACGGGCGTTGTCTTGTTGATGATTTTCACCTTCGGTATGGGTGTGTTGATCAGCCCGTTGCTGCAATATGCGCTTGCTATCCGTAATGGTACTCAAATCGTAGGTGTTGCCGCAGCCATGACCGCCGGCGTATTCTTTACGATGGCAGCGATGGCGCGCCGTACAACGATGAACATGAACTCGCTCGGACGCTTCTTGGCAATCGGCGGTGTGGTTCTGATGATTGCAGTGGTTGCTAACTTCATTCTGCAAATTCCGGCTCTGAGCCTGGCTATTTCCGGCGCGTTCGTTGTGTTCAGTTCGCTGGTTATTATGTGGCAGGTGCGTACCGTGATTGACGGTGGCGAAGACAGCCATATCAGCGCGGCTCTGACCATTTTCATCTCGATTTACAATATTTTCAGCAGCCTGTTGCGCATCTTGTTGGCATTCACCAGCGACGATTAATTGCTTAGGTTCTGATATCGAGGTCGTCTGAAATCTGAAAAGGTTTCAGACGACCTTTTTTATAGTGGATTAACGTTAAACCAGTACGGCGTTGCCTCGCCTTAGCTCAAAGAGAACGATTCTCTAAGG
>CAUSKT010000146.1:0-3062 GCA_963532335.1 uncultured Neisseria sp. | reverse complement strand
TCGGTTCCGTACTATCTATACTGTCTGCGGCTTCGTCGCCTTGTCCTGATTTAAAGTTAATCCACTATATAAGGCATAGCAAACCATCAGGTCGTCTGAAACCCGCAACCACCATTCATACCCATTTACAACCCTCTGTCCTGCCGCACCAACCATCCCAAAGGCATGTGCTATACTCTTATACTTTAATTTTTATAAAAGCCCATGAACCTTCTGCCAAACTCCGGAAAATTCTGGCTGAAACTCCTCATCTTCAGCCTCATAGCGGTCATCGCCACCGCAGCCGGACTATACGCATCGGTTTACAACTTCTTCACACCCAAACGCATCGAAACCCTTACCCAATCCGCCCTGCAATCAACCCAACGCACCATCCGCTTCAGCCCTGAAATCCGGCGCAGTTGGTTCCCCCGCCCTACCCTTACCCTCAAAAACGTCGTCATCTCCTATCCCAACAGCACGCAAGCCGCCATCCACATTAAAGAAACCAACATCGGAATCGGCTGGAGCAGCCTGTGGAACGACACACCCATTATCGAAAAATGGGTGCTTAAAGGCGCAGATGTCTCAATCGAACGCGCCGAAAACGGCAAATGGAGCCTGCAAGACCTTTGGCAGCAGCCCCGCAACACGGCCACGCTCAACCGCCTCGTCGTAGAAAGCAGCACCCTGCGTCTGAAACTCGACAACACACCGTACACCATCGAAGACTTCAGCCTCAACCTCCGTTCGGAAGATTCCGACGGCCGCCGTTTCAAAATCGGCGGTAACATCCGCAATCCGCAGTTCCCCCTCGAATGGAACGGCAACGGCCTGCTTCAAACCAACGCAGCAAACTGGAGCATTCCCGAGCTCCGCTTTGAAGCGCAGAGCCGCCGCGACCAAAACACGGTAAAAATCAATATCACCAGCGCCTTAGACTGGCAAACGCAAAACCACACCCTGCAAGTCAGCAACATCAACCTGCGCGCAGACAGCGTTCAACAAAACCTCCACTTGACCGCCCAAGCACCCCTGCTCATCTTCAAAGACAACCACCTCAGCCTCAATACCGTCAGCGGAGCCTTTACCGCAGGCTCGCCCGACAGCCAATGGGACGGCTCCTTCAAACTCGACAAAACCAATCTGCGTCCGAGCGTTATCACCCTGGACAGCTTCGATCTCAACGGCAGATACAAAAACCAACTGCGCCAAACCAGTTTTACCGTCAGCGGCCCCATGTTGTGGCAGAAAAAAACCGGATTGCAATCCGACAGCCTGCGCATTACCACCCTGCAGGACACCGTCAACCGACTGCCCCAACCGCGCTTTATCAGCATGCTCGACGGAAATTTCAGCCTGACCGATTCCGGCAACTGGCAAGGCAGCTTCAAAGGCACATTCGACCGCCAACCCGTTGCCTTGAGCTTAAAATACCAAACCCAGGCCGAGCAAAAACCCAGACTCGAAGCAGGCGTCGCCCTGCAAAAACTCAACCTCACCCCCTACTTGGAAGACTTTCAAGCCGGTTCAGACGACCCCTACCCGAAATTTCTCAACCACGCCAACACCCCCGATATCGAAGCCAGCATCAAGGTCAACAATATCCAAACGCCCGGCTTCCAATTGGACAACGTCGAAACCCGGCTGACCGCCAATAACGAACATATCACCCTGAGCAACTTCAAAGCCGGACTCTACGGAGGCCGTACCGAGGGCGGCATCAGCATAGCCAACACCACACCCCTCTCCTACCACCTCCAACAAAACGCAGAAAGCGTACAAATCCAACCCTTGCTGCAAGACCTGTTCGGTTTCCACAGCTTCAGCGGCAACGGCAACGCCGTCATCGACCTGACCACCAAAGGCAACAACCACGAGCAAATGCTCAAAAACCTCAACGGGATGCTGACCCTCAACATCTCCGAAGGCGCATGGCACGGCATCGACATGGACAACATCCTCAAAAACGGCATCATCAGTAAAGACAACACCCAACAAACCCCGCCGCCCAAAACCCCTTTCCACCATTTCGTCCTCAACAGCGAAATCGACAAAGGCATCAGCCGCCATGTCAACACCGAACTCTTTTCCGACAGCCTGCACGTTGTCAGCAGCGGCTATACCGACCTCAGCACCCAAGAGCTATCGGAGGACCTGCTCATCCGCAATGCCCTGAACCCGCAAAACAAACCCATTCCGCTCAAAATCAGAGGCACGGTGCAAAACCCGTCCATCACCATCGACTACAACCGTCTGACCGACGGCCTCAACAGCCCGCAGGAAAAACAAAAAGCCCTCGAAAACACCCTGCGCGAACAATGGCAATGGATCAACCCCAACCGCAAATAACTCAAAGGTCGTCTGAAAACCGTTTTCAGACGACCTGCCTAGCCACACGGCAATCCGCCTTTTCACGGTTCGCAAGAAAATGAAGCTAAAACTGACTGATACGCAGATACCCCCTCTTCCGCCAAACAGAAGAAGGGGTATTTTATTGCTGGCCAGAATTTTGACTTATGGCAAGAGTATGTGAAAAAACGTGAGGTTGTCTGAAAAAACGGTTGCCATTTTTTACAGATAGTTTATAGTTCTTTATAACTAATTTTCAGCTAGTTCCTTATATCTATCTTTGCAACCTTGGATAAGCAGTTGCCATTGGGTATTCCGCCCGGCGGCAACATTTTTTTATCTGCCGAGATTTGATAAAATCCGTCCGTTTTATCTGACGCAGGTCGTCTGAAAAACATAATACTTTGAATATTTATAGTTTTTATGGTTATAAATATCAAATAAAAATAAACATTTTACGACAACAGCTTTATCTGGAATCAACCAAATGAACAATACAAACAAAGAGAAACTTTTCAAACTCAGCACCTTGGCGTTCTGCCTTGCCGCGCTGCCGCAAGCCGTTCACGCCGCTGAAGAAGTGCAGCAGGTTGAATTAAAGCAGGTCAATGTGGTCGGCAAAAACCGCAGCCTGCGTACCGAAAATCAAAACAGCTACACCGTATCCGCGATGCGTTCGACTACGGGATTGGTGCTTTCTCCGAGGGAAATTCCCCAATCCGTCAGCGTCA
>CAUSKT010000145.1:0-3197 GCA_963532335.1 uncultured Neisseria sp. | reverse complement strand
GTTGGAGGGGATGTCCAACTTTTGGGGTGCAGTTCACTTTTCAGACGACCTTTTTGTTTACGGCTCCGTTTATTCGATGACAACGCGCGCATTAAGCGGCTGGACGGGGCGGCTGTTGTGCGAACCGATGGCGCGGGTGAATTTTTCTGCCTGCGCCTGGTCGATGTGGTCGTAGGTTTTCAATACCAGCCACGATACGCCTTCGCTGCACGGCGGCGTGGTCAGCGAACCGGCAAAGCGGTAGTAATTCAGCCGTTTCGGCAGCAGGGTGCCGGCGTCGAAGGCTTTGTCGAGGTTTACCTTTCCTTCTTTCATCGGCATCACGTTCCATATAGGTGCGAGGCGGTCGTTGGTTTTGCCGGCTTCGTACAATACTGCCAATACCAAAGGCTGGCGGTTTTCGTCTAGGTGGACGAAGTGGGCTTCCATCGGGAAAGTGCGGCCTTTGATTTGGTTTTCACTGGGTACGTGGAAATGGAATTGTTTCAGGGTGTAGGTGCGGCCGTTCACGCTGAGGGTATTGCCGCCTTCGGGATAGTTGACTTGGATGGTGTGGCCGTTGTTTTCCACGTCAACCGCGCTCGGTTTGTAATTGACTTTGATGGCAGGCAGTCTGCCGGAGACGGTTTCAGTGATGTTGACGGGGGATTGGTTTTTGCCTGTGGAACACAAACGGAACTCTTCAGACAGATTGCCCCAGCTTTCGGGGGAGTCGTGTCCGGTGTAGCCCCAATGGGTGTGGTTTCCATGTGCGGTGGCGGAGAATGCTGCGAAGGTGGACAGCAGGAAAACAGTCAGGCGAGGCAGCGTGAGGTTCAAGCAGGGCATTGCAATATCCTTTCTGTGAGGAGGAGGGGAAAAGCATTGCGGTGCGTATGTAGATTATTGTTATTTTTTATTTAACCATAGCCATATTAAATCATTAGGTCAAGCCTTCTTGGGTTAATTCTGTTAAGGCTATGAAGTTAAGGCGAATTCATTTTTTAAAAAACGATATTGTCGTTTTGAAAATTGATAATAATTTGAAATAGAAAATGCCTATTTTTCATCCCTTAAAAATTTAAGGAAAGCCGACTTATGAAAAAGGTCGTCTGAAAACCTGAATTTGGGTTTCAGACGACCTTTTGCCTTGCCTGACAAGGGTTATTTGTGCAGCCCGCATTCTTTGCTGTCCTTGCTTTCCCACCACCAGCGTCCGGCGCGGATGTCTTCGTCTGCTTTGACGGGGCGGGTGCAGGGTTCGCAGCCTATGCTCGGGTAGCCTTGGAAATACAAGGCGTTGAGTGGGACGTCGTAGGCTTGCGCGTATGCCCAGACGTCGTTTTCTTCCCAGTCGAAAATGGGATTGAACTTGGCGATGTTGCGGCTGTGGTCGGTTTCTTCGAAATCCAATTCGCTGCGGGTTGCCGATTGGCTGCGGCGTTGTCCGGTCAGCCAGGCGGGGGCGTTTTTCAGGGCGCGGTTGAGCGGCTCGATTTTGCGGATGTGGCAGCAACGGCGGCGCAGCTCGACGCCGTCGTACATGGCGGTTGCGCCGAATTCCTGCTCAAACTGCCGCGCGCTTTCGGGGTCGGGGTGGAAAACTTCCAGCTCGGTTTGGTAGCGGACGTTGACGGCGGTAATCAGGGCGGCGGTTTCGGGATTGAGCTTGCCGGTGTCGAGGGTGATGATGCGCAGGGGGAGTTTCAGGCGGCAGATGGCGTCGGTAATGATCATGTCTTCGACGGCAAGGCTGGAGGCGAAAACGGCTTTCGGATAGCGTCGAGCGATGTGTTTGAGACGGGTTTCGAGCGTGGCGGTCAACTCGGGCAGCCGGCGCCGTTCGGCTTCGCCTGTCGTCGGGATGCGCCAAAGCTGGGGACGGAAGAGGGACATGGTTGGCTTGTTCCTTGTTTTTTGTTTTCAGACGACCCCTCTTGCAGCAAAGGGGTCGTCTGAAAGTTTGTACGGAACATTATTGTCGGGCGGTCTTGCGTGAAGGGGAAAGAATGCTTTTCTATTTCTTTATAACCAAAGCGATTGCTGCTGGTCTTTCGGCACGAGGTGGTTCACGCCTATGCCGATCAGGCGGAAAGCGTCTTCGCGCTGGGGCGGCACGCGCTGCATCAGGGTCTGCGCGGCGCAAAGCAGGGCGTCGGTGTCGGGCAGGACGGAAGAGTAGGTCAGGGAGCGGGTGATGATGCGGAAATCGTGGGTTTTCAGCTTGAGGGTTACGCCTTTGGCTTCGACGTTTTTGCGTGCGATTTGCCGCCACAAGTCTTCAGCAAGGTGGGGCAGGTGTCCGGCTGCCTGTTCGAGCGACAGGTCTTCGGGCAGGGTGATTTCGGTGGAGATTTGGAGGCGTTCGCGTTCGGCTTTGACGGGGCGTTCGTCCGTACCGCGCGCCAAATCATAGAGGCGGTAGCCGTAGCGTCCGAAATGGTTTAAAAGTTCGCCGCGCTCGAAACGGCGCAAATCGCCCGCCGTCTGCATACCCAGCGACTGCATTTTTTTCAGCGTTACCTTGCCCACGCCGGGGATTTTGCCCAAGGGCAGGGTTTCCAAAAAAGCCATGACTTTGTGCGGCGGCAGGACGAATTGCCCGTTCGGCTTGCGCCAGTCCGACGCGATCTTCGCTAGAAATTTGTTCGGCGCGATGCCTGCGGAGGCAGTCAGACCGGTTTCCGCAAAAATGGCGGCGCGGATTTCTTTGGCAACTTCGCTGGCGTATGGGATGTTTTTGAAATTATGGGTCACGTCAAGATAGGCTTCGTCCAGCGACAGGGGTTCGATTAAATCAGTATAGCGCCTGAATACGGCATGAATCTGCGCGGAAACCTGACGGTACAAATCAAAATGCGGCGGCACATACACCGCTTGCGGACACAGCCTTTTCGCCGTCGCCACCGACATCGCGGAATGCAACCCGAACTGCCGCGCCTCATACGATGCGGCGCAAATCACCGAACGCGCACCCTCCCACGCAACGACCACGGGCAGCCCTTTCAAATGCGGCTGCTCGCGCAGTTCTACCGATGCGTAGAACGCGTCCATGTCGATATGGATGATTTTGCGCTGGGACATTGAAGACGGTCAGGAAGGAAAAAGAGACGGGTATTTTAGCGGAAAACGATAGGGGAAGGTCGTCTGAAAACTGTTTTCCAGTTTGAACTGCACCCCAAAAGTTGGACATCCCCTCCAACTCACAAGGTGCAGTT
>CAUSKT010000144.1:0-3209 GCA_963532335.1 uncultured Neisseria sp. | reverse complement strand
TGTACTGTCTGCGGCTTCGTCGCCTTGTCCTGATTTAAATTTAATCCACTATAACATGGGATTTTCAACGAAAAATACCTTGTAAAAAGGTCGTCTGAAACCCATACATTCAGTTTCAGACGACCTCAAATCACGAATCAGCGCGTGCCGAAAATCTTATCGCCCGCATCGCCCAAGCCGGGGATAATGTAGCCGTTTTCGTTCAGATGGCTGTCGAGGGCGGCGGTGTAGATGGTGACGTCGGGATGCGCTTCATTGACGGCTTTGACGCCTTCGGGCGCGGCAACGAGTACCAACGCTTTGATATTTTTGCAGCCTTTCGCCTTCAACAGGTCAATGGTGGCCACCATAGAGCCGCCGGTAGCGAGCATGGGGTCGATAATCAGCGCGGGGCGTTCGTCCATGCTGTCCACGAATTTTTCAAAATAGGAAACGGGTTTGAGCGTTTCTTCATCGCGCTGCAATCCGACCACGCTGATTTTGGCAGTCGGAATCAGGTCGAGCACGCCGTCGAGCATACCCAAACCGGCACGCAAAATCGGCACGACGGTCAAGGTTTTGCCCTTGATGCGGTCGCCTTCGATTTGACCGCACCAGCCGTCGATAATGTATTTTTCAATTTCAAAATCACGGCTGGCTTCGTAAGCCATCAGGCGCGCCAGCTCGGTAGTGAGGGTGCGGAATTTGTAAGTGCTGCAATCGGCCTCGCGCATGAGCGTGAGTTTGTGGCGGACAAGGGGGTGATTGATAACGGTTACGTTCATTTGGCAGGCCTCGGATTGTTTTTGAATGGGTGTAATTATACTTTTTTTTATAACGAAACAAAATAAAGGATACGCAACGGCGGCTTATTTTATGCGATCTTCAGGCTTACGTTTCCCCAATGGTTTTGCCCCGCCCTTCTATCCGGCGGTTTAAACCGCTCCCTACACCTTTACCCGACACCCCGATTTCGCGCTTTCATATACTTTCTCCAGCAGCCCCAGCACTTCCGCCACTTGGCGCGGTTGCACTACTGCGGGAGATTTGCCTTGCAGCGCGTCATAAAGGTTTTCATAAAACGCCGCATAATTTCCGCTGACGCTTTCAATTTTCTTGCGGACGACTGCCCCGTCGATTTCTGTGTGCAGGATGCCCCATTCGTCTTCCGGTTCACGGCTCCACGCTCCGACGGGTTGCGCGCCGCCGAGCAGCAGGGCTTCTTGGTTGTCGACGTTTTGTTTGACGTATGAACCGCGTTTGCCGTGCAAGGTCATGAACGGCAAAGGTTCGCGGGCATATTTGCTTGCGGTCAGGGCGACTTTTTTGCCGTCGGCGTAATAAAGCGCGATATAGAAATTGTCATCGCTGACTGCTCCTTCATGCTGATAGCGCACGTCGGCATAAAGCTCGTCGGGCATCCCGAAAACATCGACCGCCATATCCATGAGGTGCGAACCCAAATCGTACACCAGCCCCACGCCCGCCTCGCCGGTTTCCTTCCAGCGTTTTTTGTTCAATGCAGCCGCATAACGCTCGAAACGGAACTCTGCATCCACAATTTCGCCCAAAAGGTCGTCTGAAAGCAGTTTTTTGGCAGTCAGCGGCGCGCTGTCCCAACGGCGGTTTTGGTAAACAGTCAGCAATACGCCCTGCCGCTCGGCAAGTTCCGCCAGTTCCAAGGCTTGCGCCGCCGTGGCGCACAACGGTTTTTCCACCACCACATTTTTACCCGCACGCAAAGCCTGAGCGGCAAAATCGAAATGCGTCTGGTTCGGCGTGGTCACAACCACCAAATCCACATCATCGGTAAGTAATTCCTCAAACGAACGCACGGTCTGCGCCTTCGGCAGGACTTCCTGCGCCCTATTGCCGCTGCGTTCAAACACGCGCACGACTTCAAACCGCGCATCCGCACGCCAAAACGGCAGATGGAACATCTGCGCCGACATGCCGAACCCCGCCAATCCGATTTTGATTTTCTGCATAGCCAAACTCCTTTTCAAACGGCCTCAAATTGCCGTATATCCGTTATAATACCGCATTTATTTCACACAGGCCGTCTGAAAACAAAGTTGAAACGGCCACCGCCGTTTAAGGAAAACCATGAGAAAACCGCAACGCGGCTATGCCCGCCAAGACCGTGTTAAAGAACAAATCATGCGCGAACTGGCCGAGCTGATCCGCACCGGCCTGAAAGACCCGCGCGCAGGCTTCATCACCATCAACGAAGTCGAAGTCACCCGCGATTACAGCCACGCCACCGTGTTCTACACCGTCCTCGACGACAGCACCCGCGACATTACCGAAGAAGCCTTGGAACACGCCAAAGGCCACTTGCGCAGCGAGTTGGCCAAACGCATCAAACTCTTCAAAACGCCCGAACTGCACTTCAAATACGACGAATCGCTCGAACGCGGCATGAGCATTTCCAGCCTCATCGATCAAGTGGCGGCGGAAAAGCCGGTGGAAGATTAAAGGTAAAGGTCGTCTGAAAACGCCGCAGTCAAAGCGCGAACCTGTTTTCAGACGACCTTTTGCCATCATTTACCACCCAAACACCCGCCACTTACCCTTCACCACCATCATGACCGCCAAACCCACCAAACGCCCCGTCAACGGCATCCTCCTGCTCGACAAGCCTGAAGGACTTTCCAGCAACACCGCCCTGCAAAAAACCCGCCGTCTCTACAACGCCGAGAAAGCGGGGCATACCGGCGTGCTCGATCCTTTGGCGACCGGACTTTTACCCGTCTGCTTCGGCGAAGCAACCAAGTTCGCCCAATATCTGCTGGATGCCGACAAAGCCTACACCGCCACCCTGAAACTCGGCGAAGCCAGCAGCACGGGCGATGCCGAAGGCGAAATCATCGCCACCGCCCGCGCCGATATTTCCTTAGCCGAATTTCAGACGGCCTGCCAAGCCCTGACAGGCAACATCCGCCAAGTGCCGCCGATGTTTTCCGCCCTCAAACACGAAGGCAAACCGCTGTACGAATACGCCCGCAAAGGCATCGTTATCGAACGCAAACCGCGCGACATCACCATTTACGCCATCGATATTACCGAGTTTGACGCGCCCAAAGCCGTCATCGACGTACGTTGCAGCAAAGGCACCTACATCCGCACCCTCAGCGAAGACATCGCCAAACACATCGGCACGTTCGCCCACCTGACCGCCCTGCGCCGCACCGAAACCGCCGGTTTCACCATCCGCGAAAGCCACACGC
>CAUSKT010000143.1:0-3270 GCA_963532335.1 uncultured Neisseria sp. | reverse complement strand
CGACATGGTGTCGGCAAGTATTTAACTCAACAGGACGAGAAAATATGCCAACTATCAACCAATTGGTACGCAAAGGCCGTCAAAAGCCCGTGTACGTAAACAAAGTGCCTGCACTGGAAGCCTGTCCGCAAAAACGCGGCGTATGCACCCGTGTATACACGACTACCCCTAAAAAACCTAACTCTGCATTGCGTAAAGTATGTAAAGTTCGCCTGACCAACGGTTTTGAAGTCATTTCATACATCGGCGGTGAAGGCCATAACCTGCAAGAGCACAGCGTCGTACTGATTCGCGGCGGTCGTGTAAAAGACTTGCCGGGTGTACGTTACCACACTGTACGCGGTTCCTTGGATACTGCAGGTGTTAAAGACCGTAAACAAGCCCGTTCTAAATACGGTGCTAAGCGTCCTAAATAATTACAGGGACTTAAATAGGCACGTCGGCCGCCTAAGCTGAACAACGGCCGAGTAAGTGAATGCTCTTTTGGGTATTCATGGGAATTGACCCGACTGAATAGATTAAAGGAAATTAAAATGCCAAGACGTAGAGAAGTCCCCAAGCGCGATGTATTGCCTGATCCTAAATTCGGCAGCGTTGAGCTGACTAAATTCATGAACGTATTGATGATTGACGGTAAAAAATCTGTTGCAGAGCGTATCGTTTACGGTGCACTGGAACAAATTGAGAAAAAAACCGGCAAAGTAGCAATCGAAGTATTCAACGAAGCCATTGCAAACGCCAAACCTATCGTGGAAGTGAAAAGCCGCCGTGTAGGTGGTGCAAACTACCAAGTTCCTGTTGAGGTTCGTCCTTCACGCCGTCTGGCTCTTGCAATGCGCTGGGTTCGCGATGCGGCCCGCAAACGTGGTGAGAAATCCATGGACCTGCGTTTGGCAGGCGAATTGATTGATGCGTCCGAAGGTCGCGGCGGTGCGTTGAAAAAACGTGAAGAAGTACACCGCATGGCTGAAGCCAACAAAGCATTCTCTCACTTCCGTTTCTAATTTTGAAAGGCTAATAAAATGGCTCGTAAGACCCCGATCAGCCTGTACCGCAACATCGGTATTTCCGCCCATATTGACGCGGGTAAAACCACTACTACAGAACGTATTTTGTTCTATACCGGTTTGACCCACAAATTGGGCGAGGTACATGACGGTGCGGCTACTACCGACTACATGGAACAAGAGCAAGAGCGTGGTATTACCATTACCTCTGCTGCTGTGACTTCTTATTGGTCCGGTATGGCGAAACAGTTCCCTGAACACCGTTTCAACATCATCGATACCCCAGGACACGTTGACTTTACCGTAGAGGTAGAGCGTTCTATGCGTGTATTGGATGGTGCGGTAATGGTTTACTGTGCAGTGGGCGGTGTTCAGCCACAATCTGAAACCGTATGGCGTCAAGCCAACAAATACCAAGTGCCACGCTTGGCGTTTGTAAATAAAATGGACCGTCAAGGTGCCAACTTCTTCCGCGTTGTCGAGCAAATGAAAACCCGTTTGCGCGCAAACCCTGTACCTATCGTTATCCCGGTTGGTGCAGAAGATAGCTTCAGTGGCGTTGTTGACCTGCTGAAAATGAAATCCATCATCTGGAACGAAGCTGATAAAGGTACAACCTTTACCTATGGCGATATTCCTGCTGAATTGGTTGAAACTGCTGAAGAATGGCGTCAAAACATGATTGAAGCTGCAGCAGAAGCCAGCGAAGAATTGATGGACAAATACTTGGGCGGCGATGAGCTGACTGAGGAAGAAATTGTAGGTGCATTGCGTCAACGTACTTTGGCGGGCGAAATCCAGCCGATGTTGTGCGGTTCTGCCTTTAAAAACAAAGGTGTACAACGCATGTTGGACGCAGTTGTAGAGTTGCTGCCTGCTCCTACCGATATTCCTCCGGTTCAAGGTGTTAACCCTAACACTGAAGAAGCCGACAGCCGTCAAGCCAGCGATGAAGAGAAATTCTCTGCATTGGCGTTCAAAATGTTGAACGACAAATACGTTGGTCAGTTGACCTTTATCCGCGTTTACTCTGGCGTTGTGAAATCCGGTGATACCGTATTGAACTCTGTAAAAGGTACTCGTGAACGTATCGGCCGTTTGGTACAAATGACTGCTGCAGACCGTACTGAAATTGAAGAAGTACGCGCTGGCGATATCGCAGCCGCTATCGGTCTGAAAGACGTTACTACCGGTGAAACCTTGTGTGCAGAAAGCGCGCCGATTATCTTGGAACGCATGGAATTCCCTGAGCCGGTAATCCATATTGCCGTTGAGCCGAAAACCAAAGCCGACCAAGAGAAAATGGGTATCGCCCTGAACCGTCTGGCTAAAGAAGACCCTTCTTTCCGTGTTCGTACAGACGAAGAATCCGGTCAAACCATTATTTCCGGTATGGGTGAGTTGCACTTGGAAATTATTGTTGACCGTATGAAACGCGAATTCGGTGTGGAAGCTAATATTGGTGCGCCTCAAGTTGCATACCGTGAAACTATCCGCAAAGAAGTTGAAGCTGAATACAAACACGCCAAACAATCCGGTGGTAAAGGTCAATACGGTCACGTTGTGATCAAAATGGAACCTATGGAACCGGGTGGTGCAGGCTACGAATTTATCGACGAAATTAAAGGTGGTGTGATTCCTCGCGAATTCATTCCGTCTGTCGATAAAGGTATCCGCGATACCCTGCCTAACGGTATCGTTGCAGGCTACCCAGTAGTTGACGTACGCGTACGTTTGATCTTCGGTTCTTCACATGACGTTGACTCCTCTCAACTGGCCTTCGAATTGGCTGCTTCACAAGCCTTCAAAGAAGGTATGCGTAAAGCCAATCCTGCTCTGCTTGAGCCAATCATGGCAGTTGAAGTGGAAACCCCTGAAGAATACATGGGTGACGTAATGGGCGACTTGAACCGTCGTCGCGGCGTTGTATTGGGTATGGATGATGACGGTATCGGCGGTAAAAAAGTCCGTGCCGAAGTACCTCTGGCAGAAATGTTCGGTTATTCAACCGACCTGCGTTCTGCAACCCAAGGCCGCGCTACTTACTCCATGGAGTTCAAGAAATACGCTGAAGCTCCTGCTCACGTAGCTGTTGCTGTAACTGAAGCCCGTAAAGGCTAATCAGGCAAATAGGTCGTCTGAAAGGCTGAAATGATTTTTCAGACGGCCTCTGTTCTTTAATCGATCTTTAATGTAAAGGAATTAGCTCATGGCTAAGGAAAAATTTGAACGTAGCAAACCGCACGTAAACGTTGGCACCATC
>CAUSKT010000142.1:0-3310 GCA_963532335.1 uncultured Neisseria sp. | reverse complement strand
GATTTGAACCTGTTTACCCGGTTCAGCATTGTTTCTCTGCCATCCGGGAAAACATATACATGGAAAGACAGCAAAACAACTATCACACGGTTTTAGAAACGGCGCACAAAAGCGCCAAAGAAAATAACGACAGGCAAATGCTTCCCTTATGGGAGATTCCTAGAAATAAAGCGCAGCGCGAAAGCGGGTCGTCTGAAATCTTCCAGGAGAAATTGGGGGAGTTTATTGTACGCAATGCGGCAACAATGAATTTCTTCCAATTTTGCCGGGTTCTGGAAACCCTTGCCGAAGGAAATGAAGAAAAGGCTGTCGAGTCAACCGTAAGATTTAGAAGGGTAAAGTCTTTATCTTTCCCTTCGGGGGAAATTGCCTCGGTTGAATATGACGCAGAAGCCGATCTGCCGACTGTCAGGACGACATTTTTAGGTTTGTACGGTGTTGATGCGGTTTTGCCGGATTACTTCCTGAACGATATTGCGACGCATAAAGACGGCAGTGAAAGCCTGGCAGCATTTTTAGATATTTTTAACCACCGAATCACGACCCTGTTTTTCCAAGCATGGAAAAAATACCGTTATCCGTTTCTGTTTCAACGGGAGGGGCAGGATGACCTATCGCGTTCTCTCTTGCACCTAATCGGGCAAGGCATGGTCAACGGGAAATTCATGCATCCTCTGCTGGATAGCAGGATTTTGGGGTTGTTCAGTATTTTTTACCAACGAACCCGAACCAAAGAAGGGATTGTCAGTATCGTCAGATACCTTCTTCCCTTTGCCGACGTAAAAGTAAAAGAGTTTCAGCCGCAGTGGGTCATTTTGGAGAAGGACCGCAAACTGGGGAAAGCCGGTTTGCGGTTAGACGGGGGAAGCGCATCTTTGGGCGGACGGATAAAAGATTACAGTCATTTGGTGCGTATTGAAATTACGCCCGATACATTTGACAACGCGCAGCTTCTGTTGCCAAAGCAGCAATTGCACCAAAAATTGCTCGAATTATTAAAACTCTATTTGGGTCGTCGTTTTGATGCGAGTGTTTACCTGAATATTAAAAAACAATGGATACCCAAAAGCCGTTTGGAAAAAAAACAAATATTGGGGATTAATACCGGTTTAGGTGCGATGCACCAAGACAAACAAATAAAAATAGCGAACTATACTTACTCAAACTAACTTCAAGAAAACGGAAAATTATGAATAAAAAAACCAGAATTACGTCAGTCTGCTCATTAGCCCTTTTGTGCGCTATGCTTTCAGGATGCGGGATTTGGCAAGGCATGAAAGATGGAACGGTTGAAGCAACGAAAAGTGTTTTTTATACCAAACTCAAGATTTTGAAAATCGACCTAATTGCACGAAACGGTTTGAATCAAAACGAGCGCGGGCAGTCGCTGTCGACAGTCGTCCGAGTGTATCAGTTAAAAGACAAGCAAAATTATGAAGTTGCCTCATATCGCGATTTGCTCAATCAAGACAAAACCATCTTGAGCAACGATCTGGCAGAAGGTTACAAGCAATATACCATCCGGCCGGGGGAAACCATCAGCTTTGATGAAACGCTGAATAAAGACACCAAATATGTCGGCGTCGTCGCTTTCTATAACAAAGTAGGGGAAGAGCAGACTTGGAAAATGTTGATTACCAAAAAGCAGCTGACCAATAAAAAACCGGTCGTTATCGAATTGGTGGATAACAAAGTCCTGCTTCAAGAGACGGTCAAGAAAGTCAAATAATGGATGCCGCACTCTATGAGAAACTGACCGGATTTTATTCCGACGGTTTGCCGATAGATGACCTGCCGGGCAGCTTCCAGTTGGTTCGCAGTGTTTTGGACAATATCCAACGCATTCTTAACAGCAGGAGCGGTTCCTTGAAACATCTGCCGGATTATGGGATTCCCGATCTCAGCATGGTTTATAAAAACCTGCCGTCCAGCGCGCATGACTTGCGGTATTTTATGAGGAAAACCTTGTTGAAATACGAGCCGAGATTAAGGAACTTGGATATCCACCTCACTGAATCCAAAGACAATATCATGGTCTTGTGTTATCAGCTGGAATGCGAAATAGAAAACGTGGGTGCGGTAGTGATAGACACTTATTTTATGCCTGAGGGGACGGTTTCCGTTAAACGCAGCCGGACATAAGCTTTCTTTGGTGTGAATAGATTACTTTGAAAATTAAGAAATAAAATATGGTTAAACACATTTTCCTTACTTGCGGCGTGTTGCTTTCAGCAACCGCTCAAACTGCCTTTGCCAAAGAGCTGGAAGGCATGTTGGTCACTCAAAACAATTATGTCCGGATTCGAAGTTGTGATTTGAAAAACAATTACACTTTGCTTCCCGGTAGCGGAAACGGCTATGAAGCCGCAGCGGAAATCATCAGCGTCAGAAAAAATACGCCTGAAAACACCCCAATCTATGTCGGATTGAGAGGCAATCTGGAAAACACCAATTTTTTGATTTCAGGCATTGATTTCATCAAAATGGGCGAGAGCTGCCATGTGCCGCATACCGAAACCCCGCCTGCCGAAGTCGTTATTCGAGAGTATCCGCTTACTCAGCAGAAATCAGGTTCGACAGGAGGCAAGCCTGAGTCTAAACAAGACAATGCGAAATTAAAAGCTACGGAATTCCAACAAGCTAAGGCAGGACAGGATAAACCGGAAGAAACGGCAGGCAAGTCAGAAGAGCCGATTCCTTATCCTGAAGTTACACAGACTAACCAATCGGAAGACGGTAAAAAGTCTGAAGGCAAGTCAAATTCAGACGACCTCGTTAAAGAAAGTGTGAAAACGGAGGATGTCAAACAGACAGATACCGAGAAATCTGATCGCACAACTGCTGGCTCGGCGACACCGGAAGTATCCAATACAACTGCGCCAACCGAGAAAAAAACCGTAGAAAACAAGGAAATTGATACGTCGGCTAAAGCAGAAACGTCCGAAACGGTAGAAGCGCCAGCCAAAGCAGAAGCATCTGAAACGGTAGAAGCACCAACCAAATCAGAAATGTCTGAAGTGGTAGAAGTGCCAGCTAAAGCAGAAACGCATGAAACAGTAGAAGCACCAATCCGATTTGAATCACTTGAAAAGGTAGAAACGCTGCCAACCAAGACGGAAATTTCTGCAACCGAAGAAACACCAGCCCAAACGGAGGCGCCTGCAACAGTAGAAACACGGGTAACAACAGAAACTACGTCAACTACTCAAGCTCCGGTAGCGGAAGAAGCTTCAACAAAATCGGTTGATGTAGAGGAGCATCCGTCCGTATCTGAGCCTGTGGCTCCTGTGGTTTTGCCGGCAGAAAGTCA
>CAUSKT010000141.1:0-3323 GCA_963532335.1 uncultured Neisseria sp. | reverse complement strand
GTATTCGAAGGTATAGCTGTCGCCGTTTTCGTTGACGAGGGTTTTCAGACGACCTACGGAATCGTAACGGTATTGGAATGCATCACCCAGCGCGTTGTAGCGGATAGTTGGTTTGTTGTCATTGTCGTAATCGTAGGCGGTACGGTTGCCTTTGGCATCAGTCAGAACACTCAGTCGACCAGCGTGATCGTAGCTGAAGTGTTCGCTACTGCCATCCGGATAGTCGGTACGCAATGGCTTTCTATTTTGGTAATGGTAGCGCGTGGTGTGACCAGCTGCATCGGTAATACTTTCGAGTTTGCCCTCATCGTTATAGGTATAGCGGGTTTGCTGACCGGAACAGTCGGTTTGAGTGCTCAGGCGGTGGTGTTGGTCATATTCGAAAGTATAAGTATTGTTTTTTGCATCGGTAATTTGGGTAATTTGCCCATTTTCGTTGTAACGGTAACGGGTTGTATTGCCTTTGCTATCGCTTTGGGTCGCAGGTAATCCTTGTTCGTTGTACTCAATCAGGGTCTTTTGATTGTGCGGGAGGGTAATCTCTACCGGTCGGCGTTCTTGGTCGTAACGGATGTGCTGGTTTTGTCCGCCTTCTCCGCCAACAAAGGTCAGCAGCCCGCATTCGTTATAACGGTAGCGGGTTTCACGTCCCATTTCATCAGTAATTTTAATGGGGCGGCCTAAAGCATCGCGTTCTGTCAAGACACTACTGCCATCTGCAAAGACTTTTTTGACGACTTCGCCATGATGGTCGTAATAAAGGTGTTCACTACGCCCTAATGCGTCAGTGATTTGGGTATGTCCGTCGGCATAGGCAAAACGCCACTCTTCACCGTTGTCGGTATGGCTGCGCAATACCCGGCCTTGGGGGGTGTAATGGTCGTATTGATAGTAGGTATTTAATCCGGCCGTAGTCTGGTGACGAATCATCATGTGACGGCGGTAGCCGAAACGTCGGTGAACGAAACCTTCGGCATCTTCTACTGCGACAAGATCGCCGTTGTCGTCATAACGGTAACGAACAAGAAGTTCCCGACCTTCAGGTAGATTATCGTTATAGCTACCCATACTGGTAAGGCGGTAAACGGGGATCTGCGTTAAAGGGCTGAGATTGTCAAACTCAAACCATATCTCACGTCCCAGTTCGTCAATAACGGTATGCGGCAAGCCGGTATCTTCATTGTAAACAATGCGATAACCATTGCCATGGCGGTCGCTTACCTGTGTCAGGGCGTAAGTGCCATTACCACTGCCACTATGATCGGTGTCATTCAAGTGTAGTGGTGAAAATCTATGTCTGCTGCTACCGTCCAGATTACTGATTTGATAGCTGCCATTATCGATTCGTTCGAAGATGATTTGTTCTGCTTCAAACAGAACCTGTCCTTCATCTTCCTCCAGTTCTGGCAGATCAAATATACGTCCCTGATTATCGGTATAGGTAAAACGACCGTCTTTGCGTTCTAGTTTGGCGCTCAATGTGGTGCGCCAGCCGCTACCCAGCCAACTTTCTTCCAAATCAGAAAAATAGCTGCGACTCCATACAAACGGCACCAATCCATCAAAAGCAAAATCAGTTTCATCCGGTAAAACTTTTATGCCTGAAATAGGATTGACAGGACGACCAATTAATTCGGCAATCTTGCAAGGGATACAGGTTTTATCAGTTTTTGCAAAACCATTAAAGAAAAAGCTATCAGAACCGCCCACCGGCATTGCTGGCGCTTTGACACGAACGATTTTAGGGGAGGCAAGGATGATTTCACCGTTTTTCAATTTAATGTAGCTGCCTCCACCACCGCTAATCATCACTTCGTCCTTGCCGACGATCATTACTTTGGCAGTACTACTGGTCAGCTCAAGGTCTTTTTTTGCGCCAATCTGCATCTTGTTATTTTTTGCCTGTATTTCAACTTTACCTTGGGCTGCATGGATTTTAACGGTTTTATTTTGCGCAAACAGGTTGATGCTTTTTAGAGCGTGTGCAGTAAAGTTCTTGCCGGCACTGATATTACTGTCCTGCATGCTGACCCAGTGGATATGTCCTTGTGCTGTATTCAATATGCTTTGTTTGGTGCTGGCGGCCAGACCGTCGGGAGCGGAAATGACTATTCCCGATTTTTTCAGTTTCTTTAAGTTGCTGTTGATGTGGTTTGCTTGAGCAATGCTTTCTGTTGCAGTATTGCCCGCACGTTTGGCAGCAGTATCCAGTAATTTGGCAGCAACCAATGCTTTTCGCATGCGTCGTATCGCTTTGCCCATCTCCAGAACTTCGCCTTTTGCACCTCCCTGAGTATCCGAGCTGACGAGTATGCCTTTACCCGCCCGTACGGCGCCCCAGCCGTCGGTTCTGAGTTCGAAGCCTTCGCCGTTCTCTCCGCGTTTTTCCCGACTTGAGTCGACGATGTGGCCGAGGTTGAGTTGGGATTTTTGGTAGTCGGTGGCGAGTTTGATGTGCTCCTGACCTTTTTGGTCTTCCATCCTGAGTTTGTTGTTCGCCCAGGTACGGATGACGTTCCTTGTGTTCCAATCGGCAGGGATGTGGTCGGGATGGACGCTGTCGTGCATGACGCCGGAGATATACGGACGGTCGGGATTGCCTTGGACGAAGGAGAGCATGACTTCGGTGCCTTCGTGTAAGGGGAAGTGGATGCCGTATTCGGGACCGGCATAGGGTTTGGCGAGTCGGACGGGACGGCTTTCTCCGCCGGGACTCCATTCGTCCAAATCAAACGGCAGTTTGACGCGGTAGCGCCCCATGTCGTCGATGTAGGCGTAGGTGCAGTTCTCCGCCGCGGTTACCCGTGCGGGCAGTGTGCCGGCGATATGCGGACGCGGGGTGGTGCGTTCGGGACGGAAGGCGAGTTGGGCGGGTATGGCGGTAAAGGTATGGGTGTAGGCGGTATCGCGGCTGCCGCTGTGTTCCATGCTGAGTACCAGCCAGCCGTCGGGGGCTTCGGGGAAGGCGGTATCGGTTTGGAACACTTTCATCGGTGCCATGGAGACGACGTTGCCGCTGCCGGCTGCGACGGTTTGGCGGCAGAGGACGGCTTCGTTCAACAGGGTCGTCTGAACTTTGGCTTCGTCGGGGGTTTTGGGATGAAGGCCCCAGTGTTGTTGTTTGCCCAGTAAGACGGTATTGTCGGCCGATTCTTCGGACTGTTTGTTGTCGGTTTCGGCGAAGAGGTCGGTATCGGCGGTGCGGTAGTTGTAGTCGGCACTGCGTATGCCTTCGACGATGGGGTTGTGGCGGATACTGAGGTTGAACAGTGCTTCGGTACCGACGCTTTCCAGCCCGGCATGGGGTCGGTAGGAGACGGGCA
>CAUSKT010000140.1:0-3328 GCA_963532335.1 uncultured Neisseria sp. | reverse complement strand
AACCGCCGACATTCTGCTTGTAAGGCAGACGCTCTACCAACTGAGCTAATCACCCTTGTCGCTGCATTTGCGAAGACGCTATTAAATCAAAAAAGCACCCGCCGCGCAAGCTTTATTTTTCAGTGTATTAGGTATTTCCTTGCAAACTCCAGTTTTCAAAAGAAATAATTTCCTCCTGTCTGCCTGCGACGACCAAAATATCATTTGGTTGAAGCTGGAAATCCAAGTCGGGGTTTTCTATCCTGCTTGTGTTTCGGCGGATAAATAGAAGTTTGATGCCGGCGTTATCCAAAGGTAAATCACGGATGGTTTTGCCGATGGCGTAGGCTTCGCCGGTCAGAGGGAAGGCGTGGCGGCATATGGATTTGCCTTCTTCACCGAATCCGTTTTCATCATCGCTGCCGACAAACAAGCCTTCCAGAGAGGCGTAGCGGCTGTGTCGGATGTTGGTAATGGTTTGATAAACGTGGCTGTATGTCGCGCCATTGCCCAACATGGCGTAGCTTGCCAGCACCAAGCTGGTTTCTTTGGTATCGGATACTGCCTCTTCTGCGCCCATATCTGTGAAGATTTTGACGTAATCGTCATTGGTCGCCCGAACATACACGGGCATGCTCGGATGCAGTGACATGATATTGTCGAGAACATGTTGGGTTTCGTGCATATTGTTCAGGGTAATGACCACCATTTTGGCGCGTTCCAAACCTGCGGCTTCCAAGACTTCCCGCCGCTTGGCATCGCCGAACGAAACCGGCTCGCCCGCATTGCGTGCCACCTGAACCCTGCCGATATCAAGGTCGAGGGCGAAGTAGGGGATGTTTTCCTGAGCCAAGACGCGTCCGACGGTCTGACCGCCGCGTCCGAAACCGATAATCAGGACGTGGTCGGATTTGCTCATGGTTTCTACCAACATGCTGTGCAAATCCAATGCCTTCATATCCCAGCTTGATTTGACAAAACGGCTGACGATGGCATCGCTGCTTCCCAAGATAAATGGGGCGATAATCATGGACAACAGAATCGCTGCCGTAGCCGCCTGTTCCAGCTCTGGCGACACCATATTCATTTTGCTGGAGATGTTTAACATCACAAAACCGAATTCGCCGCCTTGTGCCAAGTAGAGGGCTGTTTTCAAGCTGTCTGCAATCGGATGCTTCATATGCAAAGCGATGAAAAAGACGACCAATGCTTTCAATACCAGCAGGATTGCCAGCAAAATCAGAATCTGCTGCCAGCCGCCGATTAAAGCCTGGATATCCAGTTTCATGCCGACCGTGATAAAGAAGAAGCCGAGCAGAATATCGCGGAACGGACGGATGTCGTCTTCCACTTGGAAACGGTATTCCGTTTCCGAAAGCAGCATACCGGCGACGAATGCGCCCAATGCCATCGACAAGCCTTCCAGTTCGGTCAGATAAGCTACGCCCAAGGTTACCAGCAGGACGTTGATCATAAACAATTCAGACGACTTGCGTTTGGCGACCAGTCTGAACCAGCGCGACATCACCTTGCTGCCGACGACGAATAATACGCCCAGCGTGACCAGCATTTTCAATCCGGCAAGACCGAGCGCCGCTCCCAAGCTACCTTCATCGCCCTTTCCTGACAACGCGGGAATCAGGATCATCAGCGGTACGACGGCAATATCCTGCATCAACAAGACGCCCATCGCCATTTGACCGTGTGGTTGTCCCAATTCGGTTTTTTCGGACAGGATGCGGCTGACGATTGCTGTGGATGACATGGTCATCGCTCCTGCTGCGGCAAACGCCCAATTAAAGCTGACGCCCATCAACATCAAAATGCCGATAATCGACAACATGGTCACAATGACCTGCAAACCGCCCAGCCCGAACACTAAGCGGCGCATGGCTTTGAGCTTGGGTAGGGAGAATTCGAGACCGATACTGAACATCAGGAATACGATACCGATTTCGCCCAGATAATCAGTCGCATGGCCTTGAGGAATCAGCTTCAACATACCCGGACCGGCGATAAAGCCGACTAAAAGATAACCGAGCATGGAAGGAATGTTGAATTTACGGCAATAAATCACCGTAATGACGGAAACAAGGAGGACGATAACGATGGGTGCGAGGGAAAAAGTTTCGTGCATAGAGCGGGCGGCCTTTTATTTGGAAAACAAGTTATATTTTTGATAGGCCGTCTGAAAACACGCAGAGGGTGGTATCAACGGGTTATCTAAACGGATAGTCAAAATTATATCAAAAAATCTGTAAAGTAATGCTTTATATAGCCAAAAAAATGCTGTTCGAAATATCGGCAGTGGGGTTTGGGTATCTGGTGGCGGGGCGATTGCTTCAGAGTGAATGAGTTTTAAATCAGGGGTGTATCGGCAACATGCAATAATTAGATAAGTTATTGTAAAGTTTTATCGGTTAAAAGGGTCGTCTGAAAACTTGATTTCAGACGACCCTTTTAGTGCTTAATGCGGTTTAAAACAAGCAAGATATGTTGCTTTACGAGTACATTCCGACGACTACTCTTTCTCCAACGCATATATTACCGCCCTATGCGTCTCACCCGTTGGTTTGGAAAAGAAGTGTTCTTCAATGTGATGAGGATAAAATCCGCATTTTTCCAGCACGCGTTGCGAAGGGGTATTTTCCTGATAAATTCCACCCCAAAGCCGCACCAGAGACAATTCCTCAAAAGCATAGGCGACAACTGATTGCACCGCTTCAGTTGCATAACCCTTTCCCCAAAAATCCTCGCCCAGCCAATAACCTATTTCCGCTTCACGGTCGCTCATCGGCAGATTGCTGTCGTTTTGAAAAAGTAGGCCGATGCTGCCTATCGCTTGATTATCTTCCAAGCAAATGGCAAAACTATGCGGCTTGCGGAGGACGTGTTCAATAATTTCGCGGCTTTCCTCCATGCTGGTATGAGGAGGCCAGCCGCACATCGCTCCGATTTTAGGATTGCGGGCTTGTTCGTACACCGATTCAGCATCGGTCAGCGTCCAAGAGCGGAGGATTAGGCGGACTGTTTTTAGTGTTTCCATGCTCAAAAATGCCTAATATTGTTTGGAAATTTTGTTGAAACGCTGCTTTCAGACGACCTTAGTAAAGTGCAGGCTGCTTCTGGTTTTGAATGTGCGAAAAGCAGCCTGCACTTTTGGTTCACAAACCCAACTCCCCCCAAATCTCATCAATTTTAGCCGTAACCGCAGGGTCTTTTTTGATCACCCGCCCCCATTCGCGGTCGGTTTCGCCCAGCCATTTGTTGGTTGCGTCCAAGCCCATTTTGCCGCCGAGTCCGCTGACGGGGCTGGCGAAGTCGAGGTAGTCGATGGGCGTGTTTTCCA
>CAUSKT010000139.1:0-3328 GCA_963532335.1 uncultured Neisseria sp. | reverse complement strand
GGTTAGACCTTCAAAGTTGAGTATTGTACTATTTTATTTTTAATTGACTATAAAACAAACTTGTTCGGTTTCGTTCATGTTTACCCCTATAAAATCTGGCTCGATTGGTGCAATTCTTTGAATCTTTGTATTGAGACGAATTTAATCCCTCAAACAATAGCAGTTTAAAATCTGAATCCAACACCCTATTTCAATTCACAGAAAGGTCGTCTGAAACCTGATTTCGTTTTTCAGACGACCTTTCCGTATCAAACTCAATAAAAATTCCCTTACCTCATCACGGCTCCGCCATTTCCAACGCCTGCTTGATGTCTACGGCAACGACGCGCGAGACGCCTTTTTCCTGCATGGTTACGCCGACGAGCTGCTCTGCCATTTCCATGGTCAGGCGGTTGTGGGAGATGTAGAGGAACTGGGTTTGCGCCGACATTTCTTTGACCAGGTTGCAGAAACGCGAGGTGTTGGCATCGTCCAGCGGGGCGTCGACTTCGTCCAGAAGGCAGAAGGGGGCGGGGTTGAGGCTGAACAGGGCGAACACGAGGCTCATGGCGGTGAGGGCTTTTTCGCCGCCGGAGAGGAGGTGGATGGTGCTGTTTTTCTTGCCGGGCGGGCGCGCCATGATGGACACGCCGGCGGTCAGGAGGTCGTCGCCTATCATTTTGAGGGTGGCTTCGCCGCCGCCGAACAGGGTCGGGAAGAAGGTTTGGACTTTGCCGTTGACGGCGTCGAAGGTTTCTTTGAAACGCTCTTTGGTTTTGTCGTCGATTTGGGCGATGGCTTCTTCCAAAAGGGTGATGGCTGCCTGCACGTCTTCGCTCTGGCTGCGGTAGTAGCCGTCGCGTTCGCGCG
The DNA here is from genome assembly GCA_963532335.1 of uncultured Neisseria sp. Classification (GTDB taxonomy): domain Bacteria; phylum Pseudomonadota; class Gammaproteobacteria; order Burkholderiales; family Neisseriaceae; genus Neisseria. The sequence continues at coordinate 2,479 of CAUSKT010000139.1, read as the reverse complement.
CTTCTTCGAGTTCTTGCAGGGCGGCGAGGTTGACGGCGCCGAGGGCTTCGATTTGCTGGGTGAGGCTGCCGATGCTGCTGTTCAATACTTTCGGCGATTCTTTCGCCAACGCTTCGAGCGCGTCCAAATCGGCGGCGCGTTCGGTCAGGTTTTGATGGTAGCGTTTGGCGTTAATCAGGGCTTCCTGCTGCTGCAACAGGGCGGTTTGGGTGGCGGCCTGAAGCTGCGGCAGCTTGGTTTGCAGGGTTTGTACGCGGGCGTATTGCTCCCTGCCCTGCTCCTGAATCTGCGCGAGTTTGTCCTGCACGGCGATGTATTCTTCGTCCAACGTGTGCACGGCTTCGGTCAGCTCGTCGAGCTTGATGTGCTGCTCGTCGTTTTGGAACTCGGTTTCATAGGCGAGGGCAAGCTCTTGCTGGCGTTCCTGCCAGTCTAGGGTTTGCTGTTCGAGCCGGGCGATTTGCTGTTGGTAGTTTTGTTTTTGCTGGTTGAGCTTGTGGACGGCGACTTCGGCCAGCCCGTATTGGCGGTTGGCTTCCAACAGGGCAAGCTGCGCCTGTTTCAGACGGCCTTGCTGCTCTTGGCGGCTGTGCGCGGTGGTTTGCTGCTGGTGTTCGAGTTCGGCGGCGGCTTCCTGCAAAGTAACGATGTCGTCTGAAAGCCCGTCGGACGTGTGTTGCAACACGGTCTGCTCTTCCGCCAACTGCGCCAGTTCGCGCTCGATGTGTTCGCGGCGGATTTGCCCTTGGTTGGTGCGCGCCAGAAGTTCGGCGGCGCGTTGCTGCGCCTGGCTGTATTGGCGCGTGTGCTGCTGTTGCTGCTGCATCAGGTTTTTGTGCTGCGTTTCAGACGAGCGCACGGCAGCCTCCGTCTGTTTGAACGCGGCTTCGGCGGCGGAGAGTTCGGGGGCGAGGTTTTCCAGTTCGGACGCGATGCCGTCGAGGCGCGCTTTTTGGGCAATCAGGCTTTCCTGCGCGGGTTTGGCATAGAGCAGGACGCTGACTTTATCGACCTGATGGCCTTCGGGTGTGAGCCAGATTTGGTGTGCGCCCAAATCGCTTTGATGCGCGAGGGCGTAGCTCAAATCGGGCGCGCACAATACGCCGTCGAGCCAGTGGTGCAATGCCGTCTGAAACGGCGGCTGCGCTTGGATTTGGTTCAGCAATGCCTGTACGGGCAGGGATTTTTTGATGCCGCCGGAGAGGTCGTCTGAAAGCCATGCCGCCTGCCCCTGCGGCAAAGGTGCGGGCGGAACGAAGCCGTGTGGCACGGCGCGGGCGTGCAGGCGTTCGGCAAGGATGACGGACAAGGCGTGCTGCCACTCGGCGGGGGCGGTGATGTGTTGCCACAGCTGCGGCGCGGCGGCGTGGTCGGTTGCCTGCCAGAAGTCGGCGGCTTCCTGCTGTTGCGACAGGATTTGCGACAACGCCTGCTGCTGCGCCTGCAAGGTAATGTGTTGCTGTTTCAGGCTTTGGAATCGGCTTGAGGCCGTCTGAAATGCCTCGCGGGCGGCGTGTAAGGCTTCTTCGGCGGCAATGATTTGTTCTTCATAATGCTCTTGCTGGCTTTGCAACAAGGCGGCGGCTTCCTGCGCGGCAGCGGTTTCGTCCTCGTCGGGCAGGTTCAGGGCTTGGTTTTCCTGTTTCAGACGACCTTTGCGCTCTTCGTGCTTGGCAACGGTTTGTTCGGCATGAGCAAGCTGCTGCTGCTTCAACGCCAGTTCGCGGCGGATGCGGTTTGCCTCGTCCTGCTGGGTTTGGAAGGCGGCGTTGAGCGTGGCTTGGGCTTCTTCCAATTCGGGCAGACGCTCTTCGTGTTCGGCAACCTGCATCGCCCATTCCGCCAATTCGGTTTGCTTTTCTTCAGCCTGCAACTCGTTTTCTTCAAGCTGCACGCGGATTTGCTGCTGCTCCTGATGGATGCGCTGCATCTGCGCCTGCGCCGCCTGCTTGTCGCGTTCGATGCGTTGGTGCAGGTTTTGCTGATGGCGGATTTGTTCTTCCAAACGGGCAATCTGCTCGCGCAACACGCCGCGTTTGTTGCTCAATTCGTGTACTGCCTGCTGCTGCGACTGTTCGGCGGTCTGCAAGGCGTGTACTTCGTCGTTTAACGCCTGAACCTGCGCGGCGGTTTCGTCCTGCTGCGCCTGCAAAGACTGATGCTGCGCGGTCGCCTTGTCGGCGGCGGCAAGCGATTGCTGCCATTGGGCGTAATCGAGCAAATCCTGCTGTTGGTTCAACTGCGCGGTCAGGGATTTGTAACGTTCGGCGGTTTCGGCTTGTTTTTCCAACTTTTCCACCTGACGCGCCAATTCGTTCTGCAAATCGCCCAAACGCTGCAAATGCTCGCGCGTGTCTTTCAGACGACCTTCCGTCTCCTTGCGGCGTTCCTTATATTTGGACACGCCCGCCGCCTCCTCGATATAGGCGCGCAACTCCTCCGGCCGCGCTTCGATGATGCGCGAAATCATCCCCTGCTC
>CAUSKT010000138.1:0-3420 GCA_963532335.1 uncultured Neisseria sp. | reverse complement strand
ACGGCATGAACTTCGACAACATGCCCGAGCTGCATTGGCATTACGGCTATTTTATCGTTTTAGGTTTGATGCTGTGCATCATCGTCGGGCTGCTGATTTTCTTCTCGCGCAGAAAATGGTTATAAACCCATAAAAAAATCCAATTTCCGTATATTCATATATTAAATACAATCGGCAAGGTCGTCTGAAAACCATCCCAACCACTGAACGGCCGCCCGTCTAACACAAACATTCATTTTAAAAAGAGGAACACCATGGACCAAACCCGCCAACTCCCTTCACACGAACTCATCATGTCCGAACTGATGATGCCGGACACCGCCAATTTCAGCGGCAACGTCCACGGCGGCGAACTTTTGCGCCTGCTCGACCAAGTCGCTTATTCCTGCGCCAGCCGTTACAGCGGCAACTACTGCGTTACACTGTCTGTCGATAAGGTTTTGTTTAAAGAGCCGATACACGTCGGTGACTTGGTAACTTTCTACGCCAGCGTCAACTACACGGGCAGAACCTCCATGGAAATCGGCATCCGCGTCGAGGCGCAAAACATCCGCACCGGCGAAGTGCGCCATACCAACAGCTGCTACTTCACCATGGTCGCGGTTGAAGACGGCAAACCTGTTCCCGTCCCGCCGTTGGAAATTACCACCGAGCGCCAACGCTGCCGTTATGAAAAAGCCAAAAAACGCAAAGCCTTGAGCCTTCAGGCATCGGACGAGGCTTCTTGCGGCTGCTGAAAACGGACGGATAAAACGGATTGCAAGACAAAGGTCGTCTGAAAACCAGGTTTCAGGTTTTCAGACGACCTTTTTATTTGACGGATAAGGACATTATCGAAACTGCGTCTGTCGAAGCAGTTTCAGACGACCTTCTTCAGTAGGGCAAACCCTTACGCTTCTTCCGCTTTGCTGCGGATAATCAGAAGCGGCAGGTGGCTTTGGCGCATAACGGTTTCGGCGAAGCTGCCCATCAGGAGGTGCATCAGGCCGGTGCGGCCGTGTGTGCCGAGTACCAGCAGGTCGGCGCCGTTTTCATCGGCGTAATCGACCAAATCCTGCGCCATTTCGCGTGCGCCTTTGTTGGCGACCAGCAGGTGTTTGACAATGTTTTCCACGCCGTTTTCGCGGGCAGTTTTTTCAGCGAAGTCCAAAACTTCGTTGCCTTGGGCGACGGCGGCGGCCTCGTAGCTTTCGTGTTGCAGGAATTCGGGGGCGAGCGCCATGTATTCGGCGGGGTTGGCGACGTGTACCAAAGTCAGGCGGGCGTTGTTGACGCTTGCCAACTCGGCGGCGTGTTTCAGGGCGTTGAGGGAAGTTTCGCTGCCGTCAACGGCTACAACCAGATGTTTGTACATAGTTCATTCTCCTTTTGCGCCGCAGGCGGCACTTTGTTTCATGCGGTTGGGAAGGGTCCGATATGAAACGATTATAGACTCTTTCGGGCTGCTGCAACAGCCCGTCTGCTTTCCAGTATAATATGTGTCGCATTCGTCCGCAGCGTTTTGCGTTGATTTTCATTCATTTATTGATATATCACAAGGTTGGGTATGAACGACACCGTTTTTCTTCCTTCGCGCCGTTTCGGCGGTATTGCCAGACTCTATGGAGATGAAGCACTGGCGCGGTTTTCGCGCGCGCACGTCTGCGTGGTCGGCGTGGGCGGGGTAGGTTCTTGGGCGGTGGAGGCTTTGGCGCGGACGGGCATCGGTCGTTTGACCTTGATTGATTTGGACAACGTCGCCGAGTCCAATGTCAACCGCCAGCTTCATGCGCTGACCGACGATTTCGGCAAGGCGAAGGTAACGGCGTTGCGCGAACGCATTGCCCAAATCAACCCGCAATGCGAAGTGGAGGAAATCGAGGATTTTGTGACGGAAGACAATCTGGAAACGCTTTTCAGACGACCTTTCGACTTTGTGATCGACGCGATAGACCAAGTGCGCGTCAAGGCGGCGATGGCGGCTTATTTCGTGCGGCACAATCAGCCGTTTATCCTCAGCGGCGGCGCGGGCGGACAGAAAAATCCGGCGTTGATTCAAACCGCCGATTTGAGCCGCGTTACCCACGACCCGCTGCTTGCCAACCTGCGCTACACCTTGCGCAAACGCTACGGCTTCAGCCGCGATACCAAAGAAAAAATGCGCGTGCCGTGTGTGTTCTCGACTGAAAACATTACGCCGCCGCAATCGGGCGAAGCGTGTTCGACCGATACCGCGCCGCAAGGGCTGTCCTGCGCGGGCTATGGCGCGAGTATGCTGGTGACGGCTTCGTTCGGTCTGTACTGCGCGCAGGCGGCGGTAGAACATATTGCGGGACGGAAGTGAGATGAATCGATTTTTTAAAGCCTACTTTATCAGTAGCCTGATTTATGCGGTTGTCTTCGGTTTGCTGGTGTACAGTGTCGGTTTGCTGTTTTCAGGATTCGAATGTTTTGATATTGACGCTGACAATGAACAGTATGCAGAGTATTGTTCACGAGCTCATGAAATGTCGGCTTTTGAGAAAGTGTCTTTGAAGTTTTTCTTCTTTCCGTTTTTATCTGTAATGTTATTGTCCCTACTCAATGCCGGCATTATGAAGTGGGCCAAACGCTGTACAACTTCGATGACTCTTGCCTTGCCTATTGTCGAATGGTTGATTGTTTGGTTCGTTTTTTTGCTGTGGAAGTGGAGTAGTCTGGATAGTAGTTGGACGGCAATAACGGGACTTCTTTTTTTCGGATTGCCTGTTTATGGCATGACAGCAGTTCAAGCCCTGAGTGTGTTGGTCTCTTCTGCAAATGCCAATCAGAAAATTTGATGTGGGTTTAAGCCTTTTGAAATTTATTTTTTCAGACGACCTTTTTTGCCTATGAACCGATTTTTCAAAGCCTATTTTATCGCCAGCCTGATTTATGCGGTGTGGTTCGGCGTGTTGATGTATGCCGTCGATCCGATGTTTGGCGCAATGGGATGCGACATGCAGTCGGGCGATTATTTGTGTTTTCAGGACGGCTCTCCGCGGCCGTTTACCAATTTCCTTTATCCTTTCCTGTCCGTTCCGATATTCAGCCTTTTGCACGCTGCCATCATGAAGTGGCGCAAACGCTGCTCGGTCGGGATGATTTGGTTTTTGGTCGGCTGCGAATGGCTGCTATTGTCGGTTTGGATAATCGCGATGCTGGCACGCGATGGCTTTGTGTTTTCCCGCGATGCCGTTACGGTGCTGACCGGTTCGTTTTTCGCCGTTTTGCCGCTGCTGGGCATGGCGTTGGCGCAAACGCTTGCCATTGCCATCGCTTCTTTGAAAAGCCAACGCAAAAAAGGCTGATTTTTGTTTTGCCGCACTCGTTTGGGCGAAGCCCGCTGCGTTTTCAGACGACCCCGTGATGTATAGTGGATTAAATTTAAATCAGGACAAGGCGACGAAGCCGCAGACAGTA
>CAUSKT010000137.1:0-3475 GCA_963532335.1 uncultured Neisseria sp. | reverse complement strand
CCTAAATGTCTTGATGGAAATTTAGGGGATTTTGGGGAATTTTGCAAAGGTCTCGGGACATACCAAGATGCGTAGCAATGGCATTTTAATCCCATCGGGCAAAATGCCACTATTGCCGCTATCCGTCGATTTGCCCGCTGTTGGTAGGAAGGAAGTGGGTGCAGAACCGCCATTCGTGTACTGCTTGATCGTCAATATAGGCGTTCGGTTTGGGTAAAAATGCTTGGAAACATTCCGATATGCCCAATTCTTCTGCGCTGCGACGGGCGTAGTCGGCTCCTCCGCTGCTCCAGAGGTAAAGCATATGTCCGTTTCCATGCAGGCGGCGGACTTGGCGGATGACTTCGGGCATGGGAATGCGCGTACTGCCTACGCTTCTGACAAGGGTGTCGTCCACATCAATGAAAATAAAGGAAGGTCTGCTCATTAGATTAATTGTTTTGAAATGGGTGGATGGATGTCAAAAAGGTCGTCTGAAAAACCTTTTCATAATTTCTATCGTTGTTTTGTTCAATTAATGCTTTTTTGTTAAAACGGGTTTATTGGTTCTCCCGTATCCATTTTTCCCAACGCTCGAACAGGGCGGGTTGCAGGGCGGCGATGACGGAGCGTTTGAAAACGTGTTCGCCGCTCCAGAAGTCGTCGCCTTCCAAAGTGGACAGGTTGCCGCCTGCTTCTTCGAAAATCAGCGCACCGGCGGCGTAGTCCCACAGTTTTTGCCCGCCGTGGACGTAAACGTCGTAGCGTCCGCTGGCGAGGTAGCACCAGTCGAGTGTGCTGCTGCCCATGCTGCGGATGGTGCCGAATGGGGCGAGCGTGCTCATGCGGCTGGTGAGTTTGCCGGAGCGCAGGTATTTGATTTCGACGCCTGCGATGGCTTCGCTGAGTTTTTTATCGACGGTGCGCAGGGGCAGTGGTGTGCCGTTGAGGTATGCGCCTTTGCCGCGTTCGGCGTAGAAACATTCGCCGCTGACGGGGTTATAGATGATGCCGAGTTCGGCGCGGCCGTTTTTGACGAAGGCGACGGAAACGGCGAAATGGGGCAGTCCGTTGACGAAGTTGTTGGTGCCGTCTATGGGGTCGACGACCCACAGTCCGTCGGTATGCGCGTGCAGTTTCCAAAGGGTGGTTTGTTCTTGCACGCTCATTTCTTCGCCGAGCATGGGGCTGTCGATCAACAAGGGCAGGGCGGCGGCGAAGGCGGTTTGGGCGGCGAGGTCGGCTTCGCTGAGCATGGAGCCGTCTTCTTTGCGGTGCGACGGGGTATTCAGGAAGCGCGGCATGACTTCGGTTTGTGCGATGTGCCGGACGACTTTTTGCAATCGGTGTAACACTTTTTGTCCTGTTTTTGCGGTTGGGGTGCGAAATCGTATAATCGCGTTATTATATCCGTTTTCACTTGAAGAACCATGTCCAGATTTTATCTGCCTGATGCTTTATATGCGGGGCAAGTCGTTGAACTGCCTGATAATGTTGTGCGTCATTTGAATGTTTTGCGCGTGCGCTGCGGGGAGGAGGTCGTTTTGTTTAACGGCAACGGCAGGGCATATCCCGCTCGTTTGGATGTTTTGGAGAAACGCCGTGCCTGTGCGGAAGTGTTGCGCGAGGAGGAGACGGACAACGAATCGCCGCTGAAAATCACGCTGGTGCAGTCGGTATCGAGCGGCGAACGTATGGATTTTACTTTGCAGAAAAGTGTGGAGTTGGGCGTAGTCGCGATTCAGCCGGTGATCAGCGAACGCTGCGTCGTGCGCCTGAGTGGCGAGCGGGCGGATAAACGGGTGGCGCGTTGGCAGGAAATTGTGGTGTCCGCTTGTGAACAGAGCGGCAGGAATATCGTGCCGGAGGTGCGCCCGCTGCTGCCTTACCGCGAGGCTTTGAAACAGATGTCGTCTGAAACGACCAAGCTGTTGATGAGTTTGAACCGCGCCCAGAGTTTGCGTACCGTCAAGCCGTTTTCAGACGATCTGATTTTTATGGTGGGGCCGGAAGGCGGCTGGACGGACGAGGAGGAGCGGTTGGCGTTTGAGGCGGGATTCCAGTCGGTAACGCTGGGCAAGCGGGTGTTGCGGACGGAAACCGCTTCGCTCGCAGCGATTGCGGCGATGCAGACGCTTTGGGGGGATTTCGTGTAACCGGGTCGTCTGAAAACGGGATGGGAAGCGTAAATCCCTAGATGGTTTGAAAAGTAAGTTTTATTGAAATCATGGGTTTATATTTGTTTTTCAAGCCATTGCCTGCTTTACCTGTTTTACGTCTTCGCGGCGTTGGGCAATTCATCCGTTTTCGCTTACAATAGCCGATTATCCGAATCAACGCTCAAAGGCCTTCACATGCAATACGCCAAAATTTTAGGTACCGGCAGCTATCTTCCCGCCAACCGCGTCAGCAACGACGATTTGGCGAAAAAAGTCGATACGTCCGACGAGTGGATTACCACCCGTACCGGCATCAAGTTTCGCCATATTGCAGACGAAGGCGAAAAAACCAGCGACCTCGCCGCCGAAGCATCGCGCCGCGCGCTGGTTGCTGCCGGTGTCGCTGCCGATGAAATCGATTTGATTATCGTGGCGACTGCTACCCCCGATATGCAGTTCCCGTCCACCGCGACCATCGTCCAGCAAAAGCTCGGCATAGCAAACGGCTGCCCTGCATTTGATGTACAGGCGGTCTGCGCGGGCTTTATGTACGCCCTGTCCACTGCCAACGCCTACATCAAAAGCGGCATGGCGAAAAAGGCTTTGGTCATCGGCGCGGAAACGTTCAGCCGCATCGTGGATTGGAACGACCGCACGACCTGCGTTTTGTTTGGTGACGGCGCAGGCGCGGTAGTGTTGGGCGCGTCCGACGAAGCGGGCATCATCCACAGCAAACTCAAAGCCGACGGCAACTACCTCGACCTGCTCAACGTGCCCGGTCAAATCGCCAACGGACAAGTTTGCGGCTCGCCCTACATTACGATGGATGGGCCGGGCGTGTTCAAATTCGCAGTCAAAATGCTCGCAAAAATCGCCGACGAAGTCATCAGCGAAGCAGGTTATACCCCCGATCAAATCGACTGGCTCGTGCCGCACCAAGCCAATAAACGCATCATCGACTCCACCGCCAAACACTTGGGTTTGGACATGGAAAAAGTCATCCTGACCGTACAGGAACACGGCAACACATCCGCCGCTTCCATCCCGCTCGCGCTCGATGTCGGCATCCAAAATGGTCAAATCAAGCGCGGACAAAACCTGCTGCTCGAAGGCATAGGCGGCGGATTCGCTTGGGGCGCGGTGTTGGTGAAATACTGATTTTTTGTTTGTTTGAAACTTAAGAGGTCGTCTGAAACTGCGCCGGAGCGGTTTCAGACGACCTTTTTGATAGGGAAGCTGGGATTCATATTTTGAGGGCCGGGTTAGTTGTTTATTGTGGATCAACTTTAAATCAGGACAAGGCGACGAAGCCGCAGACAGTACAGATAGTACGGAAC
>CAUSKT010000136.1:0-3667 GCA_963532335.1 uncultured Neisseria sp. | reverse complement strand
ATGGTTAGACCTTCAAAGTTGAGTATTGTACTATTTTATTTTTAATTGACTATATAAAAATGTATGAAAGCATGAGCGCTTCTCATGAAACCCAAAGTCTGCGCTTTCCGCTTTATTTCAATTTCAAACTTTTATCCATTGCCAATGATTTTTTTGTCAAAGACGAAGCGGGTAACGAAATCGCTTATACGCGTCAGAAAATGTTTAAACTCAAAGAGTTGATTAATGTTTTCCCTAACCGCAATCAGGATGCGCCCGTATTCACCATTCATTCGGAACAGATTATTGATTTTGGTGCGACCTATATCATCCAAGATGCCTCCGGCAAGGTCTTGGGGAAAGTAGTGCATGATGGCGTCGGGTCGCTTTGGCGCACCAGCTATCAGGTGACGGATGCGGAAGATCAGCTGCTTTTCCATATCCGTGAAAAAAATCCGTGGGTGACAGTATTGGACAAAATGGCAGGGCAGATTCCTTATTTGGGTTCGCTGACGGGTCTTTTTTTCAACCCGACTTATTTGATTACCCGACCTGACGGGACTTTGGTGTACCGCTTGAAGAAATTGAGGGCGTTATGGGAAGGGAAATTTAGCCTGCACAAAGAAGACCAAGCGAGTTTGAACGACGATATCTTGATATTGAATTCGGTGATGTTGTTTTTGTTGATGGAAAGAAATAAAGGATAAAGCCAAATGGTATTCAGGCAGGCTTGCGGATGAAATGTCGGGTATTTGATTTTGAGGACAGGGCTGCTCAAGGTTTATCACATCCATTCACATTCAAACATTTTCATTTCTAGGACGCGCTGATAAAATAGCTCGTCTGAAAAGTATAGAAGAATCAAAATAATGAGTATTGTCAATAATAAAAAAGCCTTTCACGACTTCTTTATCGAAGATCAGCTCGAAGCCGGCCTGGTATTGGAAGGTTGGGAAGTCAAAGCCATCCGCGCCGGGCGGGTGCAGCTGAAAGAAAGCTATATCTACTGGAAAAAAGACGCTTTTTATCTGGTCGGCTGTCATATTACCGCGCTGCCGACTGCCTCGACGCACGTCAAACCCGACCCCGTCCGTCCGCGCAAGCTTTTGCTCAAGCAATCCGAAATCAACAAGCTCATCGGCAAAACCGAGCGTGCGGGTTACACCATCGTCCCGTTGAACCTGCACTTCACACGCGGCAAAATCAAAATGGAAATCGGTTTGGCGAAGGGTAAAAAACAACACGATAAACGCCAAAGCCTGAAAGAAGCCGACTGGAAACGCGAAAAACAACGTTTGATGAAAAATGTACACTGAGGCTGATAACAGCTTGAATGGAACGCCGGGCGCTGATGCCGCTGCAAACTTGTGCCCGCCGTTTACACATCAAGCCCTATGTTTGCAAAAACATACCCAAGATTGCTTTCCTCAGGCTTTTCAGACGACCCCTGCAACCCAATAATCAGGGTCGTCTGAAATTTTACGGAGTAACGCCATGTCCCGCTCTTCGCTTTTCCTGCCGCTGTTTTTGATTATCTTCGGTGCCGTTTGGTTTTTGAAAACGACGGACATCCTGCCCGCAACTTCGACCATCATGTCCGCCGGTATGGTGCTGGCGGGGATTGCGGTTTTGGTGATGGACGGTGTCAACAAGCAGTCTATCGTTTCCGGCCCGCTGCTGGTGTATATTGGCGCGGCGGTATATCTGCACAATCAATACTGGCTCGGTTATTCGCCGCTGGTTGCTTTGGGAATGATGGTACTGGGCTGCCTGCTGCTGCTTTCGCGCAGCGATATGGTGCCTTATAAGCAGCATAAACAGCAGGATAACTAAGCCCCCCTCCCTGCAAAGGTCGTCTGAAAATGGTATAATCCGCCGTTTTCAGACGACCTGTTTTGTTATCGGAATCCCGTTTTGAAACAGTCAGACCGTTCCCTATCACTCTGCAAAGTTTCCGCCATGACCCAAGACAAAATCCTCATCCTCGACTTCGGTTCGCAAGTTACCCAGCTTATCGCCCGCCGCGTGCGCGAGGCTCATGTTTACTGCGAGCTGCATTCCTTCGACATGCCTTTGGACGAAATCAAAGCCTTCAATCCGAAAGGCATCATCCTCTCCGGCGGCCCCAATTCCGTTTACGAATCCGATTATCAAGCCGATACCGGCATTTTCGATTTGGGCATTCCGGTTTTGGGCATCTGCTACGGAATGCAGTTTATGGCGCACCACTTGGGCGGCGAAGTGCAGCCTGGCAACCAGCGTGAATTCGGTTACGCGCAAGTCAAAACCATCGATAGCGAACTGACCCGCGATATTTACGACGATGCGCCGAATACGCTGGACGTATGGATGAGCCACGGCGACAAAGTATCCAAGCTGCCCAACGGCTTTGCCGTTATCGGCGATACCCCGTCATGCCCGATTGCCATGATGGAAAACGTCGAAAAACAATTCTACGGCATCCAATTCCACCCGGAAGTGACCCACACCAAACAAGGCCGCGCCCTGTTGAACCGCTTTGTCTTGGACATCTGCGGCGCGCAACCGAGCTGGACGATGCCGAACTACATCGAAGAAGCCGTTGCCAAAATCCGCGAACAGGTCGGCAGCGACGAAGTGATTTTGGGTCTGTCGGGCGGCGTGGACTCTTCCGTAGCCGCCGCGCTGATTCACCGCGCCATCGGCGACCAACTGACCTGCGTGTTTGTTGACCACGGTCTGTTGCGTTTGAACGAAGGCAAAATGGTGATGGATATGTTCGCCCGCAACTTGGGTGTGAAAGTGATTCACGTCGATGCCGAAGAGCAATTCATGGCGAAACTCGCCGGCGTTACCGATCCCGAGAAAAAACGCAAAATCATTGGCGCGGAATTTATCGAAGTATTTGATGCTGAAGAGAAAAAGCTTACCAACGCCAAATGGCTGGCGCAAGGTACGATTTACCCTGACGTAATCGAATCTGCAGGTGCAAAAACCAAAAAAGCCCACGCCATTAAATCGCACCACAACGTCGGCGGACTGCCTGAAAACATGAAGCTCAAGCTGCTTGAGCCGTTGCGCGACTTGTTCAAAGACGAAGTGCGCGAACTGGGCGTCGCTTTAGGCTTACCGCGTGAAATGGTGTACCGCCATCCGTTCCCCGGTCCCGGTTTGGGCGTGCGCATCTTGGGCGAAGTGAAAAAAGAATACGCCGACTTGCTGCGTCAAGCGGACGATATTTTCATCCAAGAATTGCGAAACACTACCGACGAAAACGGCACATCTTGGTACGACCTGACCAGCCAAGCCTTCGCCGTGTTCCTGCCCGTAAAATCCGTCGGCGTAATGGGCGACGGACGCACTTATGATTACGTCGTCGCGCTGCGCGCAGTCATCACCAGCGACTTCATGACCGCACACTGGGCAGAACTGCCATACTCACTGCTCGGCCGCGTGTCCAACCGCATCATCAACGAAGTCAAAGGCATCAACCGCGTGGTTTACGATGTAAGCGGCAAACCGCCTGCCACGATCGAGTGGGAATAAAAGTAAAGAGATAAACGCATAAAAAGGTCGTCTGAAATGGTTTCAGACGACCTTTTGGTTTTTATAAAAGAATAATGGAATAAGGAGATGGCTGAAGTGCATTTAGACAATATAGTGGATTAACTTTAAACCATTACGGCGTTGCCTCGCCTTAGCTCAAAGA
>CAUSKT010000135.1:0-3681 GCA_963532335.1 uncultured Neisseria sp. | reverse complement strand
GGTTAGACCTTCAAAGTTGAGTATTGTACTATTTTATTTTTAATTGACTATAACGATACAAAACAGGAGGAAAGAAAAATGGAATCCATAGAATTACAAGGTATCCCCAACGAGGTATTTTTGGAGGATATCCAAGAGCTCACGCAGGCATTTCCACTTGAATTTCCCCACTTATTCCAGCAAATCAAAGATTACTTAGGTATAGATCAGAAACATATCTATATTACCGACTTTGTAGAAGATGAAAATCAAGAAGACTGTTTCTACGGTTATTTCTTTGATGCGTTAAACAGAAAAATTTACCATTATGCCTTTGAAGGTAAGAAAACCACATTTCGGGAAAATGATATCGCTGCCTTAACGATGCGGGATACTTTCAGCATCAAAGTGCTGCATCTTTTGGTATAAACGGGTAAACAGAAAAATTCCCACAGGCTGATTTTCAAAGTATTCTGTAAGTCGAATCAGCCCATACCCCAACCCAAACTTTCCAACCCATGAAAAAAATAAAAATCTTACTGACTTTCTTTGTTGCAACCCTGCTTATTTTAGGCATTTTGTCCCAACTGTCCATCTGGTACGACAACCGCACTGCCGAGCCGACAAAGCGTCTGTTGCAGAGTGAAGTGCCTCGCGGCGACAGCGAAGGAGCGGATGCAATGTGGTTGATGACTTACGATATTCCCGATGCCGCCGAACGCCGTCAAATCATGGCAAAGCTGGACAATAAAGTGCCGGAGGACGACAAGCTGCCTGAAAGCCTCCGCCACCGCAAACTGATTTCGGACGATGCCGCAGAAGGGCAAAGGCTCGACTGTATATCTAGAAACAATGATGGAGCTATCATTGCAGACTGCCTGCAAAACGTCCGCGCCCACGCCGATGCCTACCGTGCTGTTGTCGCGCAATATGCCAAACTTTTTGACAATGCCGACCGTTTGTCGCAATACAGCAACTTGGATGTGCGCGTCCTAAATATTTTGGATATCCTTCCAAAATACCAATATCTTGTTTACCAGACGACGCCTGCCGCCGTGGACTGGCTGGACGGCAAACCCGAAGCCGCATTTGCCCGAATCTGCCGCAACATCCGTACAGGCAAAACCTTACAGCAATCGCGCGGCGGACTCATTCCTGCCATGATAGGCGTCACCATTATCCAGAACAATACAAGACTCGCCGCCACAATGCTTGCCGAACAACCGCAATGGGCAGGCAAGCTGCCTGAAAACTGTGCCGCCGCGTTCGAACCGACCGCTGACAACGCGGAAAACTACTGCCATATCATGCAGTTCGAGTATCACTATATGGATGCCCTCATCGCCAATCTTCCGACCCAACTGAGCCAAGAAATGCCTTCATGGCTCGTGCCCGTATTGTTCTCGCCTGAGCACTCGCGAACACTTGCCAGCAAACAGTTTGCTTTTGGCTGCGAGCCTCCGGCGAAGCAGGCCTTCGCACAAGATCTGCCTGTATGGGCGCCGCAGGATGCCCAAATGCCGCAAACTTTCTGGCAGCAGTACGGCAGCCTTGCCTGTCTGCGTAACGCGCTGGGTTGCCGGTTTATTAACGGAGATTATGGCGGCGACGTCGATCCCTATGCCCGCCGTTTGCAAGACACACAAATGCAGCAGCGTGCTTTTCAGGCTGCACTCGCCTTATACAGACTACCTGAAAACCAACGTACCACCGAGCTGCCGAATGTCCTTGCCCGGTACGGCAGCCCATCCCGCGAGCTGCACTACGACCCCGAAGCGAAAGCCATCGTGTTTACCCCATATCAACACCATGTGCGGTTCATCCTGAATGTTCCGCTGGCATTGCCGCAGGGACAACAGAATGAAATGACAAATAAACTGCCAAAGTCGCATCAGTAATGAAAGCACCTGTGAACGTTGAGATAGTGTGATGGTAAACAAAAGGTCGTCTGAAACCGAAAATCAGGTTTCAGACGACCTTTTTTAATACCGACACATATTTATGTAGATTAAAATAGGACGTACCCATGCCATCATTCCCGCGCAGCGTCGTAGGTCGGATTCTTGAATCCGACATCTTGGACGGTTGTGTCGGATACAAGTATCCGACCACTGAAAATGGTATCCGAACGGCTTGATTTGAGTTTTGGTATTTTTGCCCGACGGGGTGAAAAATACAGTTGCTACGGCTTGCTCTCCAAAGAAGCCCAAGCCGTGTATGATGAAGGCCTGAAACTGTGGCAGGCCTTCTACCGGGCCGACATCGAACGCAAAATCCGCGACGAATACCTGCTCGACAAAAGCGGTGCAGGCTGGTATAAAATCCGCAACGCCCTGAAAAAGGCCGCTCCGCAAACCGACTTCTCCCCCTTCGAAACCACCTACGCCGCCCTCGCTGCCAAACTCGAACCACTGGTGTACGAATACGGCTTTTTGAAAGAATAGGCAGCCTGAAAAAAGCAGCCTGCACCCCCAAAACAAGGAAACCCCATGATCCCCACACAACACACCGTACTCATCACCGGCGGCGCCACCGGCATCGGCTTTGCGCTGGCAAAAAAGTTCCATGCAGCGGGCAACCACGTGATTTTGGTCGGACGGCGCGAAGACGCGCTACGCCAAGCCGTAGAACAACTTTCAGGAGAACAGCTTTCAGGCAGCCTGCACGATAACGGCGCACGTTGCGGATATGCCGTCGCCGACGTTTCCCAAGCCGAAGACCGCGCACGGCTGGCGGCGCAGTTTCCCGAAACCAGTATCCTCATCAACAACGCCGGCATCCAGTTCACCAAACGGTTGGACGAGCAGACGGACGACGAAATCGTGCAGGAAATCGCCGTCAATCTCACCGCGCCCGTGCAGCTCACCCGCGCCTTCCTACCCATGCTGGCGGGCAAGCCGCAGGCCGCCGTTATCAACGTATCATCGGGCTTGGCGGTGGTGCCCAAGGAAACCTGCGCCGTTTACTGTGCCACCAAAGCCGCGCTACACAGCTTTTCGCAAGTGTTGCGCTGGCAATTGGAAAACAGCGGTATCCGCGTGTTCGAAATCCTGCCGCCCATGGTCGCCACGCCCATGTACAAAGGCAAGGGGCACGCGCACCTGAAAATTTCGCCCGACGAATTGGCAGACGAATTTTGGCGTGATTTTGAACGCAACCGCTTTGAAAGCATGATTGGCAAAACGAAGTGGCTCTATTGGATTAACCGCCTCTCCGCACGGCTGGGGCAGCGGATTATGCGGAAGGGTTTGTAATCATGAACGCTCCGTCTTCAGATTATCGTGCCGTATTGGATTTTTGGTTTCGCGAAACTGCGCCGCAGCAATGGTTTGCCCGATCCGATGCGTTCGACGGCATCATCCGCCAACGCTTTTTTGCCGTGTGGCAACGCGCCGCACAGGGCGAACTGGCCGACTGGCGCGGCAATATGCAGGGCAGCAGCCGTAGGTCGGATACTTGTATCCGACCTACGGCTTGCTGCAAATATACATTTTGACGTTAGTACCCTTCATGATAGAGAATCATGGCAAGAGCGTATAAATAAAGATTTTCTTGATAACAAAAATATTTGTCCATATGGAATGGATGGAGTTCTTGATATTCTAAAAGACACCTTCCGAGTCCTCAGTCTTGAACAAACACCGCAATAAAAAAGGTCGTCTGAAAACTGAACTGGCCCCCAAATCTTGGACACTCATAAAA
>CAUSKT010000134.1:0-3711 GCA_963532335.1 uncultured Neisseria sp. | reverse complement strand
ATTTTTACAGCGAGATGATGGCAACGATTGCCAACGCAGACGGCATCATCGCAGGCCCTGCCGACGATGGGCGCGTTGCCTGCGTTTCGCAGCGCGATGTTGCCCAAGCGGCGGCAAACGTCATCGCCGACATCGCATGCGGCAACCACCGCCACGATAATCAAACCTACACGCTGACAGGTTCCCAATCATTAAGCTTCGCTGAAATAGCCGCCGTCCTAACCAAAATCACCGGTAAACCGCACCGCTACCACAACGAAACCGTGGAAGAAGCCTTCGCCAGCCGCAAAGCCGCGTACCCTGACACGCCCGATTGGCAGATTGAAGCGTGGGTTTCCACCTACACCGCCATTGCTAAAGGCGAACTTGCCGCCGTTTCAGACGACCTGCCGAAATTGTTGGAACGTGAGCCGCGCCGCTTTGTCGAAGTTGCAAAGGATATTTATGATGCAGCCTGAACACAACACCCCCTTAATCGAATTCCAAAACGTCAGCAAACGCTACGACAGCCACACCGCCGTGAACGAACTGAACCTCACCATTTACCAAGGCGAGTTTTTCGTGTTGGTGGGCGGTTCGGGCAGCGGCAAATCGACCACGCTGCGCATGATTAACGCGCTGACCGAGCCGACCGACGGCGATGTTTATTTCAACGGCAGGCGTATCAAAGATTACGACATCCGCGGGCTGCGCCACCGCATCGGTTATGTGCTGCAACAAATCGCCCTGTTCCCCACCATGACCGTGCGGCAGAACATCGAGCTGATGCCCGACATTTTGGGCTGGGACAAACCGAAGCGCACATCGCGCGTGAACGAACTGCTCGAGCTGGTCGGCATGCCGCCCGAAACCTACCTAAACCGCTATCCGCACGAACTCTCCGGCGGCGAACAGCAGCGCATCGGCATTCTGCGCGCCATCGCCGCCAAACCCGACATCCTGCTGATGGACGAACCCTTTTCCGCCCTCGACCCGCTCGCCCGCGCCTCCCTTCAGGAAACCGTTTCCCTGATTCACAAAAAACTCGGCACCACCATCGTTTTCGTTACCCACGACATGAACGAAGCCGCCAAACTCGCTTGCCGCATCGGCGTGATGCACCAAGGCAGGCTGGTGCAGGTCGATACGCCGCAGGATATTCAAAACCATCCGGCGGATGATTATGTGCGTTCTCTGTTCGGCGCGGCGCAGCCGGAAAACACCACCTCCGCCGACGAAGTCATCAATCTTTACCGCCGTTTGGACGCGGACGGCAAAGCGCGGGTAAGGGAGCATTGGGCAAAAGAAGAAAACAAAGAAAAATAGAAAAAGGGTCGTCTGAAAACGTCAAAATAGTTTGAGGCAGCTTGCGATATTTGTTTGAACGCTGCCGAAGCATCGTTTTCAGACGACCTTTTCCCAATCCGTATCCCGATATTGTTATAATCCGAGCTGTCCGGACAACCACCGATTTATATCCATATGAACACCTTCATCCTCCACGACACACGCCCTTATCCGCAGACTCCGGTTAAAAACCATTTACTGATAAACGCCTCACTGCTCGCACACGGCACGACCGCCGCAACCCGCAAGATTGCTGTGGGGCAGCTGCAAACCGAAATCCGCAGCCAGCTCCATCAAAACTACTACGTCAACTTGTCTGTCGCCATGACCATGGCACCCGATGTAGAGACCTACAACGCGCTGATGCAAAGCATCAACCAAGTGTTGTCCGCCGAAAACGACGACGAAGCCCAATGGTTTGCCCTGCCCGTCGTCATCGTCGCCGGCTGCAAACAGGAGCGCACGCTGCCCCTGACGCTGCCTACCGAGGCGCTGACCGCCTGCCTGTCCAACTATCCCCACTTGCGCGCCTTAACGCAAAACACCCAATGGCTGCCCTTCCTCGCCCATTCAGACGACCTGAGCGGCATCACGCCCGAACAGTGGTGGAACGCGAAACAAAACAGCGAATCCGCCGCCGCGTTCCTGCAAACCTTTGAAGACAAACCGCTGATTTGCCCCGAAGGGCAGTCCGTCCATGTCGTGTACGCACTGGGCTACGGCGACAAAAACCTGCAAACCGCCTTGGGCGTCAACCTGCAACAGGCTGGCCTGCCGCTGATGCAGGTTTGGCAGGAAAGCCTTGCCGCCGCCGGCGTTACCCTCTTCACCAATCCGCTGTCTCCGAACACCCCGCTCCAAGCCCTGACCGACGGCAGCCACACCCGTCAGCGCATGGCGATGGACGTGTTCGCCACCAACGCCATCCGCGCCATCCGTATGCAGAGTCCGCGCGTCGGCGTCGTCATTGCCGCAAGGGCGGGCGGGCAGATTCTGTTCGGCTTCAACGCGACCGACAGCGCGTTTGAAGTCGTCCCGCAAGTATTCGTGTGGAACCTTTCGTCTTCCGACAACATCGCCGTCATCCAACACAACTTCCTCGACCTGATGGCGGAATGCCGCGTCGAGCATATCCGCATCCTGCACGACGTTTTGCCGGAAAATGCCGACCTGCCGACCTATGCGCAATCCCTGTCCCTGGACGGACACAACCCATTCTTCTCCGAACACGCCTAAACCGCCTATGAAAAACCATTCTGTACTCTTCGTCTGCCTCGGCAACATCTGCCGCTCCCCCATGGCGGAATACGTCCTGCGCCACCGCGCCCGCGAATCAGGCGTAGCCCACCGCGTCCGCACCGACAGCGCTGGCACATCCGGCTGGCACGACGGCGAAAACATGCACCAAGGCACGCGCAAAATCCTCGCCGCCCACGGCATCGACCATCAAGGTTTTACCAGCAGCAAAGTGCGTTCCGAAGATTTCGATGAATTCGACTTCATCATCGCCATGGATGACAACAACCTTGCCGAACTGGAAAAAATGTTCGGCAAACACCCCGACAAAATCTTCAAACTCACCGACCTCATCCCCGAAAGCGGCTACCGCCACGTCCCCGACCCGTGGTACACCGGCGACTTTGACGAAACCTTCAGACTTGTAGACGCAGGCAGCGTCGCGTTGCTGAAAAAGCTGGGTTTGGTTTAAATCGGTTGACAGCGTTTAAAGTTGAACGCAACGCAATAAAAAAGGTCGTCTGAAACCTCAAATTTGGGTTTCAGACGACCTTTTGTTCTATCTTTATCTATGCCGGATTATGAAGGCTGTCCGATTTTCCTGACCTTCTTAGCATGCAAACACGCAATAATCACCAAACAGGAGACAACGAAATACACACCCGAAACAAACATAAACAGCATAGACATCAAGCCTTGCCCCATATCTCCGCAGCAAAGCGGCGTCGAATTGCTCCAATACAAAAACAGATAGGCGCCATTAAGAATCGATGTCGCCCAAAGAGAGGCAGGCATATATCGCTTGAAATAAAGATAAGGCAGGCATAGGAAAAATTGCACCAACAGACCAAACCCTGCAACCTCAAGCGCCTCCTTCGGTTCATTCGCCCCTAAATCAAAATATTGCGCCCAAGCATAAGACCATAAGGTCATAACGATGACAATCACAACAGCCGCGCTCAACAAAGAAAAAACCCGCTGTTGCTTGTTTTGAAATTGAAAAAACACGATACGTCCAAACCTCCTCAGAGCGGCACTTTCAAGCCCATTGACATCATAGTGGATTAACAAAAATCAGGACAAGGCGGACGAAGTCGCAGACAGTACAGATAGTACGGAACCGATTCACTTGGTGCTTCAGCACCTTAG
>CAUSKT010000133.1:0-3715 GCA_963532335.1 uncultured Neisseria sp. | reverse complement strand
CCAAGTGAATCGGTTCCGTACTATCTGTACTGTCTGCGGCTTCGTCGCCTTGTCTTGATTTAAATTTAATCCACTATATCTGCAACGGCGTTGTTGTATTCGGTTCAAAGACAATCTGGATAGGAAATGTCTCATACCCTGTCGGACGAGACCATACGAAGCAACGCCATTCATTGAATATACACCAGACTTAAAACCGCAAAGGAAATCGGATGCAAAACTACCTGACCCCCAATTTTTCATTCGCCCCCATGATTCCCGAACGCGCTCTCGGCAGCCGCGTCTGGGATACCGAAGGCCGTGAATACATCGACTTGTCGGGTGGCATTGCGGTCAACGCGTTGGGACACTGCCATCCCGATTTGATTGCTGCACTGGCGGAGCAGTCGCAAAAATTGTGGCACATTTCCAATATCTACACCACCAAACCCGCACAGGAATTGGCGCAAAAGCTGGTAGAACATACCTTTGCCGACAAAGTGTTTTTCTGCAATTCCGGCGCGGAAGCCAACGAAGCCGCGCTGAAACTGGCACGAAAATACGGTCGCGATCATTTTGGCGGACACAAAACCGAAATCATCTCCTGCCTGAACAGCTTCCACGGCCGTACGTTGTTTACCGTCTCGGTCGGCGGCCAACCCAAATACAGCAAAGACTACGCGCCGCTACCGCAAGGCATCACCCATGTTCCGTTCAACGATATTGCCGCATTAGAAGCTGCCATCAGTAAAAACACCTGCGCGGTGATTATCGAGCCGATTCAAGGCGAAAGCGGCATCCTGCCTGCCACGCAGGAATATCTGCAAGCTGCGCGCCGTTTGTGCGACGAACACGGTGCATTGTTGATTTTGGACGAAGTGCAAACCGGTATGGGGCACACGGGCAAACTGTTTGCCTACGAGCATTACGGTATTACGCCCGACATCATCAGCTCCGCCAAAGCCTTAGGCGGCGGCTTCCCCATCGGCGCGATTCTGACCACCGATAGAATCGCCCCGACCTTCGGGCCGGGGACGCACGGTTCGACTTTCGGCGGCAATCCGATGGCGTGCGCCGTCGGCAGCCGCGCGTTCGACATCATCAACGCGCCCGAAACCTTGGCGCACGTGGAAAAACAAGGACAAAAATTTCAGACGACCTTGCGGGGATTAGGCGAGAAAACCGGCGTATTTAAAGAAGTCCGCGGCATGGGGCTGCTCATCGGCTGCGTGCTGGCGGACCAATACCAAGGCCGCGCTTCAGAAATTACCGCCGCTGCGCTGAAACACGGCCTGATGGTATTGGTTGCCGGAGCCGATGTCGTGCGTTTCGCCCCCAGCCTGCTGCTAAACGATGAAGATATGGCAGAGGGGCTGAAACGCTTGGAGGCTGCATTAACGGAATGGCTCGTCTGAATTTGATTGATTTTATTTAACTATTAACAAATTTGATGAAGTATTTCTATTCGGCTGATAATGGAAAATACGACCATTTGTTGGTTTTGGAAAATAATCAATCTGAAAATTTTCTTTTTTGTTTAAAAACGAGCAGAATTTAATCAAATCCATATGCCCATTGTTCAGAATAAAACCGATGTTATAAATTGTAATTTGCCAGTTATTCCAATTACTGATACGATTTGCGGCGGAATAAATTCAAATAAATGACTCATTGCGCCCTTTATTTTCAATTTTATTTTTAATTAATTGATAATATTAGGGTAATTGTGGTTTTGCGTTTGATTTAATTTTAGGAATTTTCGTTTTTGTATATCAATTTTCGCAAACGAAAACATTAGGGGTATAACCCTCTGTCATTGAATAACACTCAACATAAGGATAGATACTATGTCCACCCAATTACACGATGTTGACCCGATTGAAACCCAAGAGTGGTTGGACGCGTTAAGCTCAGTTCTAGAATACGAAGGCAGCGAACGCGCACAATACTTGTTGGAACATCTGGTTAAATACAGCCGCGACAAAGGCGTCCGTATGCCTCACGGCACAACCACCCCGTATTTGAATACCGTTTCGGTTGAAGACGAAAAAGGCATTCCGGGCGACCAAAACATCGAACACCGCATCCGTGCATTCGTGCGCTGGAACGCCGCCGCCATCGTATTGCGCGCCGGTAAAAAAGATTTGGAGCTGGGTGGTCATATCGCATCTTTCCAATCTGCCGCAACCATGTACGAAGTGGGTTTCAACCACTTCTGGAAAGCTAAAGGCGAAGGCGAAGAAGGTGATTTGGTATTCTTCCAAGGCCACGTTTCTCCAGGTATCTATGCCCGCGCTTTCGTTGAAGGCCGTCTGACTGAAGACCAACTGAACAATTTCCGTCAGGAAGTAGACGGACATGGTCTGCCTTCTTACCCGCACCCGCACTTGCTGCCTGATTTCTGGCAATTCCCGACCGTATCTATGGGTTTGGGTCCGATCATGGCGATTTACCAAGCCCGTTTCCTGAAATACTTGGAATCCCGCGGTCTGGCAAAAACCAAAGGACGTAAAGTATGGTGTTTCTGCGGCGACGGCGAAATGGACGAACCCGAATCACAAGGCGCCATCGCATTGGCAGCTCGCGAAGGTTTGGACAACCTGATTTTCGTCATCAACTGTAACCTGCAACGTTTGGACGGTCCTGTCCGCGGTAACGGCAAAATCATCCAAGAATTGGAAGGCAACTTTGCCGGCGCAGGCTGGAATGTTGTCAAAGTCATTTGGGGCCGCCGTTGGGACCGCCTCTTGGCAAAAGACAAAGACGGCATCCTGCGCAAACGCATGGAAGAATGCTTGGACGGCGACTACCAAACTTACAAATCCAAAGACGGCGCGTACGTGCGCGAACATTTCTTCAATACCCCTGAATTGAAAGCATTGGTTGCCGATATGACCGATGACGAAATTTGGGCATTGAACCGTGGTGGCCACGACCCTCAAAAAGTGTACAACGCTTATGACCGCGCAGCTAACCATGCAGACGGCAAACCTACCGTAATTTTGGCAAAAACCATTAAAGGTTATGGTATGGGTGCATCTGGCGAAGGTCAAAACGTTGCCCACCAAGCCAAAAAAATGGACAAAGCGTCTCTGAAACAATTCCGCGACCGCTTTGACATTCCTGTTACCGACGAGCAAATCGACAGTGGCGATCTGCCTTACCTGACTTTCGCTCCCGACAGTGAAGAGTACAAATACCTGCACGCACGCCGCGAAGCTTTGGGCGGCTACCTGCCTCAACGCAAGCCTACCCAAGAAGTTCTGGAAGTGCCTGAGTTGTCTGCATTTGAGACTCAACTGAAATCCAGCGGCGACCGTGAATTCTCGACCACTATGGCATTTGTCCGCATTTTGTCTACTCTGTTGAAAGACAAAAAAATTGGCAAACGCGTCGTACCTATCGTTCCTGACGAAAGCCGTACCTTCGGTATGGAAGGTATGTTCCGACAATACGGTATTTGGAATCCGAAAGGCCAACAATACACCCCGCAAGACAAAGACCAATTGATGTTCTATAAAGAGTCTGTTGACGGTCAAATCCTGCAAGAAGGTATTAACGAGCCAGGCGCGATGGCTGACTGGATTGCAGCGGCGACCAGCTATGCCAACAGCGACTTCGCGATGATTCCGTTCTACATTTACTACTCTATGTTCGGTTTCCAACGTATCGGCGACTTGGCATGGGCTGCCGGCGATATGCACGCACGCGGCTTCCTGTTGGGTGGTACTGCCGG
>CAUSKT010000132.1:0-3760 GCA_963532335.1 uncultured Neisseria sp. | reverse complement strand
CTATTAGCAGGACATTTTTCTTCATATTTGGCTAAATCACTCGATTTTATCTTGTTTAAAGACACTAATTGTCTACATAATTTCTGAAATCTACTGAAAGATTCGCAATCTCCGGCAACAGAAGCATAAAACCATAGGTATTGATCAATTTCTTCCAAGGAAGATAGTTTGCAAATATTATCTATTTGATTTTCGATGATTCCATCGGCTACTTCATATTGCTCATTATCAAGTAATTCATCTAAAATTGATTCAAACTCTTCAAAATTTTTAAAAATCATCTCTATATTCTTGATTAATTGAATTATATTTCAGATTCCTGTAAAAGAATTTCCTCTAAAATATTAATTATTTTTCTGCTAAAAGGATGTTCATGTGTACCCGGTAATATAAGAGTGTAGTAATACACTTCATGAAGTATAAAAATATTCTTTCTCAAGATACTGTCTTTAGGACAGTCATCATATAGGTCTTCATATCCATCATAATATGCATAATCTGCCATTGTATTCATTCTTAATGATTGATAGTACTGGCATGCCAATGATATTTGGCCTTCTCCATGTTGATCGAGTTTATAGGCATTCTCTTCTGAGAAATTCTCCATTTCATGATCTTTAACATACCCATAAAAAAAACTGCCATCAAATAGTTTGTCATTCTCATAAATAATGCAATTTGGCCATAGCTCAACTATTGCTTTATTAAAACCATTCAAAACAATATCAGGTTTTTTATTTGAAACAACAAAGTATTCCATTCCTGTTATATTCATATCAATAATTTCTTATTAATTATTTAGCAATTTTACCATGCTCCAACATTTGGTGCTGGGGTACAAATAATTCTGTTGGAGAGAACAGACTCAAACTATCTTTGTGAATAATGATCAAAAAATCAAGTTTGATTTATGGTCCTACTTTCAATCAATTTTTTCCATTGATATAAAAGGGACAAAAAGTATTCAAAGTCATAAATAGTTACATCCATTTCAGTAAATTCGTTAAAAATATTTATCTTATCTTTTGTTATGGAAATTGTGTGTGCATTACCTGTTCCCTGCCAGTTTTCTATTTCATCATTTTTAATTTGATTAATGACATCAATAAATAAATTGACAGTGTAATCGGAACCTTGAATATCTCCTTCAAAAAAGTCTCCGATAACTTGTTCATCAGGATTGGCAGTATTTTTTACACAACAATAATTATCTTTATCTAAAAAAAATTCCATGTTTTAACTCCTTCTGCAAACCCAATCGGGTTCTGACTCACAAACCACTTGATTTCAGGGTCGTAATACTGACCTTGGAAGTGGAACGGGATGTTGACTTCGAGGTCGTCTGAAACAGGTTTCAAATTTTTTTCAGACGACCTTTTCAAACCAACCCATACACATGAATTAAGATTTCAAACGGATTACGGTTTTCTCATCCTTTATTCGTTGGAAAAAACGATCATTTTCCCTTCCGGATAATCTCCTTTCCAGCCGCAAGGGAAACCGTTATGCTGGAAAACATATAAAATATCTTTCCAAATTTCCGGCATATAATTATTGGCGTAACAATCCAATAAAACTTCCATATAATAAGGCATTGTTTCTTCGAGAAAGTTTACTACACCCTCTATCGTGAGCTTTTTATCTGCCCCATGAAAATTCTTATCTAGGGCCCCCAGGCAATTGGTATTACTTACTTTACGATCAATAATGTAGTGCCAATCAAAATCCTCCAGACCCGAGAATTGCTGAGTATCTATAATCTCCTCCCAATCATCCCATTTGCGACCTAACAGATATCTGGCTTCCTCCGGAGAGGCGGTAACGATAAATCTTTCACGATCGCCGCCATAAGGACGGGAAAAGAAACTGTCTGATGACAAAAAATCAACTACGGGTTGTGCTGATTCAAGTATTTGGTTCCAAGTCTTTTTCATTGTTGATTGCCTTTTGACTCAAATTTTACAAGCACCAAGTCCGGGAATATTGGTTTACGGGGCGCGGGCGAGATGAAAAATATTCGGTTTATATTATCTATCTGTCTTCGTGCTGACAACTGTTATCCAAACAAAAAGGTCGTCTGAAAAGGTTTCCAAGCTTTTCAGACGACCTTTGGTCTTGTGTGAACGGTAAGCCTGCCTATAACAGCGGACTCATCAGGCGGACGGTGTTTTCTATCAGCCCGCGGAATTTGGAGCGTTGCTGCCATGCTTTGACGGTGATATAGCTGCTGTTTTTGAGGTAGTCGCGTTGGAGGTTGCAGATTTGTTTGGTGATGTCGCGGTCGTAGATGGCGAGGCTGATTTCGAGGTTGAGGAAGAAGCTGCGCATGTCCATGTTGACCGTGCCGAAGAGGGCGTAGTCTTCGTCTATGGTCATGGTTTTGGCGTGCAGCAGTCCGCCTTCGAACATGGCAATTTTGACGCCTGCGTCGAGCAGCATGGGGTAGTAGGCGCGGGAGGCGTAGCGAACCATGAAGGAATCGACTTTGGCAGGCAGGATCAGGGTAACTTTGACGCCGCGTTTGGCAGCGATGGTCAATGCCATCAGGAGGGGTTCGTCGGGGACGAAATAGGGGGTGGTGATGGTAATTTGTTTGGTGGCGGCGTAAATTGCGCTGATGATGGTTTCGTAAATGACGTGGCTGCCTTGTTCGGGCGCGGAGGGGATGACTTGGGCGACGATGTCGCCCTGCTGCATTTTTTCGGGAAGGATTTCGGGAATGCGCTCTTGCGCCTGCGTCAGATATTGCTGCACGCTTTCGAGGTTTTCGTCGGTTTCGACGGCGAGGTCGGCAAAGAAGACGGCGGAGAGTTCGAGTACCAGCGGGCCGGTGCAGCGCATCATGACGTCCACCCATTCGCCGACGCCGGAATCTTTTTTGAAGAAGCGGGGATCGGCGAGGTTGAAGCTGCCGGTGTAGCCGATTTTGCTGTCGATGACGAGGATTTTGCGGTGGTTGCGCAGGTCGGTGCGGGTGAAGAAGGTGCGCCAGACGCCGACGGGCAAGGAGGCGTGGACTTCTATGCCGGCTTCGCGCAGGGTTTCTACCCAGCCGCTGTCGAAAAAGCGGCTGCTGCCGACGGCGTCGGCGAGGATGGCGCAATCCAAACCTCTGTCGGCGGCGGCGAGGAGTTCGTTTAACAGTTCTTCTATCCTGCCTTCGGGTTCGATGATGTAGAAGGCGAGCATGCAGGAATGGCGGGCGGCGCGGATGTCGGCAAGCATGGTGTCGATGATTTCATCGGTGGTGGACAGCAGCGTCATGGCGTTGTTGCGCGTGGCGCCGAGTCCCGTGCCTTTGGCGGCGACTTTGCTGATGCCGTGATAACGGGATTTGACGTTTTCGCCGACGCCGAGGTAGATGTCGGAGAGGTAGGTTTCGGCGAAACTTTGATAGAAGCGGTTCATCTCGCCCGTGCGCTTTGCCCGCGCCGTGCCGAGCCGCGGCTCGCCGATAAGCAGGTAGGCGATGGTACCGAAGACGGGGAAAAGGAAGAGGATAATCAGCCAGGCAAACGTGGAGCCGATGTTTTTTTGTTTGTACAACACGCGCAAGACGCAGCCGAGCGCGGCGCAGGTGTGGGCGAAAATGAAGATTTCTGTCCAGGTGATGTCTTTTAGAAAAGTCATGTTCGATAGGCGGTGGAGGAATGGCGGGAGCGGATGTATAGTGGATTAACTAAATCAGGACAAGGCGACGAAGCTGCAGACAGTACAAATAGTACGGAACCGATTCACTTGGTGCTTCAGCACCTTAGAG
>CAUSKT010000131.1:0-3804 GCA_963532335.1 uncultured Neisseria sp. | reverse complement strand
AGAATCGTTCTCTTTGAGCTAAGGCGAGGTAACGCCGTACTGGTTTAAAGTTAATTCACTATACAATCCGCCTCCTTTATTCTTTATCCCTAACCCATCCCCCGCGCCGACAAACGTAAAAGAAACAGATGCTGCACATTATCCAATCATGCCCTAGCCTCTTCAAAACAAATGAAAATATTAAAAACCCACCCACATCGCAATCTAATACTTCCCAATCTCCCTATTTAAGTTTGCTTATCAATAAAAACAGACAAAGCAGCCCAAGAATATTCAAAAAATATCTTTGAATTCAATATTTATATCAAGCCTTCATTATAAAAATAATATAAACACCCCATTTATTAATTATATTACTGTCAACACTCTGATTTTGTGCTATATTGTGACGAAATAACCATTATTCAGAAATTGAGAAGAAAATTTATGAAAACCGCCTCCGACTTCATCCGCGACGACATCAAATCCATGTCCGCCTACCGAATTGCCGACTTGTCCGAAGGCTTCATCAAGCTGGATGCAATGGAAAGCCCGTATCATCCGTTTGCCCGTTTTCCCGAGCTGTCAAACGAATGGCTGCGGCTGATTGCCCAAGCGCAGATTCATCTTTACCCCAATCCCGCCGCCAGCGGGCTGCAGGAAACTTTAAGAAAAGCCTTCGATATTCCTGAATCTGCCGCCATCGCTTTAGGAAACGGCTCGGACGAGTTAATCCAATTCATGACCCTGCTCGTTGCCCAATCTGGCGCAACCATGCTCGCGGTTGAACCGAGTTTTGTAATGTATCGGCACAATGCCGAGCTGTACGGCATGAATTATGTCGGCGTGCCGCTCAATGAAGATTTCACGCTTGATTTGCCCGCCGTTTTATCTGCCATTGACAAACATCAGCCCGCGCTGATTTTCATCGCCTATCCGAACAATCCGACAGGCGTATGCTTCCGCCGCGAAGAAGTCGAAGCCATTATCCGCGCGGCGCGCGGCATCGTCGTTGTCGATGAAGCATACGGCGCATTCAGCCGCGACAGTTTTCTGCCGCAGGCGGGCAGCATCGAAAATCTGGTCGTGATGCGCACCATCAGCAAAATCGGTTTTGCCGGACTGCGCATCGGCTATGCGGCAGGAAGCCCCGCCGTAATGGGCGAGCTGGCGAAAATCCTGCCGCCCTACAATATGAACCAATTAAGCTTGGCGACCGCCAAATTCGCCCTGCAACACCACGACGCGATTCAGACGACCATCGATATTTTGAAAGCCGAACGCGAACGCGTTTTCAGCGAATTGTCCGCCATAGGTCGTCTGAAAGCCTTCCCCAGCGAAGCGAATTTCATTACCGTACGCGTTCCCGATGCAGACGCATTGTTTAACACGCTTAAAGAAAACCGCATCCTGATTAAGAAACTCCACGGCACGCATCCGCTTTTGGCGCAGTGCGTCCGCATTACCATCGGCAGTCCCGAGCAAAACGATGCCGTACTGGACATTATCCGCAAGCTTTATGCCTGATTTTTTAAAACCTCACAGAGAGTAAACCTATGACCATCACTCAACTTCACCTTGCCAATTTCCTGCAGCTTGTCGAAGAAGCAGGCTCGCTGACCAAACTTGCCCGCAAATGCGGTTACGACAACGCGGCATCCCTGTCCCAGCTGAAACGCCGCCTTGAAGAGCAGGCAGAAGACGAAAAAGCGCGCGGCATCCGCCCCAGCCTTGCCGCCAAACTCGAAGCCGGCATGCACAAACGCAAAGGCTGGTTAAACCGCGACCACAGCAAAGACAAAGAAAAAGCCGCAGCCGCCGAAGCCGCCCGCCAAGAGCGTGCCGCCCAAGCAGCCGCAGCCGCCGCACCGGCATTCCATATGCCCGCAGAAGGCCGCGCAGTCAGCATCACCCGCAACACCAGCGAAACCCAAATCACCCTCAGCCTCAACCTCGACGGCACCGGACAATACCGCCTCGACACCGGCGTCCCCTTCCTTGAGCATATGCTTGCCCAAGTCGC
The DNA here is from genome assembly GCA_963532335.1 of uncultured Neisseria sp. Lineage (GTDB taxonomy): Bacteria > Pseudomonadota > Gammaproteobacteria > Burkholderiales > Neisseriaceae > Neisseria. Next base: position 1,802 of record CAUSKT010000131.1, on the reverse strand, counting down.
CCGCCACGGCATGATCGACCTCGACATCACCTGCAAAGGCGATTTGCACATCGACGACCACCACACCGTCGAAGACATCGGCATCGTACTCGGACAAGCCCTGAAACAAGCCTTAGGCAGCAAAGCCGGCATCCGCCGCTACGGTCATGCCTACGTTCCGCTCGACGAAGCCTTGAGCCGCGTTGTCATCGACCTCTCGGGCCGTCCCGGACTCGTGTACAACATCGACTTCACCCGCGCCCTCATCGGACGTTTTGACGTTGACCTGTTTGAAGAATTCTTCCACGGCGTCGTCAACCACAGCATGATGACCCTGCACATCGACAACCTCAGCGGCCACAATGCCCACCACCAAGCCGAAACTGTATTCAAAGCCTTCGGCCGCGCCCTGCGCATGGCGGCAGAATACGACCCGCGTATGGCAGGACAAACCCCGTCCACCAAAGGCACCTTGAGCGACGAATCCGTTGCCGTTGAAGTTACCGTTGAAGAAGAAGCGCAAAGCGAAGCGTAATCCGCTTTAAAAAAGGTCGTCTGAAAACCGGGAAATAGGTTTTCAGACGACCTTTGCGTTTGCAGCAGGCATTGTTCCAAACAGCAATCGGCAAAAACATCGCAAATGAAAGCAGAAAGCATCCGCCCTCTTTCCCTCATCGATGTAAATCCATCTTAAATCGCAGACAACCCAAAATAAAAATCCATAGCCCAAATCTCATCCACAGATTCCGTTCTTCAAAAGCATCTTGTCAAACCACGCACCCTGTTTCCCCTATCATTACCCACAAACCCCAAAAGGTCGTCTGAAAACAGGCATAACAAATTTTCAGACGACCTCCGATTTGTCAAACCCGCCCGATTTATGGGAAAATCGCACGATTGAATTTAACGAAGGGCGACACCGTGTTAGACAGAGAAGGCTATCGCCCCAATGTCGGTATCATCTTAATCAACAACCGCAACGAAGTCTTTTGGGGCAAGCGTGTGCGCGAACATTCTTGGCAGTTCCCGCAAGGCGGCATCAAGCCGGGCGAAAGTCCCGAAACCGCCATGTACCGCGAGCTGTACGAAGAAGTCGGGCTGCTGCCGCAACATATTAAAATCGTCGGCCGCACGCGCGACTGGCTGCGTTATGACGTGCCGAGCCACTGGGTACGCCGCGAATGGCGCGGTTCGTATCGCGGACAGAAGCAGATTTGGTATCTTTTGCGGCTGGTCGGGCGCGACAGCGACATCAATCTGCGCGCCTGCCACCATCCCGAATTTGACGGCTGGCGTTGGCACCAATATTGGGCTCCCGTTGACGAAGTGATTGATTTCAAACGCGACGTTTACTTGGGGGCATTGAAAGAACTCTCCTCCCGCTTCCTGCGCGGTATGGAAAGCTACGAAGACTTTACCGCGCGCCTGCCTTTTGACAACCGATAAAACAACGAAACGCAACGCTTTCAGGTCGTCTGAAAGCGTTGTTCTTCCTTTCAGACGACCTCTTCCCCTATGACTAAAAACAACCAATACAGCGAATCCAGCATCACCGTCCTCAAAGGCTTGGAGCCGGTCAAAGAACGTCCCGGCATGTACACCCGCACCGACAGCCCGACCCACATCTGCCAAGAAGTCATCGACAACGCGGCGGACGAGGCGTTGGGCGGTTTCGCCACTGAAATCGACGTGCGCATCCACGACGACGGTTCGCTTTCCGTGCACGACAACGGACGCGGCATTCCCGTCGGGCTGCATCCTATCGAAGGCGTGCCCGTGGTCGAACTCGTGTTTACCCGTCTGCACGCGGGCGGCAAGTTCAA
>CAUSKT010000130.1:0-3808 GCA_963532335.1 uncultured Neisseria sp. | reverse complement strand
CTCTTTGAGCTCAGGCGAGGCAACGCCGTACTGGTTTAAAGTTAATCCACTATACTTTAGAATAGCGGGTTTTGCCGCAAAATAGGCTTATGTCGGTAAGGGAAGAAACTTCTGCGGATGAATAGGTAAAAATTCATATTGGATGTTATCATTCTTCATATCTTAAAGGGCTTGAGCCAAAATGAATGGGTATTTAAGGAAAGATATGATTTTTTCTCAACTCAACCGCGCAATCTTATTCGTATTTTCACTCACGGCTTTGGCGGCTTGCGGCGTCGGACCGGCAGCTTCCCAAGAAACACTTGCTGATCAAAACAGCAAAAAAGAGCCTGCCATATCGTCCCAAAAAACCGACAAGGATAAGTGCTACATCAATTATCCTAAGGAACAGAAGCATTTGGCAGAGGCGGAATGTTTAACCTTGCCTATTTCATCTAAAACCTGGTTTCAATCCTACCCGAGACTGTCAAATGGTTTTCTGGATTTGAATAAGATTAAGGCGCCAAAGGATGTTAAAGAATATATATATGCTGTTCCAACAAGTGTCCCCGAGCATGCAAAAGTTTTGGGTGTGATTCCCTATAATGATTCATTTGCATGGCTTGTTGTTGCCATTAATGGGGAATCGGAAGAATCTGAAGGAAATAGCATTGTTGAACAAAAATATGATATTTATCCGGTCAATAGAAAGGATGGAAGCATAGGTCAAGACCATACCGGTCTTCCAACTTTAGGCTCGATAGATGTGATATATGAATCATTCTATGACAATAAAAAATTGTTGCGCCCGCCCTTCAATTTTAAAAAAATAGATGGAATACTGAGTTACCATGTAGCAGATACCTTGTCCTTGAAGCCACAGGGAAAGTGTGTGATGGAATTTGAACTCAGCAAGGAGTTTGTATTGAAAACAGATAGGGTCTGCTATGAATTTCATCAGGGTAAAAAATCCATATTTTCTAAGGATAAGACGATTTGGAAGCTAAATCCGGAAAGTATGAAATTTGAAGATCAAGAAATTTCTTCAGAAAATTAAAAGCCGTATCACATTAATATTTTGGATTGATTGGAATCTGCCTCAAAGCGGATAAGTTTTTAAGCCGCATGAAACTGAAAATACGCGGATAACGTGTGCGCAGAGTCTGCGCCGTTGATTGGCTTGGAATGATTGAACCACCCTGAGAGGTCGTCTGAAAACGGGTATCCAACGGATTGTAAATAGGAATTTCCGTTGAAGTCGATATTTCAGACGACCTTTTTGTAACGGTCATTCTGATTTTATAGTGGATTAACTTTAAACCGGTACGGCGTTGCCTCGCCTTGTCTTGATTTAAATTTAATCCACTATATGATGTGGCGCAGGCTTGGTAGTGAGTCGCGCAAGCAGACTTATGATTCTCTAAAACGGCATAGAAAAAGGTCGTCTGAAACCCTGAAAAGAGGTTTCAGACGACCTTTTGCATGTGAACTGGATTAATCGTTTGCCGCATCATCGGCTGGTGTTACCGGTTTGGATAGGGGTGTATAAATAAAGGTCGGCAGTTTCGCCGGCAGAGGTATTGGAGGCATCTGCCCCGGCTTCGGCAGGCAGGTCGCTGTCCACCAAGTCGTCGATGTCGATGTTGTCGTCTTCGCTTTGAGGGAGCGTGCCGCCGGTTTGTTGGGTGCGGACTTTCATGTAAAGGTCGCGTGTGTAGCTGTATTTGTCGATGGCTGCGCCTTCGAGGCTGTCGGTCAGGTCGAGCAGTTCTTCACGGGTGTTGATGGCCTGCAGGCCGATTGTGCCCCAGCGTCCTGCTCTGGTGTGGAAGACGGCGTTTTTAACTGGGTAGACGGTGGTAACGGCGTTGCCAATGGTATCGCGTACGGTAGATGGGCCGAACAGGGGGACAACGAAGTAGTTGCTGTTTTTCCAGCCCCATGTGGCGAAGGTGTCGCCGAGGGTGTTTTTATTGCTGGGTACGCCGCCTGCACCGGCTACGTCGATTAAACCGCCAAGGCCGAAGGTGGTGTTGATGCCGACGCGGACGAGGTCTTCGCTGGCGCGTTTGACGTCAAGGCGCAGAACGTTGCTGCCGAAGCTGACGACGTCGCGCAGGTTGTTGAAGAAGTTGATCACGCCGGTACGCACCGGTTTGGGCGTTACTTTGCGATAGCCGCGTGCGACAGGGGAAAGGACGTATTTGTCTGCTTTGTCGTTGAACTTGGAAACGGTACGGTTGTAGCCTTCGTAAGGATCGGCCGGATTGCGTTCGGCAAGTGCGGGAGCGGAGGCTATGCTGATGAGGAGGCAGAGTGAAGCGGTGGTTTTTTTCATGATTGCAACCAGTCTTTGATTTCGTAAAGTTCGGACAGGGTACGCACGGATTCGGGTATGCCTTGCAGGGTGATTTTTCCGTCCGGACGGCGCAGTGCGTCAAGCAGCAGGGACACGCAGGCGGAATCAGCGCGTCCGACGCCGCTCAAATCGACCGCGCGGGTGTCTTTCAGACGACATTGCTGCCTGAAGCGGGTAAAGGCGTCGGCGGTCAAGGTTTTGACGGTAATGTCGCCGCTGATGTGCAACGTGCCGTCGCGAAGTTCGGTTTGCATGGCTGTCTTGTCAACTTAATCTTGGATGATAAAACCTGAAGGTTATTGTGTGCGAAAGCCATGTCGTCTGAAAACGGACGGCATGGCTTGTCTTTGCATTATTTGCTGCCGTTTTTGGCTTTCAGCTCGGCAATCAGTCCGTCCACGCCTTTTGCTTTGATGGTTTCGCCGAATTGGTTGCGGTACACGGTTACCAAGCTCGCGCCTTCGATGGCGACGTTGTAGGCACGGTATTTGTTGCCGCTTTGGTAGGTGGTAAAGTCCATGTTGACGGGTTTTTGACCGGGTACGCTGACTTCGGCGCGGACGATGATTTCTTTGCCGCCTTTATTGACAACGGGGTTGTCTTTGACGTTGACGTTGGCGTTTTTGAATTTCAACATGGTGCCGGAGTAGGTGCGGATCAGCAGGGTTTGAAATTCTTTGGTCAACGCTTGTTTTTGCGTGTCAGACGCGGTACGCCAAGGGTTGCCGACTGCCAGCGCGGTCATGCGTTGGAAATCGAAATAGGGAATCGCATAGGCTTCGGCTTTTTGGCGGGCGGTGTTGGCATCGCCGTTTTTTAAGATGCTCAATACTTGAGTGGCGTTTTGACGGATTTGGTTCACTGCGTCGGCAGGGGCGGCAACCGCCATGCTGATGCTCAAGATGCCGATGCTCAGTGCGCTGATGAAAGAGGTTTTTTTCATGATTAAGTGTCCTAAAAGTATGAATATGATGGTGTACGTTTATTCGGTAGCTTTTGCAGCATCGTCGCCGCCCGCCGCGTTCTTCTCGGCGAAGCTGGTCATGAATTTACCGATCAGGTTTTCCAGAACCATGGCAGAGCTGGTAACGGAAATGGTATCGCCCGCGGCAAGATTTTCGGTGTCGCCGCCTTGTTGCAGTCCGATATATTGTTCGCCCAACAGACCGGAGGTCAGGATTTGCGCGGAAACGTCGCTGCTGAACTGATATTTGCTGTCCAAATCGAGACGGACTTTCGCCTGATAGGATTTCGGGTCAAGCTCGATGGAGCCGACGCGTCCGACCAATACGCCTGCGGATTTGATCGGCGCGTTTGCCTTCAGACCGCCGATGTCGCTGAAATCGGCATATACGGTATAAGTTTTGCCGGAATTGCCGAACGCCACGCCGCCCGCCACGCGGAAAGCGAGAAAACCGACCGCTGCCACGCCGAGCAGGACAAACAGTCCGACCCAAAATTCCAATACAT
>CAUSKT010000129.1:0-3861 GCA_963532335.1 uncultured Neisseria sp. | reverse complement strand
TCTCTTTGAGCCAAGGCGAGGCAACGCCGTACTGGTTTAAAGTTAATCCACTATAGTGATAAAGAGGTCGTCTGAAAACAAGTTTGGCGGTTTCAGACGACCCGTTTGTTTAATCCGGTTAACTTGTTCCGTATTTTGATAAAATAAGAAACTATACCGCTCAGGCTCAATCTAATTACGCTAAACATAAATCCCAACAGTTTTGCATAAAATCCCTCTATACTGCCCGTTATGACATTTACGGGTAACCCCATTCTAAAACATCCTCACGGAGCAAACTCATGGCAAAAAAATATTTCGGCACGGACGGCGTGCGCGGCGAAGTCGGTCAATTCCCGATTACCCCCGATTTCGTATTGAAACTCGGTTATGCGGCGGGGCAGGTGTTGGTGCAGCATGACGGCGGGCAGAAGCCGACCGTCCTTATCGGCAAAGACACGCGTATTTCCGGCTACATGCTTGAAGCCGCGCTGGTGGCGGGTTTTACCGCCGCGGGTGTCAACGTCATCCAAACCGGCCCGCTGCCTACGCCGGGCGTGGCTTATCTGACCCGTGCGCTGCGTTTGTCCGCCGGTGTGATGATTTCCGCGTCGCACAATGTGTATTCCGACAACGGCATCAAATTCTTTGCTGAAGGCGGCGTGAAACTGAGTGATGAAATCGAGTTGGAAATCGAAGCCAAAATCGACGAGGAAATGAAAACCCAGCCGTCCGCCCGCCTCGGACGCGCCCGCCGTATCAACGGCGCGGACGACCGCTATATCGAATTCTGCAAATCCACCTTCCCCAGCCATTTGGATTTGCGCGGCCTGAAATTGGTGGTCGATACCGCGCATGGTGCAGGCTATGACGTTGCGCCCAAAGTGTTCCACGAACTCGGTGCACAAGTCGTCAGCATCGGCGACGAACCCAACGGCTACAACATCAACGAAAAATGCGGCGCGACCCATCCCAAAGCCTTGCAGGCCGCCGTATTGCAAAACGAAGCCGACTATGGCATCGCGTTGGACGGCGACGGCGACCGCCTGATGATGGTCGACCGCAACGGTAAAGTGTACGACGGCGACAGCCTGATTTACGTCATCGCCAAAGCCCGTGCCCGCGAAGGCATCAACATCGGCGGCGTGGTCGGTACGGTCATGACCAATATGGCGATGGAAATCGCCTTAAAAGAGCAGGGCGTCGATTTCTGCCGCGCCAAAGTCGGCGACCGCTATGTGTTGGAACAACTGAACCAACGCGGCTGGCTCATCGGCGGTGAAGCCAGCGGCCATATTTTGTGCATGGACAAACACAACACCGGCGACGGCATCATCTCCGCGTTGCAAGTTTTGGCGGCGCTGCAAATCCTGAACCAAGACCTTGCCACCGTTTGCGCAGACTGGCAGCCGTATCCGCAAACCATGATCAACGTGCGCATCCAAAAAGGTCAGAAATGGCAGGAAGCCTCGAAAGACGTGTTGGCTGAAGTGGAAAAAGAACTCGAAGGCAAAGGCCGCGTCGTGTTGCGCGCATCGGGTACCGAGCCGGTCGTGCGCGTCATGGTCGAAGCGCGTCAGGCGGACTGGGCGAAAAAAGGTGCGGAACGCATCGCAGCAGCCATCACCGGCAAGCAGTAATGCTGTCGGACAATAAATCGGGTTTTTAACAAACCTTGAAACTGCCGTCATTTCCGTGTAAGCGGGAACGGCGGTACAGTGGATTGATTTTAAATCAGGGCAAGGCGGGGAACGCCATGCTGGTTTAAGGTTAATCCACTGTGTTTTTTAGGATTCAAGGTCGTCTGAAACAGATTAATTCATATTGTTCACGCCTATTTTCATAACCTGCCTTGTTATTTCTTTCAGACGACCCTATCTTTGGTAAAATACAACATTCAGTTCAAATGAATTTCCCCTTCACATTACAACCGACGGATACGCCATGTTTGCCTTTTTAGAAGCCCTTTTTTCCCATTACGGCTATGCAGCTGTGTTTTTCGTTTTGGTCATTTGCGGCTTTGGCGTGCCGATTCCCGAAGATTTGACGCTGGTGACAGGCGGCGTGATTTCCGGCTTGGGGTACACCAATTCGCACTGGATGGTTGTCGTCGGTATGCTCGGCGTGTTGGCGGGCGACGGATTTATGTTTGTCGCCGGACGCGTGTGGGGGCAGAAAATTCTCAAGTTCAAACCCATTGCCCGCGTGATGACGCCAAAGCGTTACGCGCAGGTGCAGGAGAAATTCGACAAATACGGCAACTGGGTATTGTTCGTCGCCCGCTTCCTGCCCGGTTTGCGTACCGCCGTTTTCGTGACCGCAGGCATCAGCCGCAAAGTTTCCTATACCCGCTTCATTCTGATGGACGGGCTTGCCGCGTTGATTTCCGTGCCGGTTTGGATTTATTTGGGCGAATACGGCGCGCACAACATCGATTGGCTGATGGCAAAAATGCACAGCCTGCAATCCGGCATCTTTACTGTTTTGGGTATATTGGCAGTGGTGTTGGCTTGGTTTTGGTGGAAAAAACGCCAGCGCCTCCAGTTCTACCGTATCAAATTGAGCGAAAAGCGGGCGCAGCGCAAAGCCGCCAAGGCAGCCAAAAAAGCCGCGCAAAGCGAACAATAAAATCAAGTCCCCTGACAAGGTTGACAATATTCAATAGTTTCCGTGTCTTTTTATCCCCAAAGCGGTATCTTCTGCGTTGGCAATCCTCACAAATTGTCCAAGCTTGTTGCGGCTTCCGCCTTGAATCTCCCGCTTCGTGAATAAAAATCCACTTGGAAAATCAAATATCGGCAGCCTCGGGGTGCTTTTTCATTTCAAGGTCGTCTGAAAACCGTCTGCGCCGCCAAATTGCCAGCCTGTCCGAAATATAGTTAAATAAGCCGCATCATTATTTTCAGACGACCCGATGATGTCCATGAAACAAAAAATCTTCGTCCTCTACACAGGCGGCACCATAGGCATGACCCAAAGCAGCGAAGGCCTGCGCCCCGATACCGCGCTTGTCAGCCAAGCCCTTTCCCCCTTTTCAGACGACCTCGACTTCGAGTGGCACGTCTGCAATCCCTTGATTGATTCCTCCTCAGTCACCCTGCAACACTGGCGCGACTGGCTGGACATCATCGCCGCTAAACTGCCCTCCTGCGACGGCATCCTGATATTGCACGGCACGGACAGCATGGCGTACACCGCCAACCTCCTCGCGCTCGCCCTGCAAGGCTTGGACAAACCCATCATCCTGACCGGTTCCCAATGGCCTTACGCCGCCGAAAACAGCGATGCCCCGCGCAACCTCTCCACCGCCGTCGCCGCCTTCAGCCTCAAGCTCAAACAAACCGTCATCACCTTTGACGGCAAACTTTATCCCGCCGTCGGCAGCAGCAAAGTCAGCACCGAAACCGCCGCAGGCTTCGACAATCCGCATTTCGGCGCCATCGCCGAATGGGACGAAACCCAAGGCTGGCATCATATCCGCGTCCCGTCCCAAGATGCGGCGGATGTTTCAGACGACCTCAAAATCCGCTATCCCGACCCGCAGGCAAAAATCGCCGTCCGCACGCTTATCCCCGGCTTTGCCGTCCAAGAACTTGCGGACGGACTCGCACAGCTTCCCGCCCATGCCCTTATCCTGCAAAGCTACGGACACGGCAACACCCCCGCAGACGAAGGCTTCATCCGCGCCATCCGAGACTTTACGCAGCAAGGAAAACTGCTGCTCAACATCAGCCAAGTCCGACAAGGCAGAACCGCCGCCGTTTACGCGCAAGGCAACGCGTTCCGCAACTCGGGCATTATTAACGGCGGCAAATGCAACCTCGAAACCGCCACCGCGCTCATGACCCTCGCCGTATCGCAAGGCTGGGGTGCGGAAGATGT
>CAUSKT010000128.1:0-3926 GCA_963532335.1 uncultured Neisseria sp. | reverse complement strand
TTGAGTATCTGACGAACCTTGCGGTTCGTTGCCCTCTCCCTAACCCTCTCCCACGAGGAGAGGAGAACAGGTTGCTGAAGATCAGAGAGCGCAGGATTAGGAATCAGATGACAGGTAAACCTGAAAATGTTCGGGCTCGACGGCCTAATCCCCTCTCCCCGTGGGAGAGGGCTAGGGAGAGGGCAAGCAAGCCGCAGGCTTGCTTATTCGGCAAAAGATACGGCCCTGTCCACCCAATAAATCCATATCCGAAAGCATCTTCATGCAGAATCAAGCCAAGCCATGAATAAATTTTTCACCCATCCCATGCGGCCGTTTTTCGTCGGCGCGGCGGTGCTTGCCATACTCGGCGCGTTGGTGTTTTTCATCAGCCCTGGCGCCATCGTCCTGCACCGCCAAATCTTCTTAGAACTCATGCTGCCTGCGGCATACGGCGGTTTCCTGACTGCCGCCATGCTCGAATGGACGGGCTATAAAGGTCGTCTGAAACCCGTTGCCACCGTCTTGGCGGCGCTGTTGCTTGCCGCATCCGTCCTGCTGCCGTTTGCGCCGCAAACCGCTTCGTTTTTCGTTGCCGCCTATTGGCTGGTGTTGCTGCTGTTCTGCGCCTGGCTGATTTGGCTCGACCGCAATACCGACAACTTTGCCCTGCTGATGCTGCTTGCCGCGTTCACCGTTTTTCAGACGGCCTATGCCGTCAGCGGCGATTTGAACCTGTTGCGCGCGCAAGTGCATCTGAACATGGCGGCGGTCATGTTCGTATCCGTGCGCGTCAGCGTCCTTTTGGGCGCGGAAGCCCTCAAAGAATGCCGTCTGAAAGACCCCGTATTCATCCCCAACGTCGTCTATAAAAACATCGCCATCACCTTCCTGCTGCTGCACGCCGCCGCCGAACTTTGGCTGCCCGCGCAAACCGCCGGTTTTACCGCGCTCGCCGTCGGCTTCATCCTGCTCGCCAAGCTGCGCGAACTGCACCATCACGAACTCCTGCGCAAACACTACGTCCGCACCTATTACCTGCTCCAGCTTTTTGCCGCCGCAGGCTATCTGTGGACAGGCGCGGTGAAACTGCAAAACCTGCCCGCCTCCGCGCCCCTGCACTTGATTACCCTCGGCGGCATGATGGGCGGCGTGATGATGGTGTGGATGACCGCCGGACTGTGGCACAGCGGTTTTACCAAGCTCGACTACCCCAAGCTCTGCCGCATCGCCGTCCCCATCCTCTTCGCCGCCGCCGTCTCACGCGCTGTTTTAATGAACGTGAATCCGATATTCTTCATCACCGTCCCCGCGATTCTGACCGCCGCCGTGTTCGTGCTTTATCTGCTGACGTTCGTGCCAATCTTTCGGGCGAATGCGTTTACGGACGATCCGGAGTGAGCGTTTCTGTTTCATCCCGTCAGTCAATGGCAAGCCCTGTATTGCCTTAAGTCAAAAGGTCGTCTGAAAACCGGTTTCAGACGACCTTTTGTATTGCCGCGCTTTATCTGCCGTACATTTCCCACAAACTTTCTTGCAGGCTGAATGCGGGTTCGCCGTTTTCGGGGCGGGCGCGGAGGTAGCTGCCGTCGGGCTGCATCAGCCAGGCGCGGGTGTTGTCTTGCAGCGCCATTTCGATGCCTTCGTGGATGACGCGGGCTTTGAGTTCGGGTGTGAAAATCGGGGTGGCGACTTCGATGCGGCGGAAGAAGTTGCGCCCCATCCAGTCGGCGCTGGAGATGAAGGTGTCGTCCGCGCCGTTGTTGTGGAAGCAGTACACGCGCGAGTGTTCGAGCTGTCTGCCGATGATGGAGCGGACGCGGATGTTTTCGGACAGGCCTTTGACACCGGGGCGCAGGGTACACATGCCGCGCACGATGAGGTCGATTTGCACGCCTGCGCTGCTGGCGCGGTAGAGGGCGTCGATGACGCTCGGCTCGATCAATGAATTCATTTTGGCTCGGATGCGGGCGGGTTTGCCTGCTTTGGCGTGTTGGATTTCGCGCTCGATGCGGTCGATGACCATTTTGTGCAGGGTGAACGGGCTTTGGTAGAGCTTGTTCAGACGACCCGGTTTGCCCAAGCCTGTGATTTCCATAAAGATGGTGTTCACGTCGGCGGTGATTTGGTCGTCGGCGGTGATGATGCCGAAGTCGGTGTAAATGCGCGATGTGCCTTGGTGGTAGTTGCCGGTGCCGAGGTGGGCGTAGCGTTTGAGCGCGCCGTTTTCGCGGCGGATGACGAGTGCCATTTTGGCGTGGATTTTGTAGCCGAAGACGCCGTAAACGACGTGTGCGCCTGCGTTTTCAAGCTGTTGCGCCCAGTTGACGTTGTTGGCTTCGTCAAAACGCGCCATGAGTTCGACGACGACGGTGACTTGTTTGCCGGCAAGGGCAGCTTTCATCAGGGCGCGGACGAGTTCGGAATTGCTGCCGGTGCGGTAGATGGTCATTTTGACGGCGAGGACGGCGGGGTCGGCGGCGGCTTCGCGTATCATGTGGACGACGGGGTCGAAGGACTGATACGGATGATGCAGCAGGATGGGCGACTGTTTCGCCAGTTTGAAAATCGAACCGTTCTTGCGCAATGCTTTCAGACGACCTGCCCCGCGTGCGGGAAATTTGAGGTCGGGACGGTCAACCAAATCGGGCACGGCATTGAGGCGCACGAGGTTGACCGGGCCTTTGACTTGGTAAAGCTCGGCGGGGGTGAGTTTGAACTGGGCGAGCAGGAAGTCGTGGATGTGGGGCGGGCAGGTGTCGGCGACTTCGAGGCGCACGCCGTCGCCGTATTCGCGGTCGTGCAATTCGTTTTGAATGGCGGCACGCAGGTTTTTGAGGTCTTCTTCATCGACGGTCAGGTCGCTGTCGCGGGTGAGGCGGAACTGGTGGCAGCCTTTGACCGTCATGCCAGGGAAGAGTTTGCCGACGTGGGCGTGCAGGATGGAGGAAAGGAAAACGAAGCCGCTGCCGCCGTCGCACAATTCGGCGGGTAGGGGGACGACGCGCGGCAGGATGCGCGGGGCTTGTACAATCGCCATGCCGGAGGGGCGGCCGAATGCGTCCGTACCTTCCAATTCGACGGCGAAGTTGAGCGATTTGTTCAGCGGACGCGGGAAGGGGTGCGACGGGTCGAGTCCGATGGGTGTGAGGATGGGCAGCAGCTCGGCGTCGAAATACTGCTCGATCCATTTTTGCTGCCCTTGCGTCCAGTTACGGCGGCGGTAGAAGTGGATACCTTGTTTACTCAATTCGGGCTGTAAAACTTCGTTGAACAGGCGATATTGCTCCTGTATCAGCGCGTGTGCTTCGGCGGCGACGGCGGCGATGGTTTCGGACGGCGTGGTGCCGTTGTCCAAACGCTCGTGCGGATTCATTTTTTGAGCACGTTTGAGCCACGCCATGCGTACCTCGAAAAATTCGTCGAGATTGGAAGAGACGATGCACAAAAACCGCAAACGTTCCAAAAGTGGCACGTTTTCATCCTGCGCCTGCGCCAAAACGCGGCGATTGAAAGCGAGCAGGCTCAGTTCGCGGCAGAGGATGCGGTTTTGTTCGGGCATGGTGTTCTCCTGAAGCGGGTGGGTCGGGCGGTTAATTGGGAAGTATAACGCGTTTCGGACGGGCGGGGCAGTGGTGCGGGATGGGCGGGTGGTTGGCGGGGCGGGAGGTCGTCTGAAAAGGCTGTCGGGGTGTTTTTGTATGGGGCAAGTGTTTTCAGACGAGGTGTATAAGAATGGTTATTATTTGTGCAAATATTGTTTATTTTTATAGTAAATGGTATCGTTAGCACGATTTTTTAGGGCGAAAGCTGGTCTGAATTTTGCCCGAACTGCCCCTGTCTGTTTTCAGACGACCTTGTTGTAGTGGATTAACTTTAAATCAGGACAAGGTGACGAAGCCGCAGACAGTACAGATAGTACGGAACCGATTCACTTGGTGCTTCAG
>CAUSKT010000127.1:0-3928 GCA_963532335.1 uncultured Neisseria sp. | reverse complement strand
GCATACATTGCAAAAAATTCGTTCAATAATTCTCCGAACAAATAAATTTCCGCCTCACCGCTAAATGCGGTCGAATCAAATGTTACGGTAATATGAATTCCGCGGTGGACTGCGCCACGCTCGATTCTCTGTACTGTTTCATGTTTGACATCAACAATACCATTCAGTCTGCGCTTGTTCAGCTCGTCTTCAGTCCAGTCGTAAATGGACAATGCACCTTTCAAACTGTCGACATTCAATAGTGATAAATAGTTGGGCGACAAATGGGACAATATGCGCCATTGGAATCTATCCTCTGTCGGCGGATAGCAAGACAATGTCGGCGTGGTAAGGTTTCTGACCATTTTGACATTTGGTTCGGCGATATCGTCGTCTTGAATCTGGGTCTCCCTCAGACTTTTACGCGGCAAAGCGCCATTTGTCCCGACCACCTTCAATGAAAGCGTCTCGGTAGGCAATATATCTTTTCTATCCCACAACAATCCGCCAAGCATGATAAATGTTTCATGTCTTCCTGATACGCCTTGTTTGACTTTGGTATGGAAATACCTTTCCGGCGCATCATATTTCATCAATCCGCCACGATGCTGGAATGAGGAAAAAGGAATATAGGGGTAACGTTTGCCTGTTTCATGATTAACCGCCTCTACCTCTTCGACGGAATAAACTTCAACGGCCATACCTTCATGTAACAGCGGCTTCACCTGATATTCGAACGCCTTATGATCGACTCGGATAGGCTCTGCTTCCATATCAAACAGATTGATGGCAGGCACGCAGTTCAATTTCAAACAGTCAGGAGGAAATCGAAGCTCTGAAGGGTATTGCTTGGAAAGAACCACATTCACGCTAAACTCATTAATCCGTTCCGACCACGCTCCGGCATCGATGCCCACTAAATCAATAAAGAAAAACTTCTGTTTGAAACAAAAATATTCCAGCAATAGTTGGTAGCCGCTGAAGCTGTTATTGACTTTCTCCCACAATCTTTCATCTTCAGCAAATCCGACTGCCTTAAACTGTATATTGCCGGCGGATGGCAATTCGGCATGATGCAGGCTGATTCGCGCTGTCTGATTCAACAAAGCATGACGCAATGCGAAGGCAATCGGTTCATCGGCGGAAATATAAATCCTGATTTTGGAAAAATCTAAATTTTCTTTCTGTATTTGCCGGTGGATACCGAAAGTTAATTTGATGACGCTTTGACCATTCGCATCATAATCCAACAATGTATGCAATATGCTCAAAGGCTGAAGCGCAACATCAGCAGTGGTCCGATACAAGCATCTGGTCAATCTATCGTTGATATTGATAGGTTCGGACTGAACGGACAATCCTTTTTTGACGACTTGCCCTCCTTGCAACTTTTTATTATCCGGAATCAATTCCAAAACAGTCAGGGAAGGAATCATCCTCAGATAATGCGGCCACAGCATATGGACCAACCCCTCCGTCAATTCCGGAAAGTCATCATCTAATTTTTGTCTGATTCTCCCTGTCAAAAAAGCAAAGCCTTCAAACAGTCTTTCTACATAAGGATCGCGCGTACCTACCCTGTCTAAATTCAGCATTGCGGCACGATCAGGGTGGGCCTTTGAAAACTCTAATCCCGCCTCTTTGAGATACCGCATCTCTTCTTCATAATAGCGTAATGTGGGATCTGACATAATATATGCTTAATAAATTAATTCCAATGCACGGACAACATCTGCCTGCATCAACTCTATCCGTAAAAATTCGAGCTGTCCGACTGCCTCAATATCTTTATTATCAAGGTTTTCACTTAATAGTTGATACCAAAGGGCATACACTTCAAACGTAAAATGTTTGTCCCACTCTTTAACTGTCAACACTTGCATCTGCTTCGAAGCCTGTTCCAACAGTTTCACTGCCCAATCCGCCTTTTGAGCGCTTACAGCCAACCGAGCCATCATCACCCATTTCTTAACCTGTCCTGAGCCTGTCTGCCACTCCGGTAATGTCTCCAACCAAGCAAATGCAGCGTCTAAACCGTGTTCTTGTGTTTTCAACAAAGCCTGTTGCCAGTAACTTTCTTGATTTTCTGTCTGAGATGGCGACGCTAACACTGCTTTTTGAATGGCTTGACTACTCGTCTGCTTGCGCGCGGACGACATGACCTTTTCTTCCAGCCATTTAAGCGTATCAGCCGATACGAACGGGAATCCGTTATCAAAACTCAAGCCGGTCAAGCCTTCGCATCGGGTCAATAAGGATTTCAACTCAAATAGCGACGAATCAACTTGGGAAAGATATAAACCACCCAATGCCTGCTGACCTTGCCATGCGTAATATTGCAAATCCAGCCAATAGTGATTAGCACCTTCCAAAAAAGCCGCTTCCACTATATCGAGCAAATCGCGCCATTGCTGCTCCTGAACCAAACGATTCAGGTTTGCTAATAAATCGGCCCTCGGAGCCTTCAACCGCGTCTGACCGTTTTGATGCGGAGGAATGCCGTTCAATCCGCCCCAACGGACGGCCCGAATCATCTTGTTTGCAGACCAATAACCATCATCCTGTTCTCTCAAGTAGGCAGCATTAATCCTGACTTGGTCAAGCAAGGCTTTAGAAGAGTTAACCTTTGTGACAGTCAGACTTTCAGACGACCCTCGACTCTCTTGATGAATTTGCGGCGTTGCCACTTGCTCAACAGGCGCACTGGTCTCTTGATTTTGACTTGAACTTGTTGAAAAAGATGAAAAACGAACAGATGACTCTTCAAAATATTGCAACAATGGAAATAAGCTGGGGCGTACTGCCTCTTCCCATCCCTCAAAGTAATGTTGCAACGACATCAAAGCCGATAATGTCCGCTTAAGCTCCGTAGAATCGGATAATCCCACGTTCTTAAGCGTATCCAGCACCCTTTCGCCGGACAACCAATTTAATGCATTACGTTTTTGTACAGGCTTTTTCGGCCACAGCGACTGATCGAATTTTTGCAGCAACCCGCACAAAATCTCCAAACCGTCTGAAAAACCTGCCAAGCCTCTGTCTCTCAGCGAAGCAAAAATGTAATAGGTTGCTACCCTCAGGTCTTTAGATTCACGCTTCAGCAGGCGTTCTGAAGCATCCAAAATCAATCGGTAGTCCATACCCGAAAGTTTGGCCAACTCAATTTTGATGGTTTCAAAATCATCTGTATAGGCGACATCCTCGCCGCAAGGATGGTCGTCTGAAACAGGCTCCAACCATTCTTGCCAGCGATGGATATTGTTATCGGTGATAGATGTGCCTTCATCACCGAGTATCGGCTTTACCCATTGGGGTAATGTCATCATTACTTAACCTCAAAAATCTTATTCGGCAGATGGATATTTTTCAGATCCAGCAGTCCCAACGGTCCTTTACCGGAATTGGTCCGCATATAGAAGCGCATCAATTTGTCTTTTTCCAGTGGGAACTCAACCAAATAGGTACTTCCATCAATCGGTGTAACCCTGGATTTTTCAAGCATACGGATGAAACCGAAACGTCCGCTGATTTCCTGAGTTTTACGCATACCTTCTGCCTCGGTTTCCCAAGAAATACGCAAACCGGCATTGCTGACATCACCCGGCCATTTGAATGGCTTCCACTCTGTCTGTTGGTTGAAATAATTCAATGATTGACCATCAACAACCAAGTCGAATTGAACAATCCCCTGAGTAGACGTCGGCTTAAGCTCAAAGCTGTAACCACCTTCTCCGTTGACGAAGAAATCCTCAGAAATCGCACTCAATTTATTCAGCTGTTGCAACAATCCCGGATTGACTTTCAATTCGCTTCCCGGTGCCACAATCCATTGATTGCCTTGTTTGGTCAAAACACCTGCCAATTGGGTCGTTATAAACTGATTCAATGCGCCTTTGTTGATATCCAAGTATTTTGCCAATACGGGAATCGAAACTTCGGTTTCTGATTT
>CAUSKT010000126.1:0-3944 GCA_963532335.1 uncultured Neisseria sp. | reverse complement strand
AATAGGCTTTTATGAGTGTCCAAGATTTGGGGGCCAGTTCAGTTTTCAGACGACCCCTTTAGATGGATGAAAATCCCTCTTGTTCGGAATGACCGTATACATCAGGGAAGTAGTGGGGCGTTTTGCAGACCGAGTTGTTCGTCAAAACCGAACATGATGTTCATGTTTTGAATGGCTTGTCCTGCTGCGCCTTTCACTAAATTATCGATGACGGACAAGGTAATCCAAAGATTCGATTGCGGCACTTGCTGGATGCTGATGCGGCACAAATTGGCTCCGCGGACGCTGCGTGTTTCGGGTGTGGAACCGGCAGGAAGGATGTCGACAAAGGGGCTGTCCCGATAGTATTCGCGAAGTATCTCTTCAGGATGGCAACCGTCCTCAAGATGCAAGTAAAGGGTTGCGTGCATACCGCGTATCATGGGCGTGAGGTGCGGAGTGAAGACAAAACCATCGGCAATGTCTACCTGCAATGTTCGGATGGTTTGTTTGATTTCGGGAAGGTGGCGGTGTCCGCCGATACCGTATGCTTTGAAATTGTCGCCCGCTTCGCAGAAGAGTGAACCGATGTTGCCCTTGCGCCCTGCGCCGGAGACGCCGGATTTGCAGTCGGCAATCAATGGCATGTGTGCTTTCAGACGACCTTGTTGCAGCAAAGGCAATAAGGGCAGTGAAACGCAGGTGGGATAGCAGCCGGGGTTGGCGACGATGCGTGCGTTGGCAATGGCGTCGCGGTTCATTTCGCTTAATCCGTATACGGCTTGCGGGATAATATCGGGGCTGGCGTGGCGCATGCCGTACCATTGTTCCCATGTCGGGATGTCTTGGATGCGGAAGTCGGCGGATAGGTCGACGATACGGACGTTTTGGTTCAGAAGCGCGGGTGCTTCCTTCATAGCGACGCCATTGGGCGTGGCAAAGAACACGACGTCACATTGATCCAGTCGGGCTTGATCCGGCGTTTGGAAGGTTAAGTCATAAATGCCGCGCAAACTGGGAAAGTAATCGGCAATGGCAATGCCTGCTTCGCTCCTGCTGGTAATGGCGGTTACTTCGACATTGGGGTGCGTGCTGAGCAGGCGGAGCAGTTCTACGCCGGTGTAGCCTGTTGCGCCGACGATGCCGGCTTTGATTTTTTGATTCATGATTTCTCCGTTGGGTGGGCTTTAAATATGGAGGTTTAGTTTAATGGGATGGAGGTCGTCTGAAAAGGGGAAGGGGGTAATACGGCACGCTCTGACGATTGACCGTGTGGAAATCAGTATTCGTCTGACGGCATTCCTTAGTCTTTAGAAACGCTGATGGTGTGTTTGACGTGTTTTAAATTCGCCACGATGGTAAATGTCATCATCACCAGCAAAGCCCACGAACTCCATTTACTGATGTGTACCGATGCCCATGCGCCGATTTGGTTGGGATAACGCCAAACGCCGAACAAAGTCCCTAGGTTTTCCGCCAGCCAAATAAAAAAACCGATGAGGACGAACGCCAGCAGAAGCGGCATTTTTCGGGTAGTGTCATAGGGCGTGTATAAAACCGTTGTCCGCGCATACAGCCCGAGCGCGAATGCGGCGAGATACCAGCGGTAGTCGCCGAGATAGTGATGAGTGAAAAAATTGACGTAAATTGCCAGTGCGCACAATGTGCTCAACCAATACGGCGGATGGCTTTTGATTCTGATATTAAAGAGCCGCCAAGCCTGAATGATGTAGCTGCCGACCGCCGCATACATAAAGCCTGCAAACAGCGGCACGCCGCCGATTTTGGTATATGCCTCGTCCGGATAGCTCCAAGACTGGATGTCGCCCGATGTTTTGAACCACTCCAAAGCAAAGCCCACCAAGTGAAACAGCGTAATCGATTTCACTTCGTCCCACGTTTCCAGCTTGAAATACAGCATCGCAACCTGCACGGAGACTGCAAAAATCAGCAGCAGGTCATAGCGTGAAATCCCCAGCCAGCCTGTTTTCGGAATCAGGAACATGGCGATGAAAAACAAACCTGCAAACAAACAGGCGCGCGCTTCTTTCAGTCCGAAAAACCAGAATTCGACCGCAAAACGCCGCCAACCGTGCAAATCATCCCGTTTCGGGTGTTCCATCAGCCAAGTATCCAGTTTGCCCAACATATTTTCAGACGACCTTCAGATTTGCAAAGTGACGAAATATAACGGAAATAGGGAAGAGGTGGGATGCGGTATGACGAACGGCAATGTTAGGAGATGGGGCGATGAGGGGTCGTCTGAAAGCGTGTGCGATGTTTAGCATTTTTTGAGCGATAGGATGGGTCAGGACAACGGACCTGTGGCGTGCAGATTATTCGAGCAGAGTAGGAGAGCAGGGTTTAAGGCAGGTTCGGAATAGGGAGTATCACGCAGTTTGAAACAGCAAACAGCTTTTGCGAATAGCACGCCCTAGATTTTCAGACGACCTTCCCGTATTCCTCCTCCTTCTTCGGACTGTAAAATTTCTGCTAAAATCAAACGCCTTATCCCTTTCAGACGACATCGCCATGCAAGCACATACATTGGTCTGGTTCCGCCGCAACCTGCGCATACGCGATAACGCCGCGTTGTCCGCTGCCGTGAAGCGGGGATTGCCTGTGGCAGGCGTGTGGGTGGCGCAGGGGTCGTCTGAAATCCCCAATCCGCGTCAGGATTGGTTTCATTATCAGGCGGCAGCGGCTTTGCATAGATCGCTGGCGGCGCGCGGCGTGGCTTTGTATGTGGTGAACCGTGTGGAAGAATTGCCTGCTTTGGCGACGCGGTTGAATGTTCAGACTGTAATTGCAGACGAAGCCTATACGTCGTCTGAAATCGGGCAAGATAACCGCATTTGGCGGATTTTGGATGAACAAAGCGTTGCGTTCGATCGCGTTAACGACCGTGCCATATTCGCCAAGGCAGAAATCATGGGCAGTCACGGCGCGCCTTATACCGACTTCCCGCATTATAAAGAAGCGTGGCTGGCTTTGTTTCGGCAGCGGTTCGGCGGGCGGGATGCGGGAGGCGAACACACTGAAATTTTTCAGACGGCCTCTGTTGAAATGCCGTCATTTCCTGCGTGGAACGGGCAGCAGGATATGGTTTCTGCGCAGCGCGGCGGAGAAGATGAAGCGGACAAACAATGGCGGCAGTTTGAAGAAAATATCGGGTTTTATCCGATTATGAAGGATTTCCCTGCCAGAAAAGGCACCAGCCGCTTGAGCGCGTATTTGAGCGCAGGTTGCATTTCGCCGCGCGTGTTGGCGGCCGAAGCCGCAGGGCAGGGTGCAGATGCTTGGTTGGACAACTTGATTCGGCGTGATTTCTATCAGCAGCTTGCTTACCACCGCGCCCGAATCGAGCCTGAATCTGCTGCCGAATCTGCGCCGTTTTCAGACGACCTGACGGAACGCTGGCGGCAGGGGGAAACAGGTTTCCCGCTCATCGACGCCGCCATGCGCAGCCTGAAATCGAGCGGCTGGCTGCATCCCGCCCTGCGCTCCCTGACGGCAGAATTTTTGTGTGGCGTCCTGCATCAGCCGTCCGAACACGGCATCGTTTGGTTCGCCACACAGCAAACCGATTTTGACCCCGCGTTGAACGAGGGCAACTGGCAAACCGCCGCCCGCAATGCCCGCCGGCGCTCCATCGATATTATCCAAACCGCCCGCCGGCTTGATCCCGACGGCACATTCGTCCGCCGCCACATCCCCGAGTTGGCACATCTACCCGTTAATCTCGTCCATACCCCGTGGCTCGCCTCGTCTGAAATTGACGCACACGGCTATCCGCCCCCCGTCGTTGTTGCGCCCTAGAGCGTGATTATCGCTCGGTAACGGCTACGGGTTTCTCATCAAACGACCTCTTTAAGCGTAAAAATATAGTGGCTTAACTTTAAACCGGTACGGCGTTGCTTCGCCTTAGCTCAAAGAGAACGATTCTCTAAGGTGCTGAAGCACCA
>CAUSKT010000125.1:0-3994 GCA_963532335.1 uncultured Neisseria sp. | reverse complement strand
ACTGTCTGCGGCTTCGTCGCCTTGTCCTGATTTAAATTTAATCCACTATATTATTCCGTCAATAAATTCAATGCTTCCCGATATTTATCAACTGTTTTCTGAATAACATCGCTAGGGACGTCCGGTGCCGGAGCTTTTTTGTTCCAACCGCTTTGCTCCAACCAATCCCGAACAAATTGCTTGTCAAAAGATGGCGGATTAGTGCCGACTTGATATTGATCAGCCGGCCAAAAGCGGCTGGAATCGGGCGTCAGCACTTCATCCATCAGGGTTAATGTACCGTTTTCATCCAGCCCGAATTCAAATTTGGTATCGCATATGATGATACCGCGTGATTTTGCATATTCTGCAGCTTCCGTATAAAGCTGAATGGCTTTAGCGCGCACTTCAGCCGCCAACTCTTTACCGATAATGCGTTCGCATTCTTCAAAACTGATGTTTTCATCATGATCGCCGACGGCAGCCTTGGTGGACGGGGTAAAAATCACTTCCGGAAGCTGCTGCGCTTCTTTCATCCCTTCGGGAAGTTTGATGCCGCAGACAGAACCGTTTTTTTGGTAATCTTTCCACCCGCTGCCCGCCAAATAACCACGCACAATCGCCTCTACTTTGACAGGAGTCAGTTTCTTGGCGACAACTGCGCGTTTCTCGATGGCTTTGGCTTCACGTTCAGGCAACACATCATAAACCGTATCGCCGGTAAAATGATTGGGCATGATATGCGCCAGTTTTTGAAACCAGAAATTGGAAATCTGCGTCAGAATTTCTCCTTTACCCGGAATCGAATTGTCTAAAATCACGTCAAATGCAGACAATCGGTCGGATGCGACCATCAACATGCGCTTGCTGTCGATTTCGTATAAATCTCGCACTTTTCCAGAGTAAATCTTTTTCAAGCTGATTTCGGACATTTCAGGTTTCTCCCTTCGCTGACTCGGTTTAAACAGGATTCCGTTATTTTATCCGAATTTGGATTTTTGGGTCAGATTGTTTACAAAATAGGTCGTCTGAAAACGTTTTGCACGGATGCAGACGCTTTCAGACGACCTTATCAATCCTAAGTATAGCTAATCAGAGATTAGATGCTAGGAACTTGGGTTTGTTGTTGGATGCTGTTTACAGCTGACAGAGAGTAGTAATCGCCATGACCGGTTACTTCGTAGGTGCTGCCATCGGCGAACTTGAAGTTTTCGATCTTATGGTTGTTACCGGAGAACCAGTCGTCAATGGTAACAGTGTCACCGCCGCCGACAGATACGGTCAGGCTGTTGCCTGTTTTGCTCAACAACACGTCGGAAGCAGAAATACCTTTGCCGAATTGCAGGGTATCGTTACCGCTCTCGTCTTGGATGGTGTCACGACCGTAACCTTTATCGAAGAAGTAGGTATCGTCGCCGGTACCGCCGATCAGGACATCGTTGCCGATGCCGCCGTCGAGGTAGTCGTTACCGTCTTTACCAACCAGGCAGTCATCGCCTGCCAAGCCGTACAGGTGGTTGTTGCCGGAGTTGCCGTTGATGTCGTTGTTCAGAGCGTTACCGGTACCGTTGATGTTGCCGGAACCTTGCAAGAACAGGTGTTCAACGTTGTCAGTCAGGGTGTAGTCGATTACGCTGCGAACGGTATCGATACCGCCATTAGCATTACCGTATTCGATAACTTGGTCACCTTTGTGGTCAACAAAGTAAACGTCGTTACCGTCGCCACCGCGCATGATGTCAGCGTCAGCACCACCGTTCAGGTAGTCATTGCCGTCACCGCCTTGCAGGTAGTCTTTACCACCTTGACCGTACAGGGAGTCACCGTTGTTGTCACCTTGCAGAGTGTCGTTACCGTCACCACCGTAAATCACGTCAGCACCGTCGCCACCGTAGATAACGTCATCACCGCCTGTACCGTAAATGGTATCTTTCTTATCAGTACCTACGGTTTTGGTCAGACCGTCTTTATCTTTGGTTGAACCATCGACATGGATGATGTTACCCGGATTTTTGTCGTCATGGCCGTAAGTATTTTGTTGGTTTTGGTCATCAACGCAATCTTTGCAGTCTTTGTCGTTAGGTTTAGGCTGCGGTTTTGGTTGTGGTTTAGGTTGCGGCTGCGGTTGGGGTTTAGGCTGCGGCTGAGGTTGTGGCTGCGGCTTAGGTTGGGGTTGTGGGTGGGGTTGAGGTTGTGGTTTTGGCTCAACCGGTGGGCAGTAAGGATCAACATGCTTCGGAGGAACCGGTTTTGGAGCCGGTTTAGGGTAATAAGGTTTACCCGGGTTGCAGTTGAAATCGATGATGATGCATTTGTACGCAGGTTTCGGCGGAGGGCAGTAGGCGCCATGACCGAATTTGCCGTGAGGCATTTTGAAACCGTGTGAAGAACCGTAGTTATGGAAACCGCCTTTGTAACCGAAACCGCCATGGCTCGGTGGGCAGTAAGGATTGTACGGTTTGACCGGAGGGCAATATGCGTTGAAGTGGCCTTTGGATGAGTAGCCGCCATAATGATAAGTCATAATAAATCACTCCCAGAATATAATTAAGAAGCATAGGCCTTTTGACAAAAATACAGACCAGCCAAACTGCCTACATTGTTATTTTAGTGATATTTCGCAGAAAACTTACATTCTCGTCGCTAACGGTAAAAATTTTGGATAAATGGAAATTTATTTTTCCATGATAATGAACAATATTACATTGGAAACCAACCCTGTTATTTTCATCATGATGCAATATCATGATTATTTTAACCAAATGAAAATACAATACGCCATAAAAATATTATTCATATATTTCAATAGTTTTTTAAGAATTGCTAGTTTTTACTCAATCTCGCTCATTTCTCATTCAATTGCAAATCTCCCTCCCATCCTTACCCATCAAGGTTTTATTGCATTATCATTTATTTTGACATACGAATATAATTTAAACTTTTTTACACTTCGATTTTCATCTTACAAAACAAACAGATAAATCACCGAACTATATCAATCTTGATTACTGTATAACAATCCGTTGCAAAATGACAAAAGGGTCGTCTAAAAATACGTTTTTCAGACGACCCTTTTGGGTACCACTCAAATCCATTGGCTGCAAAACCGTATCAAAATTGCACCCGTTGCGCATTGGAAATTTCACGTTCATTCTCAATACTGAAATTTGCCCTTACATACTGCCCGAAAAGTTTCGCGGTCATACTTTGCGGGAAACGCCTCAACGTAGCATTATAGGTGCGGACAGCCTGAATATAGTTGTTCCTTGCTTGATTAATCCGGTTTTCCGCCTCTTCAAGACGCGTAGTCAGACGCTGATAATCCAAGCTTTCCGCCAAAAGCGGATAATGGTCTGAAATCAGCGTCATTTGTGTCAAAATTCCGCTCAATTCTCCCTGAACTTCCTGAAAACGCTTCAATTTCGCCGGATTGGCAGCCTCTTCCAAATTCAGATTCATACGGACCGCCCGACTTTGAACGTCAGACAACTTGAACAAAATATCCTCTTCAGGGCCGGCATACGTCTTAACGACATTCGATAAATCGGATACCAACGCCGAACGCTGACCGTATTGCTTCATCACTTCCACCCAAGCATGTTTGATATCCTGTGCTTGAGCATTCATCACATAATAGCTGCGCCCGACAATACCTATTACCAATATTGCCAATACTATCGGCCACCATTTTTTCCACATCAACCACATACTCCGTGAATATACGCAACATTCCTTACCGTATTCATTTTTTCAGACGACCCCAATCTGTATAAGAGGTCGTCTGAAAACCATCGAACAGTATATCTCTAAGCTATCCCTACCCGGATAAAAATCAAACAAAATTATTTTCAGATAATCGGTATCGCTGCGAAGTTTGCACTATAATATATCAGGCCCTACCGCATCGTATTTTTATAGTAGATTAACTTTAAACCAGTACGGCGTTGCCTCGCCTTAGCTTAAAGAGAACGATTCTCTAAGGTGCTGAAGCACCAAGTGAATCGGTTCCGTACTA
>CAUSKT010000124.1:0-4060 GCA_963532335.1 uncultured Neisseria sp. | reverse complement strand
ACAATATTTGGAGTATAAATAGCATGGCTATTACTAAAGAAGACATTTTGGAAGCAGTTGGTTCTTTGACCGTAATGGAATTGAACGACTTGGTTAAAGCTTTTGAAGAAAAATTCGGCGTTTCTGCTGCTGCTGTTGCAGTTGCAGGTCCTGCTGGTGCTGGTGCTGCTGCCGCTGAAGAAAAAACTGAATTTGACGTAGTATTGGCTTCTGCCGGTGACCAAAAAGTTGGCGTGATTAAAGTAGTCCGCGCAATTACTGGTCTGGGTCTGAAAGAAGCTAAAGACATCGTTGATGGTGCACCTAAAACTCTTAAAGAAGGTGTTTCTAAAGCTGAAGCTGAAGACATCCAAAAACAATTGGAAGAAGCCGGCGCTAAAGTCGAAATCAAATAATTTGATGCTTCCTGTTAAGGCTGGCAGTTTTCTGCCAGCCTTATTTTGCTTATTGTTATTAGGTTAATTTGTTATTTACATTTATTTGCAATTTATTCGCAAGCTAAGTTTAAATAAATGTAAATAACACAAACAATAGGCGTTATTTCAGACGACCTCTTTTTTAAAATTGCTTTTCGGAGTGTATATGAACTATTCGTTTACCGAGAAAAAACGTATCCGTAAGAGTTTTGCAAAACGAGAGAACGTATTGGACGTTCCCTTTTTGTTGGCAACACAAATTGATTCTTATGCGAAATTTCTGCAATTAGAAAATGCTTTTGATCAGCGCACTGACGATGGTCTGCAGGCTGCATTTAATTCTATTTTTCCTATCGTAAGCCACAATGGTTATGCGCGTCTGGAGTTTGTGCATTACACGTTGGGTGAGCCTTTGTTCGATATTCCTGAATGTCAATTGCGCGGAATCACTTATGCAGCCCCTTTGCGCGCGCGTATCCGACTGGTTATTTTAGACAAGGAAGCGTCTAAACCGACAGTCAAAGAAGTTCGTGAAAATGAAGTGTACATGGGCGAAATCCCATTGATGACTCCAAGTGGTTCGTTTGTCATTAACGGTACCGAGCGTGTAATTGTTTCTCAGTTGCATCGTTCTCCCGGTGTGTTCTTTGAGCATGACCGTGGTAAAACTCATTCCTCCGGTAAATTGTTGTTCTCTGCTCGAATCATTCCTTACCGTGGCTCGTGGCTAGATTTCGAATTTGACCCGAAAGATTTGCTATATTTCCGTATCGACCGTCGCCGTAAAATGCCGGTTACGATTTTGTTGAAGGCTTTGGGCTACAACAATGAGCAGATCTTGGATATTTTCTACGATAAAGAAACGTTCTATCTGTCTGAAAATGGTGTCCAAACTGATTTGGTTGTAGGTCGTCTGAAAGGTGAAACTGCCAAAGTTGATATCTTGGATAAAGAAGGCAACGTCTTGGTTGCTAAAGGTAAACGTATTACCGCAAAAAATATCCGTGATATCAGTAATGCGGGATTAACCCGTTTGGATGTGGAGCCGGAAAGCCTGATTGGCAAAGCTTTGGCTGCGGATTTGATTGACCCTGAAACGGGTGAAGTATTGGCTGTAGCCAACGATGAAATCACTGAAGAGTTGTTGGCAAAATTTGATATCCATGGTGTAAAACAGCTTACTACGCTTTACATTAATGAATTGGATCAGGGTGGCTATATTTCCAATACTCTGCGCACTGATGAGACTGCTGATCAGCAAGCAGCGCGTGTTGCGATTTACCGCATGATGCGCCCGGGCGAGCCGCCTACCGAGGAAGCTGTCGAGCAATTGTTTAACCGCTTGTTCTTCAGTGAGGACAGCTACGATTTGTCTCGCGTAGGCCGTATGAAATTCAATACGCGTACTTATGAGCAAAAATTGTCTGAAGTACAACAGCAGTCTTGGTATGGCCGTTTGTTGAACGAAACTTTCGCAGGTGCTGCCGAAAAAGGCGGTTATGTTCTGAGCGTCGAAGATATTGTTGCCTCAATTGCTACTTTGGTTGAATTGCGTAACGGTCATGGCGAAGTGGACGATATTGACCACTTGGGCAACCGTCGTGTGCGGTCGGTAGGTGAGTTGACTGAAAACCAATTCCGCAGTGGTTTGGCTCGTGTAGAACGTGCCGTAAAAGAACGCCTGAATCAAGCAGAATCAGAAAACTTAATGCCACATGACTTGATTAATGCGAAACCTGTTTCTGCTGCGATTAAAGAATTCTTCGGTTCTAGCCAATTGAGCCAGTTTATGGATCAGACCAACCCATTGTCTGAAGTAACCCATAAACGCCGTGTATCTGCGTTGGGCCCGGGTGGTTTGACCCGTGAACGTGCAGGCTTTGAGGTGCGAGACGTACATCCTACCCACTATGGCCGTGTATGTCCTATTGAAACACCTGAAGGTCCGAACATTGGTTTGATCAACTCATTGTCCGTTTATGCGCGCACCAATGATTATGGCTTCTTGGAAACACCTTATCGCCGCGTTGTTAATGGTAAGGTAACTGAAGAAATCGATTACTTGTCTGCCATCGAAGAAGGTCGCTATGTGATTGCACAGGCGAATGCTGATTTGGATAAAGACGGCAATTTGATTGGCGATTTAGTCACTTGTCGTGAAAAAGGCGAAACCATTATGGCAACGCCTGACCGTGTGCAATATATGGACGTGGCAACCGGTCAAGTGGTATCCGTAGCGGCATCCCTGATTCCGTTCTTGGAACACGATGATGCGAACCGTGCATTGATGGGTGCCAACATGCAACGTCAGGCTGTACCGTGCCTGCGTCCTGAAAAACCGATGGTTGGTACCGGTATTGAGCGTTCTGTTGCCGTTGACTCTGCTACTGCAATCGTTGCCCGTCGTGGCGGTGTGGTTGAGTATGTAGATGCCAATCGTGTTGTGATTCGTGTTCATGACGATGAAGCGACTGCCGGTGAAGTGGGTGTTGATATTTACAACTTGGTTAAATTCACCCGTTCTAACCAATCTACCAATATCAACCAACGTCCTGCCGTTAAAGCCGGCGACGTTTTGCAACGCGGCGATTTGATTGCTGACGGCGCATCCACCGATTTGGGTGAATTGGCTCTGGGTCAGAACATGACCATCGCCTTCATGCCGTGGAACGGTTATAACTATGAAGACTCGATTCTGATTTCTGAAAAAGTGGCTGCGGACGACCGCTATACTTCGATTCATATTGAGGAATTGAATGTCGTTGCCCGCGATACCAAGCTGGGTGCGGAAGATATTACCCGCGATATTCCGAACTTGTCCGAGCGTATGCAAAACCGTTTGGATGAATCCGGTATCGTTTACATCGGTGCGGAGGTGGAAGCCGGCGATGTGTTGGTTGGTAAAGTAACGCCTAAAGGCGAAACCCAACTGACTCCGGAAGAAAAACTGTTGCGCGCCATCTTTGGCGAAAAAGCATCCGACGTAAAAGACACCTCTTTGCGTATGCCTACTGGTATGAGCGGTACGGTTATCGACGTTCAAGTCTTTACCCGCGAAGGTATCCAACGCGACAAACGTGCTCAATCCATTATTGATTCCGAGCTGAAACGTTACCGTCAAGACTTGGGCGACCAGTTGCGTATTTTCGATAACGACGCATTTGACCGTATTGAGCGTATGATCGTCGGACAAAAAGCCAACGGCGGTCCAATGAAGCTGGCTAAAGGCAGTGAAATCACTACCGAATATCTGGCGGGTCTGCCTAGCAAACACGATTGGTTCGATATCCGTTTGTCAGATGAAGATTTGGCCAAACAATTAGAACTGATTAAATTGAGCCTGCAACAAAAACGCGAAGAAGCGGACGAGTTGTACGAAATCAAGAAGAAAAAACTGACTCAAGGCGACGAATTGCAGCCTGGCGTACAAAAAATGGTGAAAGTCTTTATCGCCATCAAACGCCGTCTGCAAGCCGGTGACAAAATGGCGGGCCGCCACGGTAACAAAGGTGTGGTATCGCGTATTCTGCCGGTGGAAGATATGCCTTACATGGCGGACGGTCGTCCTGTGGACATCGTACTGAACCCGTTGGGCGTACCTTCCCGTATGAACATCGGTCAGATTTTGGAAGTTCACTTGGGTT
>CAUSKT010000123.1:0-4188 GCA_963532335.1 uncultured Neisseria sp. | reverse complement strand
GGTTAGACCTTCAAAGTTGAGTATTGTACTATTTTATTTTTAATTGACTATAAAAAACGTCGTCTGAAATTTTCAGACGACGTTTTGTTGTCGGCAATCGATCAATATTTATTGATGTTGCTGTGGATATTGTATTGGTTGTGTTCCGTATCGTGAGAATCTTGCGGCTCGTTGCGGACGTGTGGTTTATCGTCAGACATGTTGTCCAAGTCGCGGCCGGGTTCGGATACGGTGTCGCCGATGTTGATGCTGGTCAGGTTTTCCAAAATGATGGCGGACGAGAGATGTTCGCCGGTGCGGTACACCATAGCCAATGCGGTTTCTTCGGCAGGGATGGAAACATATTTAACGATGTTCTTACGGCCTTTTTTGCCTTCTTCCAAATCGACTTTCACTTGGCGGTCGCGTTTGTAAATGCTCAAGACCGTGCCTTTGTCCAAGCCGTCGGCGGAACCTTTGTTCAGGGTAACGGTTTGGAATTGTCCGGCTTCGTGTACGCCGTCGAGGATGGAGATGACTTTACCGTCGATGTGTTGCGTCGGCGCGTGCGGCATGATTTGGAAAGGCTCGGTTTCGCCGTCCATTTTCAGCAGGAAATCGCCTTTGCGGATTTCGGAAACGGCTTCTTCCACAATCATAGGCTGCGCGGTTTGGGTCGGCACTTTCGCCAGCGGGTGCAGGCGGGTGTAGTATTCGCCGTCTTTCAGGTATTTGCGGTCTTCATCGGAAGCGGAGTCCAGCGCGCTGTTGGTGTAGGGCAGGGTGCTGACGATGCCGCTGAAGACGACTTCTTGTCCGAGGTATTTACGGGTATCGGGATCAGTCAGGTCCTTGACGGCACGGTAAACCAGATAGCGGCCGGGTTCGGTAACCCCGTAGGCGTACACGCGTTCGCCTTTGCTGTACATGATGCGGTTGTCAGGACCGTCGATCAGGCGCGGTGCGTCTTGGGTCTTCATTTGGTTGATGAACTGCGGATGTTGCATGAACATGCGGTAGAAGTTCACGTTGACGGTTTGGATGCCGTAGCCTGAAGAGGTTTCGCGGACGCGCGGGCTGAGTTTGATGACCGGAATGCCATCATTGCCTGCGGAGCCGTTTTCGAAGCCCAGTTGCGGGCGGCCGTTGACGTAGCGCAAAACCAACACCTGACCCGGATAAATCAGATGCGGATTGCGGATTTCGCCGCGGTTTGCGCCCCAAAGGCGGTTCCACTGCCACGGGCTATACAGATATTTGCCGGAGATGCCCCAGAGTGTGTCGCCGTTTTTCACGACGTAGCGTTGCGGCGCATCGGGGCGCACTTTTAATGAAGCTGCTTGAGCGTGGGCGGAAATTGCCATGCCCGCGACACAAAGCAGGGTTATAATACGTTGTTGCATAACCGTTCCCCTTGAAATTGATTCGGTTTGTCTTTAAATGATAAACGGAGAAAATGAAATGGCCGGGAGTTTGCAAAAACCGCCGTCCCCCTTTAAAAAACGTCAATGGGTGTTTTGCGCGCATTGAACAGAAATTCATTGACGCATATTTTATCATTGAATGTTAGTGTCATCACGGGAATTGTGAAGACAGGCGCAAAATTTGTATGAAAACACACACAATCTGCTGCCGGACGCATTTGAATGCGCGTCCTAAGTATTGAAAAACGAAGAGAAAATTATGGCTTTACTGAATATCCTGCAATATCCCGACGAGCGTCTGCACACCGTGGCGAAGCCTGTCGAGCAAGTCGATGAGCGCATCCAAAAGCTGGTTGCCGATATGTTTGAAACCATGTATGAAGCGCGCGGTATCGGGCTGGCGGCGACGCAGGTCGATGTGCATGAGCGCGTGGTTGTGATGGATTTGACCGAAGACCGCAGCGAGCCGCGCGTGTTTATCAACCCCGTCATTGTTGAAAAAGACGGCGAAACCACTTACGAAGAAGGCTGCCTGTCCGTGCCGGGTATTTACGACACCGTTACCCGCGCCGAGCGCGTCAAGGTCGAGGCTTTGAACGAAAAAGGCGAGAAATTCACGCTGGAGGCGGACGGGCTGTTGGCGATTTGCGTGCAGCACGAGTTGGATCATCTGATGGGCATCGTTTTTGTCGAACGCCTGTCGCAGCTCAAACAGGGTCGGATTAAGACCAAACTGAAAAAACGTCAGAAACACACCATCTAAAAGCCGAATGATACGGTCGAACAGGTCGTCTGAAAGAGGGAAGCGGCAGCAAGCCGTTGTTTTTCAAACTTTCAGACGACCTGTCGCAATGTTTGCCGTTGCGCTATATATAGTGGATTAACTTTAAATCAGGACAAGGCGACGAAGCCGCAGACAGTACAGATAGTACGGAACCGATTCACTTGGTGCTTCAGCACCTTAGAGAATCGTTCTCTTTGAGCTAAGGCGAGGCAACACCGTACTGGTTTAAAGTTAATCCACTATAGGTCGTCTGAAACCCATTTCCAAGGAGTTTCCCCATGAAAGTCATCTTTGCCGGTACGCCTGATTTTGCCGCTGCCGCCTTAAAAGCCATTGCCGCCGCCGGTTTTGAAATCCCGCTGGTGTTGACCCAGCCCGACCGCCCCAAAGGGCGCGGGATGCAGCTTGCCCCGTCTCCCGTGAAGCAGGCTGCATTGGAATTGGGTTTGCGCGTGGCGCAGCCTGAAAAACTGCGCAACAACGCCGAAGCCCTGCAAATGCTCAAAGAAGTCGAGGCCGACGTAATGGTCGTTGCCGCTTACGGACTGATTCTGCCGCAAGACGTGTTGGATACGCCGAAATACGGCTGTCTCAACATCCACGCCTCGCTGCTGCCCCGTTGGCGCGGCGCAGCGCCGATTCAGCGCGCGATTGAAGCGGGCGATGCCGAGACGGGCGTGTGCATCATGCAGATGGACATCGGTTTGGACACCGGCGATGTGGTCAGCGAACACCGTTACGCCATTCAACCGACCGATACGGCGAATGAAGTACACGATGCGCTGATGAATCTCGGTGCGGCAGCGATTGTTGCTGATTTGCAACAATTAAAGGCAGAGGGTCGTCTGAAAAGCGTCAAACAGCCCGAAGAAGGCGTGACTTATGCACAAAAATTAAGCAAAGAAGAAGCGCGTATCGACTGGAACGAAAGCGCGGCAGTGATTGAACGCAAAATCCGCGCCTTCAACCCCGTTCCCGCTGCGTGGGTGGAATATCAAGGCAAGCCGATGAAAATCTGGCGGGCGGAAGCGGTAGCGCAACAAGGCAGGGCGGGCGAAGTGTTGTCTTGCTCGGCTGACGGCTTGGTCGTTGCCTGCGGTGAGAATGCGCTGAAGATTACCGAATTGCAGCCTTCGGGCAGCAAACGGATGCCGATTGCGGCGTTTGCGGCAGGGCATAAGATTGAGGTTGGGACGGTTTTGTAGAAGCCGTTTGCAGACTGATTAATTTTCAGACGACCTTTCTTTGAATGATTCAGAGGTCGTCTGAAAATATCGGGCAGGGAAACGTTTGGTTTTGTTGAACTGACGACAAGATTCCCCACGTTTAGGAGCAGATCATGGCAGTGTTTGAAGTAGTCGAAGGCGATATTACGAAACTTGAAGTCGATGCCATCGTGAACGCCGCCAATGCCTCGTTGTTGGGCGGCGGAGGCGTGGACGGCGCGATTCACCGCGCGGCGGGACGGGAATTGCTGGAAGCGTGCAGACAGTTGAACGGCTGCCGCACGGGCGAAGCGAAAATCACCAAAGGCTATCATCTGCCGGCGAAATTTGTGATTCACACCGTCGGGCCGGTTTGGTTCGGCGGACACCGCAGCGAAGCGGTCAAGCTGGCGGAGGCGTATCAAAATTCCCTGCTGTTGGCGCAAGAACACGGCATCCGCAGCATCGCCTTCCCCTGTATCAGCACGGGCGTGTACCGTTTCCCCGCCGATTTGGCTGCCGAGACTGCTTTGGCGATTTTGAAAAAAACCTTGCCGCAGTGTCCGTCTGTCGAAAAAATCATTTTCTGTTGCTATTCGCCGCAGGACGCCGAACGCTATCGGGCATTGTTGGAACGGGACGGAGCGGTCGTCTGAAAGTCCCGAATCAGGCAAAACGGCAGATAAAATGTTTTCAGACGACCTTGGGCAAGCTTGAGGTTGTCTGAAAACAGAAAAGCCGGATATATAGTGGATTAACTTTAAATCAGGACAAGGCGACGAAGCCGCAGACAGTA
>CAUSKT010000122.1:0-4262 GCA_963532335.1 uncultured Neisseria sp. | reverse complement strand
TCGAAAGCGCGGACGACTTGGCGGACTACCTCAAATACCTGCCGATGATGACCCGCCTGACCGAAGCACAGCAAGTCGCCACCCTACCCGAAAGCGAAGACGCCCCCATCGCCGTCTGCAACGGCGCACGCCTGATGCTGAAAGTCGAAATCGACAAAGCCGCCGAAACAGCCCGCTTGAGCAAAGAAGCCGAGAAGCTGCAAAAAGCCTTGGACAAACTCAACGCCAAACTCTCCAAACCCGGCTACACCGAAAAAGCCCCCGCGCATCTGGTGGAAAAAGACAAAGCCGATTTGGCGGAGTTGGAAGATAAAATGGCGAAAGTGCAAAATCAGTTGGCGAAGTTGAAGGACTAAAATTTATCCACATGAAAAGGCATTTTGCACTTTAATATTTAAAGTGCAAAATGCTGGAAACAAGGAAATATGATGAAAATTGAAAAAATTGAAATTAAGGGATTATTTGGAAAAAAGGATATTTCCTGGAAACTTAATCCACAAGTAAATGTGTTGGTAGGAGAAAATGGAAGTGGGAAATCTACAATTTTGTCTATTATATATTGCATGTTAAATGACATTCCAAACTCTCATAGGAATATGATTTTTGATTTTTCAAAAATTCATTTTAAAAATGATGAGATAGAACCTATTTTAAGGAAAAATAATATCAAACCCAAGTTTATTGATATTTGTAAAATATCAAAAGATTTAGCAGAAAATATCCATCAAGAAATGTCAAATAATATCTTTGGGATGCTTAATAACATTTCAAAGAATGAAAAACAGGAGATTCTTATTAAGATAGAGAATCAAAAAAATGAATTGAGTAAAAAAATTTTTCAAGATATTCAGAAAAAAATAAAGAAGGATGTTCAGGAAATTGATGGTCGCACAGCTTTAATTGTGCAGCATACTGAGCAAATTGTAGAGAATAAAGATATTTTTAATAAATTTAATATAACAATGATTTCTACTTTAAACTTAAGTGCTAATGCAATTTTTGAATTCAAGGGTAGCAATGAGGAAGTTTTAAATATATTAGATTTAGAAATGGATAAAGTCTTAAATCAGTTTAATCAAAAAAATAATGTAAATATTCAAAATAACTTAATGAATGAACTGAACTTTTTCTTAAATAAAGTTAACAAGAACGCAGAATATAGAGACCATTCTATCATTTATTTTGATAAAGATATTGAAAAGGAATTAAAATTTTCTGACTTGTCATCTGGAGAACGTCAATTAGTCTACATTTTAGTGCAAGTTGCTCTAAACGCGACTGAAAAAGAAAAAATATCTATTATTTTAATGGATGAGCCAGAAATTTCGCTTCATCTAGATTGGCAAGAGCATTTTATTAAACGAATAACAATATTGAATCCAAATGCCCAATTGATTATTGTTACCCACAGCCCAGCTTTAATTATGAATGGTTGGAATGATGTGTATTTAGATATGACAGATATTGCATCTGATATGGAGCAAACAGAATCATGATAGGTAATCAACAATATGCTGCTACCTTTGCATCTATAAAAAGTCATAAGCAAAAGCAGCAAGGCGTAATTTATATTGAAGATATTACCGACAAAAAATTTTGGGAAAAAATTGCTACACAACACTTTGTGCAACTATATTCAGAGCAAGGGAGAGCAATTACAGGTAAGTCTAAATTACTAGAGATTTGCAGCAAAAACAATTTAATTGCTATAGATAGTGATTTTGATTTAATTTGCCCTAATCATCGTCGAGAAAGTATAATATTTTCAGAAAAAAAAGCATTTATCCTACAAACTTATACTCATGGACTTGAAAATTTGATTTTTTCTCCTGAATGCCTACATGAGATATTGAATGAAAATTTCAAATTATATTTAGAGAATCATAATAACAATATTCAGGAAATAATTCAAAATTTAGCAGAAATTTGGTTTGAACCATATCGTAAATTCCTATTTTTACTGAACAATCAGCACACCAACTTTAATTATGATTATTGGATTACTAATATTAAATTCAAAAATAAAGAATGCCAAGAAATTGTGTTAGATCTCAATTTTTCGACTTATCAAGAACGGTTAGAGGAGTTGAATCAACATTTAAAACAAAATATTGATGATGAAAAATATCATTTATTTTGCAATTGGTTATCAGAGCATTATTTCGACAGACAACAAGTTTACGCTTTTATTCGTTGTCATGACTGGGCGGAGAGTTTTGTTTTGCCCATTGTACGCATGATTATTAGTAATCGTATAAAAAAGGAAATTGATCATGTTAATGAAAATTTCCAGGGCAATGAGTTAATATACAGAAAAAATCAGATCAATAATTATTTTAAAGATAATTGCAATATTAAAACGGTCTTGCATAGTTATTTCTACCATGCTTATCTGCCTAATGCTTGTTCGAATGGAACAGATTTCTTTCTTCTGGAAATTATTAAAGATTATGAACAGATGCTGAAATTGGTGTAAACAGCCGTAGAATAGTCAGAGTGATCCAATTTTTTAAAAGACCGTCTAAAAACAGATAGTTTTTGTTTTTCAGACGACCTTTTTATTATTTCGGCAGATAAAGTTTGTGCGACAAAGCGGTCAGTAGAGTGGGGAAACGCTCCGCTTTGCAGTACGGTTTATCAATGTAATCAGACCTTCCCTACGACTTAAATCTTCTTGAAAAGGTCGTCTGAAACGCCGTTTCCGTCTCTTTAATCGTTTTAAGGAGTTTCACACTACGCCTTGTTCGGTTTGCCGCATACGCCGCAATCCGGATTTTTGTGGACGCGGAATGTCTGCCATTTGGCGGTGAGGGTGTTGTAGGTCGTCAGTTTGCCGTGTGCCGGTTCGCCTGCGCCGGTGAGGATTTTGAGGGCTTCGGCGGCTTGGGTGGCTCCGATGATGCCGACCAGCGGGGAAAATACGCCGAAGAGGGCGCAGGCGCCGTCGTCGGCGGTGTCGTCGTCAAACAGGCAGGCGTAGCAAGGGCTGTCGGGCAAATCGGGGCGGTACACGGCGATTTGCCCTTCAAAACGCACGGTGGCGCCAGAAACCAGCGGGGTACGGGTGGCGACAGCGGCGCGGTTGATGGCTTGGCGGGTGGGATAGTTGTCGGTGCAGTCGAGGACGATGTCGGCGGTGCGCATGAGTTCGGTCAGGCGGGCTTCGTCCAGTTTCTCGGTCAATGCGGTAATGTCGCACGCGCTGTTGACGGCTTTCAGACGACCTGCCATCACTTGCGCTTTGGCTTGTCCGATATCGGCTTCGGTGAAAGTGGTTTGGCGTTGGAGGTTGGTGTCGTCTATGGTGTCGTGGTCGGCGATGATGAGTTTACCGACGCCCGAAGCGGCAAGATACGGGAGGGCTGCCGCACCCAGCCCGCCGCAGCCGACGACGAGGACGCAGGCGGCGAGCATTTTTTCCTGCCCTTCGATACCGATTTCGTCGAGAAGGATGTGGCGGCTGTAACGGAGCAATTGTTGGTCGTTCATAATGGGTCGTCTGAATGCTGGTATCGCAGATGGAAGGGCAAAACGGAACAGTTTTCTCGGTATTGTCACGACTGGGCAATCCACCTGCTTGAGGCAAGACGGGCAACGCCGTCCCGATGTTTGCCCTCTGTTGTATCTATCCGTATGCCTCATGCCAAAGGTCGTCTGAAACCTCAAACCGGTTTTCAGACGACCTTTTTTTGTTCAATCAGAATTCGATGTTTTCGTAGGCATCGTCAAATACGAACGGGCCGCGTTCGCCGCCGCTTTCGGATTCGAGGTGGATGCGGGTCATCATCATGGACTGGTCGACTTCTTTCATCATGTCGTAGATGGATATGAGGGCGATGTTGACGCCGGTGACGGCTTCGGTCGTGATGCTTTTGCCGACTTCAGAGGAAACGGTTACGGTGGCTTTGACGTAGGCGAGTTCGACATCGACATCGAAATCGACGCGGACGTGTTGCAGGGGGAGGGGCTGGTAAAGCGGGACAAGCAGTCCGACCTGCTTGATGCCTTGGACGGCGGCGATACGGGCGACGTTGAGGATGCCTGCGTTTTGGGTGGCGTTTTCCGCCAAAACTTTGATGGCGGAGGTACTCATGTTGATAGAGCCGCTTGCCACGGCGGTGCGGACGGTGGGTTGGCGTTTGTCGTTTTCGCGTACGGAATTGAAGTTGAACATACTGTGCCTGCGTGAAAATAGGATTTTATGTCGTAGTATAGTGGATTAAATTTAAATCAGGACAAGGCGACGAAGCCGCAGACAGTAC
>CAUSKT010000121.1:0-4321 GCA_963532335.1 uncultured Neisseria sp. | reverse complement strand
TGCTGAAGCACCAAGTGAATCGGTTCCGTACTATCTGTACTGTCTGCGGCTTCGTTGCCTTGTCCTGATTTAAATTTAATCCACTATATTACCGCTTATTTTTTGACAGATTCTTTACACAATATCCTGACGAAGAGAAAGGTCGTCTGAAAACCGATTTTGGGTTTTCAGACGACCTTTTGTACGGAAGAGCGAAAGCAGTGAAGGGGTTGCTTCCGGTTTACGGTTGATGTCGTTTTCTGTCGGCATGTTCCTTGAGGGTGGCACACATGCCGGCAGTGTTGCCGCCGTTCATGAGCATGACCGGTTCGCCGTTGAGGGCATAGCCGCCGCTGCCGTCATCGGAGATGACTGTTTTGTTGTCATCCAGTTTTAGGCTGTTTGGTGTTTTTTGCCAGCGGCCGTTTTTGACCTCGTTTTGCACAGTCATGCAATAGCTGCCATTTGCCAGGATACCGACAAGCTGCGAATCCATGGTCATGTAAACGCCGGGAGGCGGGGTTTTGGCAAATGCCTGTGTCGACAACATCAGAGCGGCGGCGGTTAGAAGTTGGAAGGTGATTTTCATATTAGATTATACGTTGCCGCGTTTCGGATCGTTCGGGCGCAGTTGGGCGGCGAGTTTGTCGAGGATGCCGTTGACGAATTTGTGTCCGTCGGTGCCGCCGAAGGTTTTGGTCACTTCGATGGCTTCGTTGATGATGACGGGGTAGGGGGTTTCGGGCATTGCGCTCAATTCGTGGCATGCCATCAGCAGGACGGCGCGTTCGATGGGGCTGAGGTCTTTTTCATCGCGGTCGAGCAGGGGGCGGATTTGTTGGATGTATTCGGCGGCGTGGGTGTGCGTGCCGAAGAAGAGTTTGTTGAACAGCTCTTCGTCTGCTTTTGCAAAGTCGGGCTGGTCTTGGATGTTTTTAGCGATTTCGGGGGCGGCGGTGTTGTTGATGCCGGCTTGGTAGAGGGCTTGTACGGCTAACTCGCGGGCGCGGCGGCGTGGGGTTTTCATGAGGATTCCTTCGTTGGCGGCACGGTGGTGCGGTAATGAATGTTTCAGACGACCTCTGTCGGATGACGGGTCGTCTGAAAACGGTTTGTCCGGCAGATGGTGCGAAACTGGAATGCGGTAAAGCTACGGGTTTCGCGTTCGGGCTTATTCTTCTTCGTCGTCAAACTGCTCTTCGATCAGATAGTTG
Organism: uncultured Neisseria sp.; assembly: GCA_963532335.1. Taxonomy (GTDB): domain Bacteria; phylum Pseudomonadota; class Gammaproteobacteria; order Burkholderiales; family Neisseriaceae; genus Neisseria. The sequence goes on along the minus strand of CAUSKT010000121.1, from coordinate 3,128 downwards.
ACGAGGTTGGCGCATTCGACAGCGACTTTGGCGGCGTCGGCGGCTTTTTCTTCAATGCGCGCGACGGCTTGCTCGTCGTTTTCGGTGGTCAGGATGGCGTTGGCAATGGGGATGTTGTAGTCGAGTCCGACACGGGTTACGCCTGAACCGGATTCGTTGGAAACGAGTTCGAAGTGGTAGGTTTCGCCGCGGATGACGACGCCGATGGCAATCAGTGCGTCGTATTGCTCGGAAGCTGCCATGTTTTGCAGGACGAGCGGTACTTCGAGCGCGCCGGGTACGGTGGCGATGGTGATGTTGTTGTCGGCTACGCCCAATCCTTGCAGGGTGCGGCAGCAGACTTTGAGCATTTCGCTGCCGATTTCGTTGGTAAAGCGGGCTTGTACGATGCCGATGCGCAGGTGTGCGCCGTCGAGGTTCGGGGCGATGATGTTCATGGTGTTTCCTTGTATTTTGAGCGGTAAACGGGTTTTCAGACGACGTGTGGCTTTTCTGAAAACGATATTGGGGATTTATTCCTGCGGCTGCCAGTCGGCAACGGCTTGAAACTCCCCGTCTTCGCCTATTTCCCATGCGCTGCCTTCGGGTCGGGTTATGAGCGCGGCGATAGCGGGGTTGGACTGGGTAATTTCGGAAAGGCTGACGACGCTGAAATTGTCGGGATCGTCGGTGTATTCGTCGGTTTCGTCGCCGCTGAAGAAGCGCCAGCCGCTATCGTTTTCGAAAACGGGGGCTTCGCGGTAGAGGAAGCCGACGGGTTCGCCTTGTTTGGCTACTGTATTGGTCACGATGCAGCGGTCGAGTGCGGCGGAGAGGGCTTGGGCAAATTTATTCATTGCGGTGTGTGCATGCCGTAAAAATTGTGCGGATTTTATCATGATTAGGGCTGGCTCTGCACCGTGTATCTTTATATTTGCCGCTTATGGTTTGATGGTACAATGCTGGTCGTCTGAAACGCGCTGAACTGTGTTTCAGACGACTGTTGCAGCCCTAAAGTGTTTCCGTATTTGCATGAAGTGCCGAAACGCATTCGGGTTGGTTTGGGAAGCCGAATTTTCGCCGCCTCCCGCCCGATACGCCGAAGCAAGAAGAAAGACAAACGTCCTCATGAAAACAGATGTGTTAAAACAGCAGGCGCATGCCGCCATTCAGAATAAACTGGGTTACCATTTCAAAGATACCGCGCTTTTGCAGCAGGCGCTGACCCACCGCAGCTACCATGCGAAAAACAACGAGCGTTTCGAGTTTGTCGGCGATTCGATTTTGAACTACACCGTCGCCAAAATGTTGTTTGACGCGTTTCCCAAGCTGACCGAAGGCGAGTTGTCGCGTTTGCGCGCGAGCTTGGTCAATGAAGGCGTGTTGGCGGAAATCGCTTTGGAAATGAATGTCGGCGACGGGCTTTATTTGGGCGCGGGCGAGTTGAAAAGCGGCGGATTCAGACGACCCTCCATCCTTGCCGATGCTATGGAAGCAATGTTTGCCGCCGTCAGCTTTGATGCGGATTTTGCCGAGGCGGAGAAAGTGGTGCGGCACTTGTTCGCCGAACGCGTCAAACGCGCCGATTTCAAAACGCAGGGCAAAGACAACAAAACCGCCCTGCAAGAAGCCCTCCAAGCCCGCCGCCTTGCCCTGCCTAAATACCGCATTGAAGAACAAATCGGACATGCCAATGATAGTATGTTCTTGATTTCATGCGATTTAGGCGAACTGGGCTTTATCTGCAAAGCACAAGGCAGCAGCCGCAAAGTTGCCGAGCAGCAAGCCGCCAAAGAAGCGCTGCAATGGCTTGAGCAACACCATCCTTTGAAAAAAGCAAAAAAATAGCCGATTTATTTTTCAGACGACCTAGGGATACAAAAAAGTCGTCTGAAACTTCAAATAGAAAGCCATCATGGACATCGAAACCTTCCTGCAAAACGAATCCAGCCATCCCACCGACTACCGCTGCGGCTTCGTCGCTATTGTCGGCCGCCCCAACGTCGGCAAGTCCACGCTGATGAACCACCTCATCGGGCAAAAAATCAGCATCACCAGTAAAAAAGCCCAAACCACGCGCAACCGCGTTACCGGCATTTACACCGACGACACCGCACAATTCGTTTTCGTCGATACCCCCGGTTTCCAAACCAAACACCGCAACGCTCTGAACGACCGCCTCAATCAAAACGTCACCGAAGCGTTGAGCAGTGTCGATGCCGTCGTTTTCGTCGTCGAAGCCATGCGCTTTACCGATGCCGACCGCATCGTGATGAAACAACTGCCGACAAACACGCCCGTCATCCTTGTTATCAACAAAATCGACAAAAACAAAGCGGGCAGCAGCGGTTTGCAGGAATTTATCGACCAAATCAGCGCAGAATTCAAATTTGCAGGACATGAAACCGTCAGCGCCAAACACGGATTGGGCATCGCCAACCTGCTCGCGCGCCTCAGACCTTACCTGCCCCAAAGCGTGCCGATGTATCCGGAAGAAATGGTGACCGACCGTTCCAGCCGTTTCCTCGCCACCGAAATCGTGCGCGAAAAACTGTTCCGCTACCTCGGCGAAGAGCTGCCCTACGCCATGAACGTGGAAATCGAACAATTCGAAGAAGAGGAAAACGGACTCTACCGAATCTACATCGCCGTATTGGTCGATAAAGACAGCCAAAAAGCCATCTTAATCGGCAAAGGCGGGGAAAAACTGAAAAAAATCTCCACCGAAGCCCGCCTCGATATGGAAAAACTGTTTGATACTAAAGTGTTTTTAAAGGTTTGGGTCAAGGTCAAATCAGGCTGGGCGGACGACGTGCGCTTCCTCAGGGAATTGGGTTTGTAGGTCGTCTGAAAATACAGTCTCAAATAAACAAAGGTCGTCTGAAAACAAGCATTGCAAGTTTTCAGACGACCTTTTTCATGGTTAAGCAATCAGTTCTTCATCGACTGTACCGGCGCGGGAATCCTGCCGCCACGGTTGACGAACACTTCGCACGAACCTTCTTTAACCGGCATCACGGGCGCGTAGCCCAACAGGCCGCCGAACTCGACGCTGTCGCCGACGGTTTTGCCCGTTACTGGAATGATGCGCACGGCGGTGGTTTTGCTGTTGATCATGCCGATGGCGGCTTCGTCGGCGATGATGCCGG
>CAUSKT010000120.1:0-4351 GCA_963532335.1 uncultured Neisseria sp. | reverse complement strand
CGATGTGCGGGCGGCCTTCCTGCACTTTGTTTACCGCCTGCACGATGATGCCGTGCTCTTTCAGGTATTCGGCGGTGCCGCGTGTGGCGCAGACGCCGTAGCCGAGGGCTTGGAAGTTTTGCGCGGTTTTGACGATGAGCGGTTTGTCTTCGTCGCGTACGGCGAGGAAGATTTTGCCGGTCGGGTTCAGGCGTTCGCCTGCGCCGAGTTGGGCTTTGTAGTAGGCTTCGCCGAAGCTTGCGCCCACGCCCATCACTTCGCCGGTGGAGCGCATTTCGGGGCCGAGAATGGTGTCCACGCCGGGGAATTTGATGAAGGGGAACACGGCTTCTTTAACGGCATAGAAATCGGGGACGACTTCTTTTTCCACGCCTTGCTCTTGCAGGGAAATGCCTGCCATGCAGCGCGCGCCGACTTTGGCGAGCGGCACGCCGGTGGCTTTGGAGACGAAGGGGACGGTACGGCTGGCGCGCGGGTTCACTTCCAACACGAACACCACGCCGTCCTGCACGGCAAACTGGACGTTCATCAGGCCGACCACGCCCAGCGCGTAGGCCATGGCTTTGGTTTGGCGGCGGATTTCGTCTTGGATTTCTTCGCTGAGCGAGTAGGGCGGCAGCGAGCAGCCGGAGTCGCCGGAGTGGATGCCTGCCTGTTCGACGTGCTGCATGATGCCGCCGATAACGACGTCTTTGCCGTCTGAAACGCAGTCCACATCGACTTCAATCGCGTTGTTCAGGAAGAAATCGAGCAACACGGGGCTGTCTTCGGATACCTGCACGGCTTCGCGCATGTATTTTTGCAGCTCTTCGGCGGAGTGGACGACCTGCATGGCGCGGCCGCCGAGGACGTAAGACGGGCGCACGACCAGCGGATAGCCGATTTCTTCGGCTTTGACGAGCGCTTCTTCTTCGTTGTGGGCGATGCGGTTGGGCGGTTGGCGCAGGCCTAAGTCGTTCAACACTTTTTGGAAGCGTTCGCGGTCTTCGGCGGCGTCGATGCTGTCGGCGGATGTGCCGATGATGTTCACGCCGTTTTCAACCAATGCGTTGGCGAGTTTGAGCGGGGTTTGACCGCCGTAATGCACAATCACGCCCCACGGGTTTTCGGTGCGGACGATTTCCAACACGTCTTCCAGCGTCAGCGGCTCGAAATACAGGCGGTCGCTGGTGTCGAAGTCGGTGGACACGGTTTCGGGGTTGCAGTTCACCATGATGGTTTCAAAGCCCGATTCGCGCAGGGCGAGCGCGGCGTGAACGCAGCAGTAGTCAAACTCGATGCCTTGACCGATGCGGTTCGGGCCGCCGCCGAGAATCATCACTTTTTTACGGTCGGAAGGACGCGCTTCGCATTCTTCTTCGTAAGTGGAATAGAGGTAGGCGGTTTCGGTGGCAAACTCGGCGGCGCAGGTATCGACGCGTTTGTACACGGGATGCAGCTTCAGCGCGTAGCGGTGTTCGCGCACTTCTTTTTCTTTTACGCCCAAAAGCTGCGCGATGCGTTTGTCGGAGAAGCCTTTGCGTTTCAGACGACGTAAGGCGGCGAAATCCAAATCTTGCAGGCAGCCTGCACTTACCTGCTGCTCTTCTTTCACCAAGTCTTCGATTTGCGCCAAGAACCAAGGGTCGATGGCGCAGATTTCGTGGATTTCTTCCAGCGTGAAGCCCGCGCGGAACGCGTCTGCCACAAACAGCATACGTTCGGGGCCGGGGTTCGCCAGTTCGCGGCGGATTTCCGCTTTGTCTTCGCTGCTCGGATTGAAGCCGCACAAGCCTGTTTCCAAGCCGCGCAGGGCTTTTTGGAAACTTTCCTGAATGGTGCGGCCCATCGCCATCACTTCGCCCACCGATTTCATCTGCGTGGTCAGACGGTCGTCTGCGGCGGGGAATTTTTCAAATGCGAAACGCGGGATTTTGGTCACGACATAGTCGATGGAAGGCTCGAACGACGCTGGGGTGCGGCCGCCGGTGATATCGTTGCGCAACTCGTCCAGCGTAAAGCCGACAGCCAGTTTGGCCGCTACTTTGGCAATTGGGAAGCCGGTTGCTTTAGATGCCAACGCGGAAGAACGGCTCACGCGCGGGTTCATCTCAATCACAATCATCTCGCCGTTTTCAGGGTTTACCGCAAACTGCACGTTTGAGCCGCCGGTATCCACGCCGATTTCACGCAACACTGCCAACGAAGCATTACGCATGATTTGGTATTCCTTGTCGGTCAATGTTTGTGCAGGCGCAACAGTGATGGAGTCGCCTGTATGCACGCCCATCGGGTCGAAGTTTTCAATCGAACAAATGATGATGCAGTTGTCGTTCTTATCGCGCACCACCTCCATCTCGTACTCTTTCCAGCCGAGAACGGATTGCTCAATCAGCAACTCATGAGTAGGCGATGCATCAAAACCGCGTTCGCAAATCGCCAAGAACTCATCTTTGTTGTAGGCAATACCGCCGCCCGAACCACCCATGGTGAAAGACGGACGAATCAGCGTCGGAAAGCCGACCTGTTCCTGCGCCGCCAAGGCTTCGTTCATCGTGTGGCAGACAAAGGATTTCGGGCAGGAGAGGCCGATTTTCTCCATCGCCTCCTTAAAGCGGCCGCGGTCTTCCGCCTTGTCGATCGCGTCTTCCGTCGCGCCGATCAGCTCGACATTGTATTTCGCCAGCACGCCGTTGCGCGCCAAATCCAGCGCACAGTTCAGCGCGGTCTGGCCGCCCATCGTGGGCAGAATCGCATCGGGCCGCTCCTTGGCGATAATCTTCTCCACCGTCTGCCACATAATCGGCTCGATGTAGGTAACATCCGCCATTTCAGGGTCGGTCATAATCGTGGCGGGGTTGGAATTCACCAGAATGACTTTATAGCCTTCTTCACGCAAAGCCTTGCAGGCCTGTGCGCCCGAATAGTCAAATTCGCAGGCTTGACCGATAACGATAGGGCCGGCGCCGATGATAAGGATGGATTTTAGGTCGGTACGTTTGGGCATGGTGTTTTACCTTAGAGATTTCAGGTTATTTAAAACTATATTTAACGGGATTGCTGGCACCCCGTTTACGATATTCTTCAGGCAGCCTTTTACGTTGGTATTTTTGGCGGACTTCATCATTTTTAGAAAGTGATTCGCCGTGAAAACCAAAACGTCCTACTATGGTTTCATTAAGCTCAGGAAAATTTTCCTTAGTAGCTGGCAGCCATTCATGCGCTTGTAAAACATCCACAATTAAGCCTTTTTCAACCGCCAAGATGTAATGCGCACGTTTTGCCCGCTCAACATCAAGCCGCCAGGCTAGGCGAACAGCATCATAAGCCGATTTTTCTTTATCTAAAGAACGATTAATATTAATAATCAATAGATTATGATCGCTGTCAAATTGTGCAACAGGTGCATCGTATTTATCTTGTATTTCAGATACATGCATCGAACCAAATTCACTATTGCCATGTCCGCTTTGTTCATTTGATAGCCCCGGATAGGCATCTATTAAAGCAGCTTCTACTTCAAAAGCGGTTTTCTCATTCATGCCATGTCGATGAATGACATGGATAACTTCCAATTTGGCTTTTTGGATAGCGCGAATCCTACTATATTTTAAATTCAGTTCATCTTCGCCATCTTCCGCTATTTTCAAACATTGTTTCAAATGTTCAAAAACCCGGTTGTCTTTGCCTTTGCCTACATAAAAAGTTTCACCATTTCTTGGGTCAATTAAGCGGTAAACGTAATATGCAAGGGCTTTGCAAACTTCAGATGAAAACTTGTCCATATTCTTTTTTCCTCAAATGTATTTAGATAGCAAGCTATTAGCTTGTATGCAGGGTGCGTGCGATACGCACGCGTTCTCCATTTTCCCTGCACTTTAACCCATCGCGTGCGTGCCTTGCGGTACATATTAAAGGCCGTCTGAAAAAACGCTCGCGGGGTTTGTTCCATCTGCCTTGCGATAAAAAACTACCTGAAAAATTCCTGCTATTGATATTTTGGCCACTTTTTTCAGACGACCGTTTGCGTTTTTATTTTGCACAGGCCGTCTGAAAACTTCCTTAAAAACTAGTGATAAATGTAATCAAACCCAAAATAATGCCTGGGGCGTTTGCCAGTATGATGGGGTAGTCGCGTTTTTCTTTCAAAAAGCCGTAGGCAAACCATAATGTGCAGTTGATGGCGGCGACGAGGGGTTGCAACGGCGAGCCGGGGTTGCCGGCAAGGTTGTTTTGGATTTGCGGGATATAAGAAACGTACATACCGACGCCGGCCAGGGTGGCGGTGACGGAAAGAATGTGCATTTGTTTTTCAGTCATTGGTTTTCCTTTCTGATTAGACGATTGGGTTTTCAGGCTGTACAGATGTTGA
>CAUSKT010000119.1:0-4385 GCA_963532335.1 uncultured Neisseria sp. | reverse complement strand
TGGACAATCTCGACAACCTGCTTGAAGATTTTGACGGCGTTACCGTGGAAGGCGGTGTCGATTTGGAAAACGACGACGGCTGCGAAGGCGGCGCGTGCAAAATCTAAACTTCACGCCGTCTGAAAATCGGCAAACAAACCACTTTAAACTATCAAAAACATTAAGGAAACCACATCATGGCATACAGCGATAAAGTAATCGACCACTATGAAAACCCCCGTAATGTCGGTACTTTCGATAAAAACGACGAGTCTGTCGGCACCGGTATGGTCGGCGCGCCCGCCTGCGGCGACGTGATGCGCCTGCAAATCAAAGTGAACGACGAAGGCATCATCGAAGATGCGAAATTTAAAACCTACGGCTGCGGCTCCGCCATCGCTTCGTCCAGCCTGATTACCGAGTGGGTCAAAGGCAAAAGCTTGGATGACGCGCTGGCAATCAAAAACAGCGAAATCGCCGAAGAACTGGAACTGCCGCCGGTAAAAATCCACTGCTCCATCTTGGCTGAAGATGCGGTAAAAGCGGCTGTTGCCGACTACCGCAAACGTCAGGAAAACAAATAATCCGATTAGTGGGTGCTTTGTCGGCAGACATTCATAGGACTCCTGAAAGTCTTAGGGTTTCCGGAAAAAGTAAACTCGAAGGCTTGTTCCCTTCTCACTCAGAGGTGGAAGACAAGGACACAGAAACCTAATCCTTTTGAAGTTGCCGCCAAATTTAGGACTACCTGCTAATCTATCCCCTCTCCCCGCGGGAGAGGGTTAGGGAGAGGGCGATAAGCCACAGGCTTATATTTAGTCGATATCCCTGCAAAATCAAAAGAGGCGGCATGCCTTTTCTTGTGAAGAAGAGGGTAAGGACACAGAAACTTAATCCTTTTGAAGTTGTCGCCAAATTTGGGGCTGCCTGCCAATCTATTCCCTCTCCCCGCGGGAGAGGGTTAGGGAGAGGGCGATAAGCCGCAGGCTTATATTTAGTTGATACGTCTGCAAAATCAAAGGAGACGAAATGCCTTTTACCGATGAAGAAGCCCAATCCCTGCTTGCCGTCAAAGGCATAGGCAAAACCGTATTGCAGCGTTTGCAGCAAATGGGTTTGGATGATGTCGCCACGCTGGCGGCAGCGGATTTGGACGATGTTTTGGAACAGGGCGCGAAATTGACCGGCTCAACCTGTTGGAAAAACAGTCCGCAGGCGCGGGCAGCCATGCAGGCTGCCGTTGCTTGGGCGCAGCAGCGACAGGCAACAGAAAATTGAACAAGGTTAGATAAATGGGTAAATGCGGTATCGCGAAAATACTGTTTTACGCATATAGTTTGATACTGCTGGTCGGATATGCTTTATTTGCGGTGGTGAATTACTATCCTCCTGCGCAAAGCATTGTTTTAAAGGAAGGTGCACGGGTAGAATTATCCTATGTTGCGCTCCAAAACAGTCAACCGCCCCTTATCACGATTGAGCGTGAATCCGGGCAGGCGAAATCGCATGAAGCGAGTTTGGAACCCTCGCCTGACGACATTACTTATCAAGTCTATACGCCACAAAGCACAAGCAAAAGCAAAGTACATGCTCGGCGGCGGATAGATATCCGCTGTTTGGACTGCGCGGATACGCCGATTGGGTTAAACCATATCGAAGTGGAAATCTTGTCTTTGCGCCCTGAGATACGGGGCGAAATTGCACGGGTATATTTAGCCTCTCGGACCGGGTTGGATTCTGCATTCCGTACGCCGCTTAACCGTGATTGGACAGGCAGTATTTATGGCTGGCTCAGTTTGTTAGCACTCTTCCCCGTTTGGCTGGGTGTTTGGTTGATTTGGGCTGTGTTGCTGTATCGTCAGCGGCGCCGCAGGTTGCCAAAAAGTTAACTCAAGTTTCAGACGACCTGAAAACAAGTATTTTCAATCTATATAAAAAGGACAAATATTTTGATTACCATCACAGAAAATGCAGCCAAATACATCAACAACTACCTGACCAAACGCGGCAAAGGCTTGGGCGTGCGCTTGGGTGTGAAAACCAGTGGCTGCTCGGGCATGGCATACAACCTTGAATTTGTCGATGAAGCGAACGAGGACGACCTGATTTTCGAAGAACACGGCGCGCGCGTTTATATCGACCCGAAAAGCTTGGTTTATCTGGACGGCACGCAAGTCGATTACACCAAAGAAGGCTTGCAGGAAGGTTTCAAATTCGAAAATCCGAATGTCAAAGACTCTTGCGGCTGTGGCGAGAGCTTCCACGTTTAAGACATAAAAATGGCGGGACAGTATCAAAACCGTCCCGCCATTTTTTCGCTTCCTGCCTGTTGTAGCTGCCTTTGCCTTTTCTTTTCCGTTCCACCTTGTGTCGGAACAAATCGGATTTCACTAAGGCTTTTAAGGCATTGTCGCGTATTTTGCCTTTATTGTGTTGCACTTTACTGCTCATATTCAGTCCTTTTGGTTAAGAATCAGCGGATTATAAGGCAAAATTAGGTTTCTGCCGAAAATTTCACATTAATTATCCCGCCATGTCCCAATATTTCACACTCTTCCAGCTTGAACCCGCTTTCGATATCGACGCCGAAAACTTAGAGCAAACCTATCGCGCTTTGGCTGCACGTTTCCATCCCGATAAATTTGCTTCAGCCTCCGCGTTCGAGCAAAAGCAGGCAGTGATGATGTCTTCCACCATCAACGATGCCTACCGCACCTTGAAAAATCCCATCGACCGCGCGGCGTATCTGCTGAAAACGTTGGGCATAGACGCCGACGCGCCGGAGCATACCTCTTTTGCTCCTGAATTTCTCATGCAGCAAATGGAATGGCGCGAAACGCTGATGGATGCGCAAATGGCGCAAAACAACGAAGCCCTGCGCGCGTTGGATCAAGAAATCAGTCGCGAACAAGACAAGCTGTATCAAGATTTGCGGACGGCCTTTGCCGGGAAAGACCATGAAACCGCCGCCCAATGGGTGCGCCACGGTAGGTTTTTAAACAAACTGCGCAACGAAATCGCCGCCGCGTTGCAAGATTAAATATCCAGATTTTGAGCATCTGAAAGGTCGTCTGAAAACCGGAATAAGGTTTCAGACGACCTTTTGTCGTATGGTTTTGTTGCAGATTTAGAATTTGTCGGTTGATGGCTTATTCGGATTGTGTTTGTGCCAACTCCTCCGCCGCTTTTTGAACCATGTCCGGCGTGAGTTTGTTCAGGCAGTCGGTGTGTCCCAACGGACATTCGCGTTTGAAGCAGGGTGAGCATTCGAGGTGCAGGCTGACGATTTTTGCTTTTGGGCTCAAGGGCGGGGTATGTTCGGGGCTGGACGAGCCGTAGGCGGCGACGAGTTTGCGGTCGAGGGCGGCGGCGAGGTGCATCAGGCCGCTGTCGTTGCAGACGACGGTGTCGGCGCAGGAAAGCAGGTCAATCGCTTCGGAAAGGTTGGTTTTGCCGCAGAGGTTGGTGCAGAGGTCGTCTGAAAGTCGGTTGATTTCTTCAGCGATGTCGAAATCTTTTTGCGAGCCGAACAGCCAAACCTGCCAGCCTTGCGCCAGATAGCGGCGGCCGAGTTCGGCGAAATGGCGTGCGGGCCAGCGTTTGGCGGGGCCGTATTCCGCGCCCGGACAGAAGGCGAGAACGGGTTTGTCGGTGTTTAAGCCGTATTTGGCAAGCGCAGCGGCGCGGCTTTCGGGGGAAATGGTGAAACGCGGGTTATCAGAATGTCCGTTGAAGTCCGCCTGCGTCGGGTGGGCGAGGGCGGTGTAGCGGTCGACCATCAGGGGCAGGGCGGCTTTGTCGAGTTTGCGGATGTCGTTGAGCAGCAGATAGCGCGATTCGCCGACGTAGCCGGTGCGCTGTTTGATGCCGGTGGCGAAGGCGATGAGGGCGGATTTGAGCGAGCCGGGCAGGACGATAACTTGGTCGTAACCTTGTTTGCCCAGTTCGCGCCCGATACGCCAGCGTTTTTTCAGCTCCAACGCGCCGTGTCCGAACGGGTTTTCGATGACGCGGCTGATTTCGGGCATACGCTCGAACACCGCCATCGACCATTTGGGCGCGAATGCGTCTATGGTGCAGCCGGGATGGAGTTCGTGCAGGCGGCGGTAAAGCGGCTGGGTCATGACGCAATCGCCAATCCAGCTCGGGGTGATGATGAGGATTTTTTTGGACATGGTGGTAGGGTAGGTTTGTATTGCGCGATATTGTATAGGAAACCAAGGCGCATGGGGTTGGCGAGTGCGGTTTGATGGTGTTGTTGTGCAAAAGACCAAGGGGTCGTCTGAAAAGGCAGGTTGAAATCAGTGGCGTCATGTTGACTGAATAAGGGTTTTGAATAAAAATCGAACCCTTATAGTGGATTAACTTTAAACCGGTACGGCGTTGCCTCGCCTTAGCTCAAAGAG
>CAUSKT010000118.1:0-4452 GCA_963532335.1 uncultured Neisseria sp. | reverse complement strand
AGTTGGAGGGGATGTCCAACTTTTGGGGTGCAGTTCACTTTTCAGACGACCTTTTGTTTCAGTTGGGCAATGAAACCGGGTCAGGAACAATGGATTGACGGGTTGATTGGTTTGGAGAGTATGGCTTGCCGTCAAGCGGTGCGGTGTTTTTTGCCGTGTATCCATTTGGTCAATATGCCGCCTTCGCTGCCGAAGATGACGGACAGGGTGTATAAGACGCCGCAACACAAAATAATGGCGGGTCCGGACGGTATTTCGACGTGATACGAAAACAGCAAGCCCGCAAAGCCGCAGAAGAGTGCCAGCAAGACTGACAATAAAATCAACATCCCCATATTTTTTGCCCACAAGCGGGCGGTAATGGCGGGCAACATCATCAGTCCGACCGACATCAGTGTGCCGAGTGCTTGAAAGCCGGCAACCAAGTTCATAACCACCAACACCAGAAACACAACATGCCAAAAGCCGCCTTTCCCGCCGACGGCTTTTAGGAACAGAGGGTCTATGCTTTCCAAGACTAAGGGGCGGTAGATGATTGCCAAAGCGGTAATCGTTATGCTGGCGGCGATGGCAATCAGTTGTAATGCGGGGATGTCCACTGCCAAGACGGAACCGAACAGCAAATGCAGTAAGTCTACGCTGCCGTCCTTTTGTTTGCTGACCAGGATGACGCCGATTGCCAGACTGCTCAAATAAAATGCGGCAAAGTTGGCATCCTCTTTCAAAGTGGTAAAACGGCTGACCAATCCCGCCAAAAGAGCCATCAGCATGCCGGCAACAAAGCCGCCTATGCTCATTGCCGGCAGGCTCAAACCGGCGAAAATATAGCCTATCGCGGCGCCGGGCAATACGGCATGACTTAATGCGTCTCCAACCAGGCTCATGCGGCGCATCACGAGGAAAACGCCGACAGGTGCGGCACTGAGTGCCAAACAGAATATCGATGCCAGCGCATAACGCATGAAATCGAACTCTGCGAACGGAGAAATCAGTAAATCGTAAAAATTCATGGTGTTTGCCGTTTGGGTTTGAAAATAATCGATGCAGGCGCATTATCCTGATTCTGCCGCATAAGGGCAAATGGGATAACCGCCTGCAATCGTTTTCAGACGACCTTAAAAGGTTGCGGCTTCTGCCAAGATTTTACCTGCCAAGTCTTTGGGCGACAGGTTGGGTTCGCCTTGCAGCGGCCATTCGATGCCGACGGTCGGATCGTTCCAAATCAGCGAATGTTCGGCTTTCGGGTTGTAATAGTCCGTGCATTTGTAAACGAATTCGGCTTCATCGCTCAAAACGTAAAAGCCGTGTGCGAAACCTTCGGGTACCCAAAGCTGGCGTTTGTTTTCAGCCGACAGGATTTCGCCCGCCCATTTGCCGAAAGTTGGCGAACCTTTGCGCATATCGACGGCAACGTCGAACACTTCGCCGACAACGACACGGACGAGTTTGCCTTGCGTGTTTTCGGTTTGGTAATGCAGGCCGCGTAATACGCCTTTGCCTGATTTGGAATGGTTTTCCTGCACGAAGGTGCGGTCGCAGACGTTGGCCTTAAACCATTCGTCGCGGAAGGTTTCCATAAAGAAGCCGCGCGCGTCGCCGAAGACTTGCGGTTCTAAAAGTTTGACTTCGGGAATGGTGGTATCAATGATTTTCATATTTTCAATTCCACTTGAACGAATCAAGAAAACTACGTTTGATGCTATGAATACAATAGGTTTGAGCTTAGCGGTTTATGCTCGCCAATAAGCGTAACAGGTATTGACCATATTGGTTTTTTGCCATCGGGCGGGCGAGTTCTTCCAAACGCTCGTCTGAAAGCCAGCCGTTGCGCCAGGCGATTTCTTCGAGACAGGCGACTTGCAGGTCTTGGATGTTTTGCACGGTTTGGACGAATGAGGCGGCCTCGTGCAGACTTTCATGCGTACCGGTGTCCAACCATGCAAAGCCGCGCCCCAAAAGCTGGACGGACAATGAACCGTCGTCAATATACATTTGGTTGAGTGTGCTGATTTCGAGTTCGCCGCGTGCGGAGGGTTTGACTTGTTTGGCAAACTCGACGACACGGTTGTCGTAGAAATATAAGCCTGTTACCGCCCAGTCGGATTTAGGCTGTTTCGGTTTTTCTTCGATGGATAAAGCATTGAAGTTTTCGTCAAATTCAACGACACCGAAACGTTCAGGGTCTTTGACTTGGTAGCCGAACACGGTGGCGCCATGTTTTTTAGAAGCAGCCTGTTTCAGAGTTTGGGTAAACGACTGACCGTAGAAAATATTGTCGCCCAAAACCAAACAGACGTTGTCGTTGCCGATAAATTCTTCGCCGATGATGAATGCTTGTGCCAAGCCGTCAGGGCTGGGCTGCTCGGCATAGCTGATGGAGATGCCGAAATCGCTGCCGTCACCGAGCAGTCGTCTGAAAGAGGGATTATCTTCGGGGGTGGTGATGACCAAGATTTCGCGTATTCCTGCCAACATCAATACGGACAAGGGGTAGTAAATCATGGGTTTGTCGTACACGGGCAGAAGCTGCTTGGACACGCCGCGCGTGATGGGGTAGAGGCGTGTGCCGCTGCCGCCGGCAAGGATGATGCCTTTCATGGGGGGCCTTTGTTGGTCTGATTGTTGCAATCAGCAAAATGTGTGAAATGGATTTTAAGGTCGTCTGAAAACATAGTTTGTGCATGGCTAATGTTTTCAGACGACCTTTGATTTTAAAGAGGCTTGCCGTTTACCATACCAAAGAAGCTTTTGATATCGAAGTAAACGGAACGGATGTCGCCTGCTTCATTTTGCACATCAATACGGTCATAGACGCCGCCGTTTTGCTGCAACAGGGCTTGTCCGACTTTGCGGTATCCCGGCATATTTTCTGCAATCCAGCGGTTTTCGGCGCCAATGCCGCGCATAGTGTCGTCTTCAATGATGACAACTGCCCGCTCAATAGTGCTGCCATCGGCTTTTGTCATCTTTTTAACAGTCGTTTGTGCGGCATGATGTCGCGTTTCTTTTGCCAGAACTGGCATAGAGACGAACAAGGCTGAGGTCAAAGTTGCCGATAAGACTATACGGGACAGAGAATGCATGGAAATACCTTTTTCGATGATGCCTGTTGTTTGCAATGTAGGGCAGGTATGGTTTACAGCTTGCCCAGACGTTCCAAACGGTAGCTGCCGTTCAATACATTTTGCCACCAAGTTTTATTGTTCAAATACCATTGCACTGTTTTGCGGATGCCGGATTCGAACGTTTCCTGCGGTTTCCAGCCCAGTTCCCTGCCGATTTTGGCGGCATCGATGGCGTAGCGCACGTCATGACCGGGGCGGTCTTGCACGAAGGTAATCAAATCTTCGTAGTGCGTCACACCGGCCGGTTTTTCGGGAACGAGGTCTTCCAGTAGGGCGCAGATGGTTTTGACCACTTCGATATTGGCTTTTTCATTGTGCCCGCCGATATTGTAGGTTTCGCCGACGACGCCTTCGGTAACAACCTGATACAGCGCGCGGGCGTGGTCTTCGACAAACAGCCAGTCGCGGATTTGCATTCCGTCGCCGTACACGGGCAGCGGTTTGCCGTCGAGCGCGTTCAGAATCATCAATGGAATGAGTTTTTCAGGGAAATGGTACGGACCGTAGTTGTTTGAACAGTTGGTTACGATGGTCGGCAGACCGTAAGTTCGCAACCATGCACGCACGAGGTGGTCGCTGGAAGCCTTAGAAGCAGAGTAGGGGCTGGACGGAGCGTAAGGCGTGGTCTCGGTAAACAAATCGTCCGTGCCATGTAAGTCGCCGTAGACTTCGTCGGTGGAAATATGGTGGAAACGGAAAGCTTCGCGTTTTTCAGACGACATTTGCTGCCAATAGGCACGCGCAGCTTCCAGCAGGTTGAACGTGCCGACGATGTTGGTTTGGATGAATTCGCCCGCAGAATCGATAGAGCGGTCGACATGACTTTCCGCTGCCAAGTGCATGATGGCATCAGGCTGGTGTTGTGCAAACACGCGGTCAAGTTCGGCACGATCGCAAATGTCCACTTGCTCAAAAGTGTAACGAGGGCTGTCGGCTACGTCGGTTAGCGATTCGAGATTGCCCGCGTAAGTTAACTTGTCGAGATTGATGACGGAATCTTGGGTATTTTGAATGATGTGGCGGACCACTGCCGAGCCAATAAAGCCCGCACCGCCGGTAACGAGGATTTTTTTCATGGAATGGGTCTGAGATACAGTACAGCTTTGAATTATAACTGTATACATATATACGTGTATACATGGAGGGAATTTAACATCATGGTATTTTTCTTGCCGTTTAGGTGAAATTTATGCCATTTATCTTAACAAATATATTTGTCATTATGGTTATGGTATATTTCAGGCGTTCATCATAAATTCATCCTAGTGTTATCATGACTGCCCGCCAATCCTACCACCTCACCTTCGCCCGTTTCTCCCCCTCCCTC
>CAUSKT010000117.1:0-4494 GCA_963532335.1 uncultured Neisseria sp. | reverse complement strand
AGTACGGAACCGATTCACTTGGTGCTTCAGCACCTTAGAGAATCGTTCTCTTTGGGCTAAGGCGAGGCAACGCCGTACTGGTTTAAAGTTAAGCCACTATATCTTTTTCAGACGACCTTGTAAGCGGAATAATTTATGATACAATACGCCCCTACTCTTGAACGGGTCTGTAGCTCAGGGGTTAGAGCAGGGGACTCATAATCCCTTGGTCGTGGGTTCGAACCCCACCGGACCCACCAAACAAATCAATGTCTTGCGTAAGCAAGGTATTTTTTCATGTCGCAACTGTGCCCAAGTTGTGTCTTTGTAAATAGCCCGATTCCGTCCAATACCGCGGCATGGACCTGCAGATGTTCCGCCGACAAATTCACTAAATCCGTTCCCTGTCTGATCTGCTTACATCAGGGTAAACCCATGCAGTTCCCCACTCAATCCACTTGCTGCCATTCCAAATCCCAAGCAACCGATAAAGAATCGTGTGGCATTTAGTGCAAATCTAGTACAACCTAATTAAAACGTCGTCTGAAAATCGACAATTCGTTTTCAGACGACGTTTTATGAGAAATGCAGCGAAGCCCTTTCATCTTCCCCAAAAAAATCAATCTCCTCCCTCATTCCTTCCTTCTTCTCCCGCCAAACCGTGCAGCAGCAATCCCAATATATCCTGCGGCAGCTTTTGCGGCGCAACGGCATAGGGCGCGGCCAGTTGCGGATGGCGCATCAACACGTCCGCCTGACGGATGAACAGGTCGATGAGTTCCACCGGCAAATCGGGCTGGATCAGGCGGCGTTGTTGCAGGGTATGGAAGAAACCGCGCATAAAGGCGTATTTTTCTTCGTTCAACTCATGGAAAAACCGCTCCAGCTCCAAATCGGTATTTTCTTCAATATCGCGCAGAAAGGCGGCGGAATAAAGCTCGTCGAACGACTGCCGTTGCAGGGCGAAAACGGCTTCGGCGGCTTCGCGCAGGTTGCATTGCCGTGCAAGCAGCGTCTCAAATTCGGCACGGACGCGGTTTTTCTGTTCGGTAACGATTTCCTGCAAGAGCGCGTTTTTGCCGCTGTAATATTTGTAAAAGGTAACGCGGCTGACGGCGGCCTCGGCACAGATTCCGCCTACGGATACGGCGGAAAAGCCGTGTTTGCGGAACAGGCGGCGGGCGGTGTCGGTGATGGTTTGTTGTTTGCTAGCGGTCATG
Source organism: uncultured Neisseria sp. (assembly GCA_963532335.1). Classification (GTDB taxonomy): domain Bacteria; phylum Pseudomonadota; class Gammaproteobacteria; order Burkholderiales; family Neisseriaceae; genus Neisseria. The sequence continues at coordinate 3,295 of CAUSKT010000117.1, read as the reverse complement.
ACGGTAGAAAGGTTTTGATTTTGTTCATAAAGGGTTTTCATTAAAGTTATCCGCGAGTCGGATACTCATCATATTTCCCCACGGCGGCAATGGCAATATGGCGGTGTTTCAGACGACCTCTTTCCTTATCCCTCCGCTCCGCCCTGCGGACAGGGGGCTGTCGGATGCTTAGCAGGCCAAATTCATAAAGGTTACAGAATCGCCCTCCCCCAACCTTCTCCCGCCGAACGGGAGAGGGAATTGTTTTGAGATGGTTCACTATAGAAAGGGGGATGTAAAGTGAATGATAAACACTTGCATTCCTGTTTTTTGTTTCTTATACTTTACATTAATAGTTTGTTTTATGTAAATGTGTAAACAACAAATATTTGCATACTGACGGAGCGGTTGGATTGTCTGATGTTCAATCCGCCCCGGCGTATGCCGTCTGAAAGGATAAGGAAATGCAGAAACCTACCCTCCTCCGCCTGCCGCTGCTGCTTGCCGCCGCCTTTGCCTCCGAATGGATTTATGCCGCCGATGCGGCGCAAGACGCGGAACAAGTGCAGTTGGAAGAAGTCGTCGTAACCGGCGAACGCACCAACCGCAGCGGCTTTGAAACCGCCACGTCCAACCGCGTTTTCACCACGCCGAACATCGACCGCAGCGGCCACAACCTTTCCGCGACCGACCTGCTCAAACAGACCGTGAACACGGTGGACTTGGGCAGCGGCAACGATTTGCCGACCGTGCGCGGCGTAGACGGCTCCGGCCCTGCCGTCGGTGCGGTGGCGTTTTTTGCGGGCACGCGGCCGCGCCTGAACCTGTCCATAGACGGCCGCTCCGCCACTTACAACGAATACGCCTTCGGCACGCAGTCGCTGTGGGACATGCAGCAGGTGGAAGTCTTGCGCGGGCCGCAAAGCCATGTACGCGGGCAGAACGCGGTGGCTGGCGCGGTGGTGATGCGTTCCAAAGACCCGACCGACGAATGGGAAGGCGCGCTGCGCTTGGGTTTGGGCAACCAGAAAACGCGTAATGTCGCCGGCGCGGTGTCCGGCCCGATTGTGAAAAACAACCTTGCCTTCAGATTGAGCGCGGAGCGGCAGCAGCGCGAAAGCTACGAGCCGTTCGTGTCCTACGAGCCGACCGGCAACCCGCGCCGCGTGGAAAACACCAACGTGCGCTTCAAACTCCTGCTCACGCCCGAAAACCATCCCGATTTTTACAGCCGCCTGACGCTGAACCACATCCGTTCGCGCGCGCCGCAAAACGAAATCATGGGCAACACCGCCAGCCGCCGTTTTTTAAAAGAAAAGCCCGTGTTCGTAACCGGCTCGACATCGGGCATCTGGGACGTATCGTGGCAGCTTAACGACTATCTGAAACTGGAAAACAAACTGGTTTACGGCCGCTACCACAACGAGCGGCTGCACCTGCCGATGACCGTCAGCCCGCAAGGCGTACCCGCCGAACTCAAAGGCCGCGAACTGCAATGGGAGCCGGTATTGCATTTTTCCAACAAAGGCCGTCTGAAAGGCCTTGCCGGACTGCACTACTTCCGCAGCAAACAAGACGAATGGGTAGATATCCGCAGCGTCGGCGGCCGCAACACCTTTGACGACCGCAACAGCGTGCGCGCCCTGTTTGCCGAAACCACATACAGCCCCAGCGAAAAATGGGACATCACAGCCGCCGCCCGCATTGAAAAAGAAACGCACAAACGAAGCGGCGGCAGCGGCGCGCTGCACCTCGATTTAGACAAAGGCCAGACCGTGTTCCTGCCCAAAATCGACATCGCCTTCAAACCCACCGACCAATGGGTCAGCGGCATCAAAGCCGCGCGCGGCTACAACCCCGGCGGCGCGGGCATCACCTTCGGCCGCCCCGTCGTAACCTACACTTATGAGCCCGAATATGTGAACAACTACGAGTGGTACACCCGCTGGCGCAGCGCAGACCGCCGCCTGCAACTCTCCGGCAACCTGTTCCTGAACCACTACCGCGACATGCAGCTTCCCTTCTATCTCGGCACCAACTCCGTCGTCATCCGCAACGCCAAAAAAGTCCACACCTACGGCGCGGAACTTGCCGCCGACTGGCAGGCGACCGACAGCCTGAAACTCACCACCGGACTGGGGCTGCTCAACACCAAAATCAAAAGCTATCCCGACAGCGGCATTGAAGGCAACAAACTCGGCCGCGCGCCCAAATACACCGCCAACATCGGCGTGAAATACCTGAACGACAAAGGCTGGGAAGCCGGCGGCGACGTGCGCTTCTACGGCGGCTACTACTCCGCCGCCGATAATGCCGAATCGGGCAAAATCGGCGCATACAACCAAGTCAACCTCTACACCGCCTACAACTTCAAACAAGGCCGCGTCTCGCTCTACGCCGACAACGTGTTCAACCGCCGCCGCCCCATATTCATTTCCAGCGCCGACCGCCAAGACGCACTCTACCAACGCCCCAGAAGCGTGGGCGTGAGCGCGGAATGGAAGTTTTAGGCAGAGCTGAAATGATGGAGGTCGTCTGAAAAAACGTAGATCGGGCATCAATGCCCTACCTACGGTTACTGGAATAACGAAGGTCGTCTGAAACGGCCGTAACAACCGACTGCCGTCATTCCCGCGCAGGCGGGAATCCAGAATGGAGACTCGAAGGTACTTCTTTATCTGATAAGTTTCTGTGCGGATGAGTCTGGATTCCCGCCTGCGCGGGAATGACGGCACAAGAAGTCTAATCATCAACAATATCCAACCTGCGCCCAACCCCCAAAACACCCAAAGGAACCCCATGCACTACTTCACCCCCGCCAAAACCCTGCCCGAAGGCACCATCTACCTGACCGACCTGACCCACGTCGCCGACTTCGCCGACTGGCTGGCCGAATTCGAAACCCTGTTAAACCAAAACCCCCGCTTCGCCACCGTCTGCACCCCCATGCGACGGCAGGTAAGCGACGAACAGCGCATTGCCGACCGCAAAACCTACATCGAATGGATAAAGGCACACCGGCCGCAACTCGCCGAACGCTGCGCCGCCATGCTCCTCATCGAACCCGACGCGGCGCAACTGGCGTTCTTCCGCGAACAATCGTCCAAACTCGCCCCCGCGCTGGGCGTGAACTACATCGTCGAAGCCGACGAGCAAACCGCCCTGAAGCGGGCGGAAGAAGCGTTGAAGGTCGTCTGAAAACAGAATCCGTACTCCGGCAGCGGCTTTATAGTGGATTAACTTTAAATCAGGATAAGGCGACGACGAAGCCGCAGACAGTGCAGATAGTACGGAACCGATTCACTTGGTGCTTCAG
>CAUSKT010000116.1:0-4507 GCA_963532335.1 uncultured Neisseria sp. | reverse complement strand
TGTTGGTGGCGGTGTTGAAACACATCATCGGCAAGAAAGCGGAAAATCGTGAAGGTCGTCTGAAAAACGCCGAACGCATCGGAACCTTGTTCTCCGCCGGTTTGATCGTCGGTGAAAGCCTAGTCGGCGTAGTGATGGCATTCATCATCGCCTTCTCCGTGACCAACGGTGGCTCCGACGCCCCGCTCGCGCTGGGTCTAGAAAACTGGGAAACCACCGCATCATGGCTGGGACTGGCATTTTTCATCACAGGCATGGTGTTCTTCGCCCAACGCGTGTTGAAAGCAGGACGCGTCAAGTAAGTTGGGTTTGAAAATAAAGAGGTCGTCTGAAAACTTGGGATTCAGGTTTTCAGACGACCTTGTTTTTATCTGCGGTCTTCACCCTCTTTCGTTTGGCGGGAGAGGGTGACTCTATGGGTTAAACGAATTTGATTTTACCTAAAAGCCATAGAACCACACCCATCCTAACCTTCCCCCTCTGGACGGGAGAGGGGATAAGTTGCCGTTGCAGTAAACCGTAGCGTGGGCTTTGCTCACGAAATCTGCTATTTAACCATCTAAATTGGGCGGTTATCCTTACATTCATATCGTGGGCAAAGCCCACGCTACGGGTTCGGTTTGCTCCAAGTATGCATCGATTCAATAAGAAGGTCGTCTGAAACCTTGAATTTCAAGTTTTCAGACGACCTCTTTTTAACCTGTAACCTACCCCCTCTCCCGTCTGGAGGGAGAGGGCTGGGGAGAGGGTGGCTCTGCGGGCTACACGAATTTGATTTTACCTAAATCCACAAAGCCACCTCCATCCTAACCTTCCCCCGCCGGACGGGGGAAGGAACAGATTGCCGTTGAAGCAAACCGTAGCGTGGGCTTTGCCCACGATATGAGTGCCAAAATGAAAGCACATTCGGCTATTGTCTGATTTTGATTATTTAAATGATGGATTTCGCGGGCAAAGCCCACGCTACTTGAGTTATCCAAAATCTGTATTGATTGAATACACGGGTCGTCGGAAAACGGGTATGAACGGGTTTGTTTCTTTAAAACCCGAATCTTAAAGTTTCAGACGACCTCGTTTTTATCCGAAAACCGCCCCCTCTCCCGTCTGGCGGGAGAGGGCTGGGGAGAGGGTGGCTCTATGGAGCAAACTAATTTGATTTTACCCAAAGCCATAGAACCACCCCCATCCTAACCTTCACCCGCCGGACGGGGGAAGGGACAGGTTGCCGTTGCAGCAATCCGTAGCCCACGAAATCTGCCATTTAACCATCTAAATTGGGCGGTATCCGTACATTCATATCGTGGGCAAAGCCCACGCTACGGGTTCGGTTTGCTCCAAGTATGCATCGATTCAATAAGAAGGTCGTCTGAAAACCCAAACTTCAAGTTTTCAGACGACCTTTCGTACCATGACGAGATAGTCGGCTTATGCTGCTGAATTTTGATGAATCAGGCAGCCCATGTACAGATTGCCGTCTTTCTGCCAGCCGAATAATTGGTTTTGCTGGTTGCTGTTTTCAGCCATCAAGCCCAAAGTCAGCCAGTGGCTTTCTCGCGGAAGTTGACCTGTATAGGGTTTGGGCGTGTGTATCAGGGGCAGGTCGAAATTATCGTTCCAGCTGACGCCTGCTTGGCGAAGTTTGCCGACGTATTGTTGCGTATCTTTAGGCGGTACGGTAAACCAGGCGGCATGGACGGTGCGGTTTTTCAAAGCGTAATCGGCGTAGTGTCCGAAAGATTTGTTTTGCGCCGTTTCGTCGGACAAGGAGATGGCAATCGGACGCTGCAAAACCGCTTTGACGGGCAATTTGTTCTGTTTGGCGGCATAAGGCGAGGCGAACGCCAGCCAAGTCGCGTTTTCTGTAAACTCGGCATCTGAGGCGTCTTCGTTCAGCCATGCCGAAAAAATCACATGGATGCCTTCAAACTGGCGGTTTTCCACCCAATCGCCCATCAAACTTTCGCCATCGGACAAAGGCTTGATAGTCGCGCGGACACCCGCCATTTCGGCGATTTCTTCAAATCTCTGCTGCCAGTTCAAATACGCTTCTTCGTCCGGCGCATCGATGTGCAGGGTCACAGGCTGCCGATACTCCGCCAATTCGCTCAAATTTTGGTAAAAATGTTCGGCAACGTAAGGATAGCCGCTGCGCCACAGGTCTTCGTCTTCATCACGCGGAAACAGAAAAAGATCGGCATTTCGTCCGCCTGATGCTTGGGTAATGACGTCCGGCAGCGACAAGGGTTCGGGCAGGATGGTGTGTGAATCAACCAATACGATACTTCTTTGCGCCCAATCCGTCCATTTTTTGCGGATATTCGCTTTTTCGGTTTCCCAAGCATCTGCCGCCGCGCTGCGGTTCATCGACAAGATAAAGCGGTACAGCAAAGCCGCGCCCCAAACGCCAACCGGTATCAACAGATAAAACGGGCTGATTTTCAGCCACAACACAACAATCAACGCCGCAATGAAAAGCAAAGCCAATACCGTCAGCCATACCCAAGGGGTATTCCACTTGCTGTTTTTGCGGGCGACGATGGTATCGGGGATATCAGGAATAGACCAGTACATAATCTTCAGATATTGATTTGAAATAAATAGAATGAGTATAACAGCAAAAAAGCCAAATGTTTTTCCAAACTTGATTTCAGGTATCTTTTTCCCGCCAAACGGATTGACCGAAAACCCCTGCCCGATGTTTTTCAGACGACCTTTTGAGCCGGATAGAAAAAAACACCGACATCGCGTAAAATATGCGCAAATTTTGTGATTCAATCAGGTCGTCTGAAACAGATTGCGCCTGATTTATTTTTCCGGAAAACACCATGAGCGAACAAAACAATCCGCAAACCGAGCCGCAGTTGGACGAAAACCAAATCATCGCCCTGCGCCGCGAAAAACTGCACAACATCCGCCAACAGCGCATTGCCTATCCCAACGACTTCAAGCGAGACAGCTTTGCCGCCGATTTGCACGCCCGATACGGCGAAATCGGCAAAGAAGAACTTGACCCGCAAGCCGTTCCCGTCAAAATTGCCGGCCGCATGATGCTCAAACGTCAAATGGGCAAAGCCAGCTTTGCCACCATTCAAGACGTGACCGGCCAAATCCAGCTTTATCTGAACAACAAAGGCGTGAGTCAGGAAGTTTTAGACGATTTCAACCATTGGGACTTGGGCGACATCGTCGGCGCGGAAGGTACTTTGTTCAAAACCAACCACGGCGAATTGACCGTGCGCGTGTCCGACATCCGCCTGCTGTCCAAATCCCTGCGCCCGCTGCCCGACAAACACAAAGGCTTGAGCGATCAGGAAACCAAATACCGCCAACGCTACGTCGATTTGATTGCCAACGAAGAATCGCGCAATACGTTTATCAAACGCAGCCAAATCATCCAATCCGTGCGCAATTTCATGGTGAACGAGCATTATCTCGAAGTCGAAACCCCGATGATGCACCCGATTCCCGGCGGCGCGACGGCGAAACCGTTCGTGACCCATCACAACGCTTTGGACATCCCGCTCTACCTGCGCATTGCCCCCGAGCTGTATCTGAAACGCTTGGTGGTCGGCGGCTTGGAGCGCGTGTTTGAAATCAACCGCAGCTTCCGCAACGAAGGCATGTCCGTGCGCCACAACCCCGAATTCACCATGATTGAATTCTACGAAGCCTTCTCCGACTACGAACGCATGATGCAGATGGCGGAAGACATCATCCGCAACGCATCGCACACGGTAAACGGCACGGCGAAAATCAGCTACAACGGCAAAGAAGTCGATTTGGAAAGCCCGTTTGAGCGCCTGACCATTCTCGAAGCCATCAAAAAATACAATCCGCACTACACCGACGAGCAGTTGAACGATGCGGAGTGGCTGAAAAAAGAAATCGTCAAACACGGCGAAAGCCTGCCGCCGTCCCCCGGCATCGGCAGCCTGCAACTTGCCCTGTTTGAAGGTTGCGCCGAGGGCAAACTGTGGAACCCGACCTTCATTGTCGATTACCCGGTCGAAGTGTCCCCGTTGGCACGCGCTTCGGATACGAAACAAGGTCTGACCGAGCGTTTCGAATTGTTCGTTGTCGGCCGCGAGCTGGCAAACGGCTATTCCGAGTTGAACGACCCCGAAGACCAAGCCGAACGCTTCAAAGCGCAAGTGGCGCAAAAAGACGCGGGCGACGACGAAGCCATGCACTACGATGCCGACTACATCCGTGCCATGGAATTCGGTCTGCCGCCGACAGGCGGTTGCGGCATCGGCATCGACCGCTTGGTGATGCTGCTGACCGATTCGCAAACCATCCGCGACGTGATTTTGTTCCCTCAAATGCGTCCCGAATAAGGTAGGGAAATAATAGAGAAAAGGTCGTCTGAAAACCGGAAAATTGGTTTTCAGACGACCTTTTTGTTGAAGTTAAACTTGAATCGGTTTTGTTTTTCAATTGTCTTATAGTGGATTATAGTCAATTAAAAATAAAATAGTACAATACTCAACTTTGAAGGTCTAACCAT
>CAUSKT010000115.1:0-4625 GCA_963532335.1 uncultured Neisseria sp. | reverse complement strand
ATAGTTGGCATATTTTCTCGTCCTGTTGAGTTAAATACTTGCCGACACCATGTCGGCAAGAGTGGAATTATATTTTTATTGCAAGAGTTTAGTCAAGCAAACGGTAGAGAAAAGTTGGTATTTTGTATTAACTAAGAACTATTTAGCAACTGAGGTCGTCTGAAATGGATAAAGAGTTCTCAAACTCTGCACTCCCTATTTCAGACGACCTTTATCAAAAATAAGTCAGTTCGCAACTCCATTAGAGCCACCCTTCCTACCGTACTTTTCACAACGGCATTGATATAGTGGATTAAATTTAAATCAGGACAAGGCGACGAAGCCGCAGACAGTACAGATAGTACGGCAAGGCGAGGCAACGCCGTACTGGTTTAAAGTTAATCCACTATAATCCACACAGGTCGTCTGAAAAAGAAAACCGCAAGTGATATTGCCTTGCGGTTTTCTTTCAAACAAACATCCTACGGATTATTCATCTGTTGCTTCGATTTCGGAAGCTTCTTGCTCCGCTTCCTGCCATTGCTGGCGGCGGCTGCGGTGGTAGGTCAAACCGGTACCGGCAGGAATCAGACGACCTACGATTACGTTCTCTTTCAGACCGCGCAACTCGTCTTGCTTGCCCATAATGGCGGCTTCGGTCAGAACGCGGGTCGTTTCTTGGAACGATGCGGCAGAAATAAAGCTGTCGGTTGACAAGGAGGCTTTGGTAATACCCAACAATACATTTTCGTAACGTGCCGGTTCTTTGCCCTCTTCCAAAGCTTTTTCATTGGCTGTCATGACATCGCCACGTTCGACTTGCTCACCGGTAATGAATTCGGTTTCACCTGAATCGACAATATTCACACGGCGCAGCATCTGACGGATGATGACTTCGATGTGTTTATCGGAAATCTTCACACCTTGCAGACGGTAAACCTCTTGCACCTCTTGAACAATGTAGCGTGCCAGTGCTTCGATACCTTGCAGACGCAGAATATCATGAGGATCTACCGCTCCGTCCACAATGGTTTCGCCACGGTTTACCACTTGACCGTCGTGCACCAAAATTTGTTTCTCTTTGGAAATCAAAGTCTCGTATGCTACGCCGTCTACATCAGTGATAATCAGACGCTGTTTGCCTTTAGTCTCTTTACCGAATGAAACGGTACCGGTGATTTCTGCCAACATACCTGCATCTTTCGGCACACGTGCTTCAAACAACTCGGCAACGCGCGGCAGACCACCGGTAATATCGCGGGTTTTGGAAGAGGCTTGCGGGATACGCGCCAATACGTCGCCTTTACCGACTTCCTGACCTTCGCGCACGGTAATCACTGCACCCACAGGGAATGCCATAGATACCGGGGTGGAGGTACCTGGAATGCAGATTTCCAGACCGTTTTCATCCAACAGTTTTACAGTAGGACGCAGCAGTTTGGATGCGCTGCCGGAGCGGCGCTTGCCGTCGATAACCACCAAGGTAGACAAACCGGTCACATCGTCGGTTTGTTTGGCAACGGTTACACCCTCTTCCACGTTTTCGAATTTCACCCAACCTGCGTGTTCGGTAATCATCGGACGGGTATGCGGATCCCAAGTTGCCAACGTTTGACCGGCTTTAATGGCTTCACCGTCTTGAACCATCAAGATCGCACCGTAAGGCACTTTGTGGCGTTCGCGTTCACGGCCGATGTCATCATGGATAACGACTTCGCAAGAGCGTCCGATGACAACCAATTCGCCTTTGTTGTTAGCAACATAACGCATTTGGCTGCTGAATCGTGCGGTACCGTTGGATTTGGCTTCAACTTGGCTGGCTGCTGCCGCGCGGGATGCCGCACCACCGATGTGGAACGTACGCATGGTCAACTGGGTACCCGGTTCACCGATAGACTGAGCGGCAATCACGCCGACTGCTTCACCGGCATTGACCAGTTTGCCGCGTGCCAAGTCGCGACCGTAACAGTGTGCACACAAGCCATGGCGGGTTTTACAAGTAATCGGAGTACGGACTTTGACTTCATCCACACCGGATTGGTCAATCATATCCACCAGTTTTTCAGTCAACAACGTACCGGCTTCAACCAAGGTCTCGCCACTTGACGGATCGACAACGTCAGACGCGGTAACACGACCCAAAATACGATCGCGCAATGCTTCAATCACATCACCGCCTTGTACTACCGCCTTCATAACAAAGCCGTCTGAAGTGCCACAATCGTCTTCAACAACGACCAAGTCTTGGGTTACGTCTACCAGACGACGGGTCAGGTAACCGGAGTTCGCGGTTTTCAATGCGGTATCCGCCAAACCCTTACGCGCACCGTGGGTCGCAATAAAGTATTGCAATACGGTCAGACCTTCGCGGAAGTTTGAGGTAATCGGCGTTTCAATAATCGAGCCGTCTGGTTTTGCCATCAAACCACGCATACCGGACAACTGTTTAATCTGAGCCGCAGAACCACGGGCACCAGAGTCCGCCATCATATAGATGGAGTTGAATGACTCTTGATCGACTTCATTACCATCACGGTCGATAACTTTCTGTTTGGACAAGTTATCCATCATCGCTTTAGCGATTTTATCGCCGGCACGACCCCAAATATCCACCACTTTGTTGTAGCGTTCGCCGTTGGTTACCAAACCTTGACGGTATTGGTCTTCGATTTCTTTAACCTCGGCATTGGCTTCAGCCAACAAGGCTGCTTTTTCTTTCGGAATTTCCATGTCGTCAACAGCAATGGAAATACCGCCTTTGGCTGCGAATCCGAAACCGGTATACATCAAGTGGTCGGCGAAAATAACCGTATCGCGCAAGCCGCACAGGCGGAACGATGCGTTAATCAGTTTGGAAATTTCTTTTTTCTTCAGCGCTTTGTTGATGTATTCGAACGGCAGGCCTTTAGGCAGGATTTCGCTCAACAATGCACGACCGACTGTCGTTTCGTAACGGGTAACGACTGGCTCAAATTCACCGGCTTCGTTTTTCACCCATTCACGCAGACGTACGGTGATTTTCGTACCCAGCTCAACCTGTTTGGTATGGTATGCACGATGCACTTCTTTCACATCAGCAAACAGACTGCCCTCACCTTTGGCATTGATGCGGTCGCGGGTCATGTAGTACAGGCCCAATACGATGTCTTGGGAAGGTACGATAATCGGTTCGCCGTTTGCAGGAGACAATACGTTGTTTGAAGCCAGCATCAGGGTGCGCGCTTCCATTTGCGCTTCCAAGCTCAATGGAACGTGTACCGCCATTTGGTCACCGTCAAAGTCGGCGTTAAACGCGGCACATACCAACGGATGCAGCTGAATGGCTTTACCTTCAATCAGGATGGGTTCAAACGCTTGAATACCCAAACGGTGCAGGGTCGGCGCACGGTTCAGCATAATCGGATGTTCGCGGATGACTTCTTCCAAGATGTCCCATACTTCTGGTACTTCTTGTTCTACCAATTTTTTCGCTGCTTTAACGGTAGATGCCAGACCTTGTTTTTCCAGTTTATGGAAAATGAACGGTTTGAACAGTTCCAAAGCCATTTTTTTCGGCAGACCGCATTGGTGCAGACGCAGGTATGGGCCTACGGTAATCACGGAACGACCGGAGTAGTCCACACGTTTACCCAGTAGGTTTTGACGGAAACGACCGCCCTTACCTTTAATCATGTCTGCCAATGATTTCAGCGGACGTTTGTTGGCACCGGTCATGGCTTTACCGCGACGGCCGTTATCCAACAGCGAGTCAACCGCTTCTTGCAACATACGTTTTTCGTTGCGGACGATGATGTCAGGAGCGTGCAGTTCCAGCAGGCGTTTCAGACGGTTGTTACGATTGATGACGCGACGGTATAAATCGTTCAAATCGGAAGTGGCAAAACGACCGCCGTCCAACGGAACCAAAGGACGCAAATCAGGCGGCAATACCGGCAACACGTCCATAATCATCCACTCCAGTTTCATACCGGAACGATGGAAGGCTTCCAATACTTTCAAGCGTTTGGCGATTTTTTTAATTTTGGTATCAGAACCGGTCGACTCAAGCTCTTGGCGCAGGATTTCGATTTCGCCTGCTACATCCAAGGTGCGCAACAATTCGCGGATACCTTCCGCACCCATTTTGGCATCGAAATCGTCGCCGTATTCGTCCAGTTTGTTGTAGTAGTCATCTTCAGTCAGCAATTGACGGCGTTGCAGCGGAGTCATGCCGGGGTCGGTCACAACAAATGCTTCAAAGTACAATACGCGTTCAATGTCGCGCAAAGTCATGTCCAACACCATACCCAAACGAGAAGGCAGGGATTTCAAGAACCAAATGTGTGCAACAGGTGCGGCCAATTCGATATGACCCATGCGTTCGCGGCGTACTTTGGACAAAGTCACTTCCACGCCACATTTTTCACAGGTTACACCTTTAAATTTCAAGCGTTTATATTTTCCGCACAAGCATTCGTAGTCTTTGACTGGACCAAAGATTTTGGCGCAGAACAAACCGTCACGCTCAGGTTTGAACGTACGATAGTTGATGGTTTCAGGCTTTTTAACTTCGCCGTAAGACCATGAACGGATGGTTTCGGGAGAAGCAATGCCGATTTTGATGGCATCAAACTCTTCTTCCATGCCGGCAGTTTGCAACGGATTAA
>CAUSKT010000114.1:0-4761 GCA_963532335.1 uncultured Neisseria sp. | reverse complement strand
CGCCGCCGGAATTGATACATGCCTTGCAAGGAGCGGGCGTGGAAATCATAGCGCAGGAATAGCGGCAAATAACGGAAGGCCGTCTGAAAACCCGGAATAGGGTTTTCAGACGGCCTTTCTTTGAGTCTTACGGTTCATCTGAATCAAACAGGCCTCGGCACGCATACAGCAGCCCGCCCGCCAATACGGCCAGCCCCACCGCCGCCCAGTACGCATCGGCATAGCCGACCGACTTTGCCAGCCGCAGGGCGGCGAAACCGGCCGCGTAACTGCCGAGCAGGACCACGGAAAATTGCAGGCTGCTGTCGAGTGCGGCGGTGGCGCGGTCGGATTTGTCCATCACCAACGCCAGTATCACCGGCAGCAGCAGCGTGTAGCTCAGGCTCAGGGCGATGATTTGCGCGGGCGGCAGCCAAGGGTGGACGCGGGCGAGCGCGTCGATGGCGGTCATGGACGCCAAAAGCGGCAGTTGCAGCGCGTAGAGCAGGAAAACGAGTTTGCGGCGCGGATAATTGCGCGAAAACCAGCCCGACAGCGGCGTCACAATCAGGCAGGCAACAGGAATACCCACCGCCAGAATCCCGCCCGTCTGCTTCGGGGTGAAGCCCAAATCCGCCAGCTTGGGCACAAAAGTCGCCGCCGCAAACGCATACGGCGCGGCAATGGCAAACAGCAAAACCAGCCACCGCCAGCCCGTTTCAGGCCGCCGCCAAAAGGAGACCAACCGTGCCGCCAATGCCGTCAAACCGCCTTGTGCCGTCGGGCTTTCCGGCTCACGGTAGCACAAGAGTTGCAGCAGCATCAGCAGGGTGAACGCCAGCATAAAGCCCGCCGCCGCCGTCTGCCCGTATTCCTGATACAGCCACAACACCAGCGCGCCGCCGATCATCTTGCCGCCGCGCGCCGCCATCGTCTGAATCACGCCTCCGAAACCGCGTTCGCGGTGCGGCAGGACGATGCACGACAAACCCAGCATCGCGCAGCCGTACACCGCCGACATCGCCGAGAGCAAAACGCAGCAGGCCAGAAGCAGCGGGAAGTTCTGCGTGATGTCGGTGCAGGCCATCAGCCCGAACACCGCCGAAAGCCCCAGCGTCGCCGCCAGCAGCCAGCCGCGAAACCGCCCGAACCGCCCAGCCGGCCGCCGCTCCATCAGCGCGGCAAACAACACCTTCGCCGCTTCGATACCGCCGATTAAATGTATCCAGCTCAGTTGGTTCAGGCTGTAACCGTGGTTTTTCAAAATAGCGACCAGCGCGACCAGATAAAAACCGGTCAGCGTGAATTTGTAGGTGCTGCCGCCGATAAGCAGCAGCCAGTCGCGCGGGGCGGGGGATGTCGGGGTTGGGTGCATGGGTTGGTTTTCCTTGATTGGGGGGACGGGAATGACGATGCGGGCATTTCCCATTTGCATCTGCAATAGTTAATTCACTTATTTTGTCAATACTTCATTTACTGTCAACCTCATTCTCGCCCTCTACGCGGGGGCAAGCTACGGCAGAAGTCTGAAACTATCCCACGGAAACCTTCAGGGTAAAAGGATTTCCTAAACTCCACCTTCTGGATTCTCACCTGTGCAGGAATGACGATGTGAGGCGTTCTTATTCGAATCCGCTATATTTTGTCTTTCAGACGACCTTCCTACATATGTCCGAAACGTCAGACTTATCCGTTCTTCGGTAATCCTGCTGCTTTTCATCACTGCGTGTTGCCAGTGGTGCTGGGTGCTGCCGCGCATGACGATGAGCTGGCCGTGATGCAACAGGATTTCGCGTTTTTCGCGGGTTTTGTTGTGGCGGAAGGCGAATTTGCGCGTGGCGCCGAAGCTGAGGGATGCGATGACGGTGTTTGCGCCCAGTTCGGCTTCACTGTCGCTGTGCCACGCCATGCCTTCGCCGCCGTGGCGGTAGCGGTTGAGCAGGCAGGCGTTGAAATGGGTGGGGCTGACGGTTTGCAGGTGCTGTTCGACCCGTTCTTTCAGTTGCCGCAGAAACGGTGTCCACGGCAGGGGCTCGCGGGTAATGCCGGAATAGGTGTAGGCCGCGTCCGCTTCGCCGTACCAGGCGATTTGCCGGGCGGTGGTGATGGTTTTGCCGTACAGCCGGACTTGGTCGTGCCGCCAGGGAATGTCGCGCAGCAGGGTGTGCAGGCAGACATCGGCTTCTTCGAGGGTGAAGATGATGCCGTAATCATTGACGATGCCGTCGTAGGGTAGGATGTTTGCGTGCGGGTCGGCGGTTTCGGGGAAGAGGTTAAGCGTCATCAGCATCTCCCAATTCGTGCGCCAATATCGCCATTTTACGTCCGCGCTGCCAGCGGTAGCCGCCGATGATGCCGCTTTCTCGGATGACGCGGTGGCAGGGAATGAGTAATGCAACGGGATTCTGTCCGACGGCCGTCCCTACGGCGCGCGCGGCGTTGGGCGAACCGACGGCCTGCGCCACTGTGCCGTAGCTTTGCAGGCTGCCTGCGGGGATATCGAGCAAGGCCTGCCACACTTTGAGCTGGAAGGGTGTGCCTTTGATGTGCAGGGTAATGCGGCCGCACCGGGTGCGGAAGATGTCGGCGGCTTGGCGGTGGAACGCGGTTTCCTGCCCGATTAGTCGGGCGTTCGGATATTCGGCGCGCAATTCGTTCAGGGCGGCGGAAGGGTCGTCTGAAAAACGCATGAAGCAGATGCCTTTGTCTGTTGCTGCTGCCAACAGGTCGCCGAAGGGGCCGGGAATCAGGCTGTAATGGATTTGCAGGCCTGCTCCGCCGTTTTTGTATTCACCCGGAGTCATTTTTTCGATGCCGACAAATAAGTCGTGCAGCCGCCCCGTGCCGCTCAGTCCGCCGCAGTGCGCCGCTTCCGCCACGCTTTCGCTGTTTTTCAGGGCTTCTTTGGCACGGCTGATACTGATGTGTTGCAGCATTTTTTTCGGGCTGATGCCCGCCCATGCGGAAAATTCGCGCTGCAAATGTTCGGGACTGACGTGCACTGCCGCCGCCACCTGCGCCAAATCGGGCTGCTCGGCGGCATGGTCGTAAAGGTATTCGATGGCGCGGGCAATGCGGAGGAATTGGCGGGTTTGATTTAAGTTCATAAATTATCCTGTCGTTGTATGGGATAGGATAGCCTGAAAGCCGACAAGAAACGACCCGATTATTGATGGAAAGATTGTTTGTCTGTCTGAAATTCATCAATAATCGGGTCGTTTTTATATCGCGGCTTCCTTAAACTTGCATCGTCTTTAACCGCATATGTAAGGAACGTTATGTCAAGCTTATTGAATTTGAACAATAAAACCGCCGCCGTTATCGGCGCGTCGTCGGGTATCGGTCGCGCGGTTGCCCTGCTGTTGGCGGAGCACGGCGCAAACGTTGTCTTATGTGCCCGCCGTGCCGACAAACTGGAGGAAACCGCCGCACTGATACGCGCACGCGGCGGACGGGCTGTTGCCGTGGCAGGTGACGCAGTGCTGCCTGAAACGCACGAAGCCGTCGTCCATGCGGCAGAGCGAGAGTTCGGCAGCTTGGATATCGCCGTGAACAACAACGCGGGCATCATCGGAGCGTACAAACCCTTGGCGGAACTTTCGCCCGAAGAGTGGCGGGTAACGCTGGACGGAAACCTGACTGCTGCTTTTCTGGGCGCGCGCAGCCAAATTCCCGCTATGCTCGCACGCGGCGGTGGATCGATTGTGTTCACGTCCAGCTTTGTCGGCACCAGTTGTGCCCTGCCTAACAAAACCGCCTACGGCTGCGCCAAAGCCGCACTTGCCGCGCTGGCAAAAGGCATTACCGCCGACTATGCAGCCCAAGGTATCCGCGCCAATGCCCTGCTTCCCGGTGGTACGGATACGGAAATGATGACTACCGACCCGCAGCAGCGGGCATGGGCAGAAGGGTTGCATGCGGTCAAACGCATCGCCCGCCCCGAAGAAATTGCCGCCGCGATTTTGTTCCTCGTCAGCCCGATGGGCAGTTTTGTAACGGGTACGGCGTTGTTTGCGGACGGCGGAAATTCGGCGGTGAAGTAAGAGACCGCCTGAAGATTACACGCTTCGGCTCAAATCTGCCAAAAACGCCTGCCGCTGTTCGGCGGTGGATTTGTCCATATTGCCGAAGTTGAGCCAACGGCGTTTGGCGATACCGATGCCTTTGAGCGTGTGTCCCACCATCGCTTTGCCGATGCCGTTGCCGCCAAACCATTTCAGATACCATGTGGGGGCGGTGGACGTGCTGATGACCAGTGCTTCTTTGATGTGGGATAGGTTGCCTTTCAGGCCTGTGGCAGTGGGGACGTAGGCGAATGTTTTCAGAAAAACTTTGTCTTCAAATCCTTTGACGATGGCGGGCATATCCGCCCACCAGATCGGAAAGATAAAAATCAGGCGGTTGGTGGTTTTTAAGAGTTCCTGATAATGTAAAACCAGCGGGTCAAGGGCTTTGCCTTGGTTGAACAGGGCAAGCTCTTCTTTGGTGTAGGCGGGATTGAAGCCGTCTGCGTATAAGTCGATCAGTCGGTATTTTTCGCCTTTTTCGTCCAACAGTTGCTGCACGCGCCGCAAAATGCCGTAATTGAAGCTTTGATCATAGGGATGGGCATAAATGATTGTGGTAAATGACATTTTTGTACTCCTGAGAGTCAGTTGCCGAGTGTTCCCATGCTATCAAAAGAATGTCGGTCTGCTCAAATCCGTATCGGGCAGGCAAGGCTGAATGATATAGTGGATTAACTTTAAACCAGTACGGCGTTGCCTCGCCTTAGCTCAAAGA
>CAUSKT010000113.1:0-5186 GCA_963532335.1 uncultured Neisseria sp. | reverse complement strand
AAAACCTGTGTTGGGGTTTCGGTTGTCGGGAGGAGGGCTTTTTTGCAAAGGTCTCAATACGTTAAATTCGCCTTCTGCTTCCAAGCGATCGCGGTGTTTGGACAGATAATCGCGGACGAAGGTATCGGTCATGCGGTAGTCGGTATAGCGGCCGCCGGCGTTCAGGGTCAGCCACGGCGTCGGTTCGTATTTGAAGTTGAAGCCGACATTCCATTCATTGCGTTTTCCTTGGCGCGGCATGGTCATGGCGAAGTTGGAGTTTAAGGTGGTTTCGGGGTCGTCCCACACCAGTTTGCGGTATTCGTCGTGCGGCAGGGCGAGTATCCAGCTGGTGTCGCTGCTGCCTTTGAGTTTTTCGCGTTGGTAGTCGCCCGTCAGGGTTAATTCCAGCTTGTCGGTCAGCTTCATGCGGTTGGACAAATTGATGCCCAAGCGGTTGTTTTTGGCGCGGTAGGCGGCAGCATTGAAGACGGTAAAACGGTTGTTGGTGTTGGGCGGCAGTTTGTCCCATTCCGGCTCTTTGCCTTTGTAATACCAGTCTTCGGCATATTTGTCGTTGAATGCTTTGTCGAGGAATAGGGTTGATGCAGGATAGCCGCCCGTGGAGTTGGTTTGCGAATCGTTGAACGTGCCCCAAATCCCCGCCTTCAAATCTACCCAGCGGCTGTTCTCGGGTTTCCAAGAATAATCCAGATTGACGGCGGTCTGTTTTACCCATGCCTGCGGCCATTCCGCCATTAGCGTGCCTTTGGTGAGCTTACTCATATCGGTTTGGGCGGAGCCGTCGGATTTGAGCTTGCTGCCGCCGATATTGCCGAACAGGATGCTGTACGGCATGATTTCGCCGAAACGGGTGTTGGTATGGCGTATGCCGAGCTGTATTTTTTGGTTGTCGGGCAGTTTGATCGTGCCTTTGCCCAGCCACGAACGCATATTCAGGGATGTGTTGGCCACTTCGCCGGACGGATGGTAATACGTACCGACATTGGCGGTATATTCCTGAATATCCGTAACTTTTTTGGTAAATTCTTCCTCGGTCATGGAGCTGGCATTGGGGAGGTAGCCGTAGCGTTCCGCCCCCTTGCTGCCGGCAAAGTAATTGCCCTTGTCGCGCCATGCGTAGGCAATCAAGCCGTCAAACACTTCGCCGCGCATACCGGCTGAAATACGGAAGGAGTTTTCTTTAAATAATTTTCCTCGCCCGCCGAAGCGTTGTTTTTGACGGTCGCTATCATCCAGCATAATCGCCCATTCCATGCGGTCAAAAGAATAGGGTTTGGGATAACGGCGGTAGTCCGTACCCCAAGTTTCGGCGTGGGCGTATTCCCGCTGTTTGATGGTATTGTTGCCGGTTTCCATCTTGACTTCCATACCAAATTTTTGATCTTTCGGCACAACGTCATCAATTTCCAGCGTTTTCATGCTAACCGAACCGCCTATGCCGGTGCGGATGTCGCGATTTGCCGATGCGCCTTTTTCCACATACACGCTGCTGATAAGGTTCGGGTCGATGTAGTTGCGGTTGGATATGCCTTCAAATCCTCGCCATACGCTGATTGCCTGTTCCGTGCCGTCTACCGTTACTGGAACTTTGCCTTCGCCCTGAATGCCGCGTATGTTGGGGTCGAGCGCGCCACTGTTGCGCGCATCGCCGCTGTAAACTCCCGCCATGCCGCCGATTAAATCGGCTACGCTGCTGCCGCGGTAGGTTTCGATTTCCTGTTTGCCTTTGTACATATTGCTGATATCACGGCTATAGACTTGGGTGTAGCCGCTTTTATCCCGGTTGCGCTGGGCTTTGACGGTAATGGTATCCATCTGCACACTTTGGGTGGGGGTAGTATTTTCCGCCCATAACGGCGTATGCCACAGCATACTCAAGAATAAAACCAATATTTTGGGCGTAGAGGGGAATTCGACGGATTTGACAGGTTTCATGATGGATTTTCCTTTGTTCGCAACAGCTTGAAAATAGGCGAAATCTGAAATGCTTCCAGATGGCATCGGAAAATAAAACGCGAACCGAATGTAATGGGGTTGCAGCCAATTGATTAAACGGTTTGTTCGGACCGTTAATATGGATGCGCTTGCTTCACGAAAGGGAAGGGCATTTTGATAAAACAAAGGAAAATATCCGTAGGTTACCGATTGTGTGGAAAGGAACGGCGGAAAAAATGCTTTGTTTCTTTAGAGCTGCAAAATAACATAAATTGATTATGATTATTATTTATATAATAATTTTAACTAAAACCCGATAATGTGTAAACAGATGCCAAACAATACAACTTTGGCATTTGGGTACCTCGGAAAATCATATTTTTGAGTTTGGACGGGCCGGGGTTGTATTGGATTTCGTAAAAAGTTTGCTGAGTTTGAAGTTGATTGAATAATGGCTTGAATTTGATTTGCCGACATAGAAAGGTCGTCTGAAAATCCCGATTTCAGGTTTTCAGACGACCTTTGGCATGGGGCGGTCAAGGCAGTTTGGGTCTGACTTTGACGCTTAAGGGCAAGTGGTCGGAGAGGCGTTGCCAGTTTTTGCCGTTGTGGATTTGGGAGTCTAGGACTTCCAAGTTGCGGGTATAGACGCGGTCGAGGCTGAGGACGGGCAGGCGGGCGGGGAAGGTTTTGGGGCGTTTGCCGTTGCTGTCCACGAATACTTCGTTCAGGTTCAAGGCGTTGCCTAAGGATAGGGCAGATTTTTGCCGCCAGTCGTTGAAGTCGCCGGCGAGAATCAGCGGGCTTTGTGGATCGATGTGATGCACGACGTATTCGAAGATGGCGCGGTATTGTTTGGCGCGGTCGGGTTCGCGCAGGTTGAGGTGGGCGCACAGGCAGACGAGCGGGGTTTCCCAGCCTTCTGGCAGGACTTCGCAATGGAGTACGCCGCGCTGTTCGAGTTTGTTGACGCTGATGTTGAGGTTGTGGCGGGTTTCCAGCGGCAGGCGGCTGAGGATGGCGTTGCCGTGGTGGCGCTGCGGGTAAACGGCGTTTTTGCCGTAGCTGCGGTTGTAGGAGAGGCGGTCGCCGAGAATGTCGTAATGCGGTTGTTTGGGAAAATCAGGCAGCCTGCTGCTGCGGGTCAGGTGTTGACCTTGCACTTCCTGTAAAAACAGGACATCCGAGCCTATGCCGCGCAGCTCTTCCGCCATGCTGTCCACTTGGACTTTGCGGTTGAGCGCGGACATGCCTTTGTGCATGTTGTATGAGGTGATGGTAATCGGGCGGGGGGACATGATGTGTAACCGTAGTGTGTGAGTAGTTTGTCGTTGTATTGATAGTATAACACTGCAAGTGTTTGGTTTCCGTAAAGATTTGATGTGTGGACGGTTGCTTGGCGGTAAAACGTCGTCTGAAAGGTTTCAGACGACGTCTGAGGGGGAAACACGCGTAAAACGATTTATTTTATGAACTCGTCCATGCCGTCTTCGCAGCGGATTTTTTGTTCGGACAGCGTGGCTTTGAGCAGGGCGTCGTTTTGCGGCAGGGCGTCGCGTTCGGCTTCGTGGTGCCAAAGGTGGTAGGCGATGCCGGCGAATTTGAGGTTGTGGCGTTTCATGCCGTTATGGAAGAGGCGGGCGACGAACTCGCTGTCTTCGCGTCCCCAGCCGACAAAGCGGTTGTCGAAGCCGTTGACGGCCAGCGCATCGCTGCGGAAAAAGCCCATATTGCAGGTTTTGATGCCTTTGTGTTTGCGGCTGCTTTGTCTGCCAATCAGGGAGGACAGGCTGCGGCAGCGCAGGGCGGAGAGGCGTTTTTCTATGCCTTGGCTGAACGCGGACAAATCGGGCAATTCGCCGGAATCTAAAATTTCTTGGGTGCGACTTTGGGTCAGGATAACGCGCGAACCCTGTATCAGCCTGCCTTTGCGTGCGAGCTTGAGGTGGTCGGCGATGAAGGACGGGTCGAGTATCATGTCGCCGTCGATAAGGATGATGTAGTCGCTTTTTGCCTGCGCCAGCGCGCGGTTGCGCGATTCAGCGGCGCGGAAGCCGTCGTCCGGCCGCCAAGAATGTTTGACGGGGATGTCGGTGTGGCTGCGGATGAACTCGACGACTTCGGCGGTGTCTTGGCGCGAACCGTCGTCCGCGACGATGATTTCGTCGGGCAGGCGGGTTTGCGCGAGTGCGGATTTCAAAACCAGCTCCAGCGCGTCGGGACGGTTGTAGGTGGTTACAATCAGGGCGACGCTGATATTGCGGTTGCGCTCGTAAAGTTTGACATATTTGTAGTACGAACCTTGCGCATTAGCGATGGAAATGGTCAAGCCGTCCGCGCCGTAGGCGAAACCGCGTTTGAGCAGGTAGTTTTTGACAAACGATACGCTGCCGTGCAGCAGGGCTTTGAAGGGTGAGCTGTTTTTTTTGTAGCGGTTTTCTTCGGCGTAGAGCGAGCTGTATTGCTGCATTTTTTGAATCAGCCCTTCGGCGTTTTCGAAGGAATAGTGTTTCAGACGACCTTCGAGCGGACGGACGTTTGCATCGGGCGGCAAAATCAGCGATTCATGTACCTGACGGTCGGAAAAACGGGTAAAACGGCGGTGGTAAAGGCGCGGGATAATGTCGGGATACCAGCCGCAGGCTTTGATCAGGCGGCCGTTGTAGTGGTTCAGGCGCGAGAGCGAGAAGATGTTTTGTTCTTTGTTTTCCGCCACGGCTTTGCGGATGGCGGCAATCAGTTCGCCATCTGCCACTTCGTCGCTGTCTATGCTGAATATCCAATTGTTTTGCGCGAGGCGGGCGGCGAGGTTTTTCATCGGACCGAAGCCGATGAAGTCGTATTTGTAATAACTGACGTTGGTGAAGCGTTCGGCGATTTCAAAGGTACGGTCGGTTGAGCCGTTGTCGAGCAGCAATACTTCGTCGAAGTCTTGAAGCGCGGTCAAGACTTCGTGCAGATAGCGTTCCGAGTTTTTGACCAACATGGCTGCTGTGGCGGGAATTTTCGGGTTCATGATGAGGTCGTCTGAAAAGGGGTCGTCTGAAAAATCAAAATCGGGAAATCAAGGTAGTTCGGCAATGGCGGCGGTTAGTTCTTCGTGACAAGCGTGTATTTTAACCGATATACCGCTACAATACGCATTTCCTTTTTTCAGACGACCTCCTCCGATATGCAGCTTATCCTTGCTCCTATGCAGGGGCTTTGAAGATGGGTTTTATGTTTCAATAGAATCAATGAATTGTAAT
>CAUSKT010000112.1:0-5225 GCA_963532335.1 uncultured Neisseria sp. | reverse complement strand
AAAGCCTACCGCCATCCCGCCATGGGCGAGATATCGGAACACCTCCTCAAACGCCGGTTCAAAGCCCGAAAGCCCAACGAAAAATGGCTGACCGACGTTACCGAACTCAAAGGGAAGGACGGCAAACTGTACCTCTCGCCAATCTTGGACTTGTTCAACCGCGAGATCGTCGCCTACGCCATGAGCCGCAGAGCCGACAGCGAAATGGTGAAGGAAATGCTCGAAAAAGCCGCACCCCGTCTGACTGATAAAGGAACGATGCTGCATTCCGACCAAGGTGTGCTGTACCGTACGGCGGGGTATAGGGAATTGCTTGCGGAGCATTCCATGGTTCAAAGCATGTCGCGAAAGGCGAACTGCTGGGACAATGCGCCGATGGAAAGCTTCTTTGCGGTGTTGAAGACGGAGTGTTTCTATAACGCAGGTGAATTGACGGTAGATGAATTGATGAAGCAGATAGATGACTATATGGATTACTACAACCGGGAGCGTTGCAGTTTGAAATTGAAAAAGCTGAGTCCTGTCGCATACAGAACCCAGCTTGCACAGAGCGCCTGAATAGGCTTTTATGAGTGTCCAAGATTTGGGGGCCAGTTCAAACCTCATTTTTAGGTTTTCAGACGACCTTTTTAAATGGTGGGTTTCAACCCCACTACTGGTTACGCCTACTTAATTTTCAAAATTGGAAGATTAAGATGTCTTAATTCATTTTGTTTCGGACATGAGGTCTTTAACGAGCCTTTCTTACCTTTTTCTACATCTAGGCGTATCGATATGAAGCATTGATTTTTATCATGAATATATTCATCTACATCATAACCCACACCCGTTTCTTCATCTGTATTAATTTCCGAATCCCCTGATTTTAATTTTGCCACGCCCTGCACCAAAGAATTTTTCCCTGAATTCCGCGGGTTATATATATCAAACTGTATATTTCCATTTTTCAAATGCTTTGTCTGAAGCAATAGACCTGTTTTGTTTACTCGATATGTCCCTGAATAGGCTGACAAGGGTATAAAAAGTAAAAACATATATAAAAACTTTTTCATCATACTGCTCTTTCCTCAATTATAGTGGATTAAAATAAAAATGAGACAAGGCGGCAACGCCCGCCGTGTACGGGTAGTACATAAGGGCGTTGGCAACGCCGTATCATTGCAATTTTAATCCACTATAAATTTTAAAGATAAGAATGCTCTAGTAATCCAAGTTTGAACCGGTACCACGTTGTCTCAACTTAGCCCAAGGATTGCGACTGAAGGTCTAAAATGACAATAGATTTATATGGTAACTGATTGATGCAATGGGCTGCAACAAATGGGATGAACGGCTAAAAGGTCGTCTGAAAGCGAATATTTCATTTTCAGACGACCCTTTTGGATTTGAACTCAATAAATGATGTTTTTGCCGTAGCTTTCCAAAATCGATTTGATTTTGAGGATGGTTTCTTTGGGAGGCGGGTGTACGCCGGTGAGTTTGTAGGTGTCGCCGCACAATGCCCATTTGTGCGCGCCCAGTTCGTGATAAGGGAGGAGTTCGACCATTTCGATATTGTCCATGTCTGCGATGAATTCGCCGAGCAGGTGGGCGGAACGGTCGTCGTCGGTATAGCCTGGGACAACGACGTAGCGGACGCGGGCGGGCTGTTTGCGTTCGGCGAGGTAGCGGGCGAATTTGAGGGTTTTGGTGTTGGGGATGCCGACGAGGACTTTGTGGATTTCGGGATCGATTTGTTTTAAATCGAGCATGACGAGGTTGGTGTGGTCGAGCAGGTCGTCAAGGATGGAATCGTAATGCAGGGCGTAGCCGTTGCTGTCGAGGCAGGTGTGGATGTCGTGTTCGCAGCAGGCGGTGAACCAGTCGCGTACGAATTCGTATTGCAGGAGCGGTTCGCCGCCTGTGGCGGTAACGCCGCCGCCTGTGGCGCGCAGGTAGTGTCGGTAGGACATGACTTGCTTCATGACTTCGGGCACGGTCATTTCTTGGGCTTGTTCGGTGTGCAAGTCCCATGTGTCGCGGTTGTGGCAGTAGAGGCAGCGCATGAGGCAGCCTTGCAGAAAGAGGACGTAGCGCAATCCGGGGCCGTCCACCGCGCCGCAGGATTCTACGGAATGGACGATGCCTTTGCCGTTGTAATGGCGGTGTCCGAGATCTTTGGCGGGTGCGGGTGTTTCGGGGTTGATGGCGATGGATGTCTGCATGGTGTCTGATATACCGGATATTGGGGTCGTCTGAAAACTTGTTTTTGTGTTGCAGAGGATTCTTCTTATTGGATTAATGCGCGGGCATTGCGTTCCCTGTTGTGGGAAGTTTATGGGCTGTTTTGGAATAAGTAAACGCGTTTTAGTGATAGCTCTATTGTACTGTTTTCGGTCGTCTTGATTTAAAGTTAATCCACTGGATTTTGATATTATCAAACCATTGCTTCAGGCAAAATCAAGCCGGGTTCCGGATAATCCGTCCCCCGGCTTGGTTTACTGCAAACCCTTTGCTTTACATGGTTTGTGTAAAGGTGCGGGTAATCACGTCAAGCTGCTGTTCGCGGGTCAGCGAGTTGAAGCGTACGGCGTAACCGGACACGCGGATGGTCAGTTGCGGATATTTGTCCGGATTGTTCATCGCGTCTTCCAGCGTTTCGCGGGTCAATACGTTGACGTTCAGGTGTTGGCCGCCTTCCACTTCTCCTTCTTCGTGGTGGAAGTAACCGTCCATCAGGCCTGCGAGGTTGCGTTCGCGGGAGTTTTCGTCTTTACCCAATGCGCCCGGCACGATGGAGAAGGTGTAGGAAATACCGTCTTTGGCAAACTCGAACGGCAGTTTGGCTACGGAAGTCAGCGAAGCAACGGCGCCGTTGACATCGCGGCCGTGCATCGGGTTGGCACCCGGACCGAACGGTGCACCTGCGCGGCGGCCGTCCGGCGTGTTGCCGGTTTTTTTGCCGTACACGACGTTGGAGGTAATGGTCAGCACGGACTGGGTCGGCGTTGCGTTGCGGTAAGTTTTGTGGGTTGCCACTTTTTTCATGAAGCGTTCCACCAAGTCGCAGGCAATGTCGTCCACGCGGTCGTCGTTGTTACCGAACTGCGGATATTCGCCTTCGATTTCAAAGTCGACGGCAATACCGTTTTCGTCGCGAATCGGTTTGACTTTGGCGTATTTGATGGCGGACAGTGAGTCGGCGGCCACAGACAAACCGGCGATACCGCAGGCCATAGTGCGTTTCACGTCGCGGTCATGCAGCGCCATCAACGCGGCTTCGTAGCTGTATTTGTCGTGCATGTAATGGATGATGTTCAGCGCGGTAACGTATTGGGTTGCCAGCCAATCCATGAATTTGTCCATGCGCACAAAGACAGTGTCGTAGTCCAAGACTTCGTCCATAATCGGTTCGGTTTTCGGACCGACTTGGTCTTTGGATTTTTCGTCCACGCCGCCGTTGATTGCGTACAGCAGGGTTTTCGCCAAGTTGGCGCGTGCACCGAAGAACTGCATTTGTTTGCCGACCACCATCGGGCTGACGCAGCAGGCAATGGCGTAGTCGTCGCTGTTGAAATCCGGACGCATCAAATCGTCGTTTTCGTATTGGATGGACGAAGTATCGATGGACACTTTGGCGCAAAACTCTTTAAAGCCTTGCGGTAGTTGTTCGGACCACAACACGGTGATGTTCGGTTCGGGAGACGGACCCATGTTGTACAGGGTGTGCAGCACGCGGAAGTTGGTGCGCGTTACCAGCGTGCGGCCGTCCAAACCCATACCGCCGATGGATTCGGTTGCCCAAATTGGGTCGCCGGAGAAGAGTTGGTCGTATTCGGGCGTACGCAGGAAACGGACCATACGCAGTTTCATCACCAAATGGTCGATAAATTCTTGCGCTTGGGTTTCGGTAATTACGCCGTTTTTCAGGTCGCGCTCGATGTAGATATCCAAGAATGAAGACACGCGACCGAACGACATGGCGGCGCCGTTTTGCGATTTAACGGCTGCAAGGTAGCCGAAGTAAGTCCATTGGATGGCTTCTTGTGCATTTCTCGCAGGACCGGAAATGTCGTAGCCGTAAGAGGCTGCCATTTCTTTCATTTGACCCAAGGCTTTGTATTGTTCGTTGATTTCTTCACGGCGGCGGATAACTTCTTCCAAATCCACGCCGTTTTCCAAATCGGCTTGCAGCGAATTGAATTGATTGAGTTTGTCTTTCATCAAGAAGTCGATACCGTACAATGCCACGCGGCGGTAGTCGCCGATGATGCGACCACGACCGTAAGCATCCGGCAAACCGGTGATCACACCGGATTTGCGGCAACGGCGGATGTCGGGCGTATAAACGTCAAACACGCCTTGGTTGTGGGTTTTACGGTATTTGGTAAAGATTTCGCTGACTTCGGGGTTCAACTCGACGTTGTACACTTTGCACGCGTCTTGTACCATTTTCAAACCGCCGAACGGCATGATCGAGCGTTTCAGAGGCTCGTCTGTTTGCAGGCCGACGATGGTTTCCAAATCTTTATCGATATAGCCCGGTGCATGGCTGGTAATGCCGGACACAACTTGCGCGTCGATTTTGTAGGGTTCGTGCGTGCGGTTTTCGACTTTGATGCCTTCCATCACGTCCGCCCACAGTTTGGTCGTCGCCTCGGTCGCAGGCGCGAGGAAAGACGCATCGCCTTCATAAGGCGTGTAGTTTTTCTGAATAAAATCGCGCACGTCGACATTGGTTTCCCAATTACCGCCGACAAAACCTTCCCAAGCGGCAGGGCGTTGCTGTACATCGGTTGACATATCAAGCTCCTAATTTGTCAGATAGAATTTATAGGTAGAAGAAATTTACCTTTGCAGAATAGCACTTTAGCTCTATGAAGTGTAACGATTGGCGAAGATGTGAACGTTTACCCGATATTTTTTTGACTTACATCAATGAGAACAGTTATTACTTAAAACTACATTTTATTTTTCAAGCCTTTAGCGTGTAAACAAGTGTAGAATATAAAATTAAGCCCTGAAAACTTGTCCGGTTTTCAGGGCTTTTCCTTAGGTATTTGATTTCATGCAATTACATTGTGTAAAGGTCACAAGTTGGACACAAATTGGACACAAAGCAAAAAGACAGCCTGAATTATAAGCTGTCTTTTGGTAATTTAGAATCTTAGATTATTCAATAAATTCATAGATTTATTGGTGCCCGGAGCCGGAATCGAACCGGCACGGCCGGTTTAGGGCCGACG
>CAUSKT010000111.1:0-5463 GCA_963532335.1 uncultured Neisseria sp. | reverse complement strand
TCACCCAAATCATCCGCGAAGAATTGGAAGAAACCAAAACCAATTTCGGCGACGAACGCCGCAGCGAAATCAACCCGTTCGGCGGCGACATTGCCGATGAAGACCTGATTCCGCAACGCGAAATGGTCGTTACCCTGACCCACGGCGGCTATATCAAAACCCAGCCGACCACCGACTATCAGGCGCAGCGTCGCGGAGGACGCGGCAAACAGGCGGCGGCCACCAAAGACGAAGACTTCATCGAAACCCTGTTCGTTGCGAACACGCATGACTATTTGATGTGTTTCACCAACCTCGGCAAGTGCCACTGGATTAAGGTTTACAAACTGCCCGAAGGCGGTCGAAACAGCCGCGGCCGTCCGATTAACAACGTCATCCAGTTGGAAGAAGGCGAAAAAGTCAGCGCCATCCTCGCCGTTCGCGAATTCCCCGAAGACCAATACGTCTTCTTCGCCACCGCGCAAGGCATGGTGAAAAAAATCCAGCTTTCAGCCTTTAAAAACGTCCGCAGCCAAGGCATCAAAGCCATCGCGCTCAAAGAAGGCGACTACCTCGTCGGCGCCGCTCAAACCAGCGGCTCGGACGATATCATGCTGTTCTCCAACTTGGGCAAAGCCATCCGTTTCAACGAATACTGGGAAAAATCCGGCAACGACGAAGCGGAAGATGCCGACATCGAAACCGAGATTTCAGACGACCTCGAAGACGAAACCGCCGACAACGAAAATGCCCTGCCAAGCGGCAAACACGGTGTGCGTCCGTCCGGTCGCGGCAGCGGCGGCCTGCGCGGTATGCGCCTGCCTGCCGACGGCAAAATCGTCAGCCTGATTACCTTTGCCCCCGAAGCCGCGCAAAGCGATTTGCAAGTGCTGACCGCAACCGCCAACGGCTACGGCAAGCGTACCCCGATTGCCGATTACAGCCGCAAAAACAAAGGCGGACAAGGCAATATCGCCATCAACACCGGCGAGCGCAACGGCGATTTGGTCGCTGCAACTTTGGTCGGCGAAACCGACGATCTGATGCTGATTACCAGCGGCGGCGTCCTCATCCGCACCAAAGTCGAACAAATCCGCGAAACCGGCCGCGCCGCAGCAGGCGTGCGCCTGATTAATCTGGACGAAGGCGAAACCTTGGTATCGCTGGAACGTGTTGCCGAAGAAGCGGAAGATGAAAATCCCGAGGCGGAAAATCCGGAAGGCAATGAAGCTGAGAACACCGTATCGGATACTGATAGCGGCGAAGCGTAAATCAAGCTTCCGATTGACCGGAGCCGATTGGCAGGGTCGTCTGAAACGATAGGTTTCACGATATAGTGGATTAACAAAAATCAGGACAAGGCGACGAAGCCGCAGACAGTACAGATAGTACGGAACCGATTCACTTGGTGCTTCAGCACCTTAGAGAATCGTTCTCTTTGAGCTAAGGCGAGGCAACGCCGTACTGGTTTAAAGTTAATCCACTATATTAAGAATATCGGCTGAACGATTGCCTGTTCATCGTTTCTATTTCAATAGAAAGAGTGGGTGAGCAGGCAATAAACCAAAATGGTTTCAAAATCGGTTTTTTAATATACCCGCCCTGTCTCAGCCTTCTTTCAGATTTTCGATAATTTATTGATATAGTGGATTAAATTTAAATCAGGACAAGGCGACGAAGCCGCAGACAGTACAGATAGTACGGAACCGATTCACTTGGTGCTTCAGCACCTTAGAGAATCGTTCTCTTTGAGCTAAGGTGAGGCAACGCCGTACTGGTTTAAAGTTAATCCACTATAAATCTAAAAAATGGAGAAATCATGTCAACTTTATCCAATAAAATCATCATGGTAACCGGCGCGTCCCAAGGTTTGGGCGAGCAGGTTGCCAAGGCTTATGCGGCGGCCAGCGCGACCGTCATTTTGGTGGCGCGTCATCAAAAGAAGTTGGAAAAAGTTTATGATGCCATTGTCGATGCCGGCTATCCCGAACCCTTTGCCATCTGCTTCGACTTAATGAGCGCGGAAGAAAAGGAATTCGACCAATTCGCCGCAACCATTTCCGAGGCGACCGGCGGACGCTTGGACGGTATCGTACATTGCGCCAGCTATTTCTATGCGCTTTCTCCTTTGGATTTCCAGACTGTATCCGAATGGGTCAACCAATACCGGATCAACACCGTCGCGCCGATGGGTTTGACACGCGCGATGCTGCCTTTGCTCAAAGCATCTTCCGATGCCTCTGTAATTTTTGTCGGGGAAAGTCATGGCGAAGATCCCAAGGCTTATTGGGGAGGGTTCGGCGCGTCTAAAGCCGCGTTGAATTATTTGTGCAAAGTCGCTGCCGACGAGTGGGAACGTTTTGACAACCTGCGCGCCAATGTTCTGATTCCGGGTCCGATTAACTCGCCTCAACGCATCAAGTCCCATCCGGGCGAGTCGAAAAGCGAACGTAAAAACTATACCGACGTATTGCCGCAGTTTGTGTGGTGGGCAAGTCAGGAAAGCAAAGGGCGCAGCGGCGAGATTGTGTACCTCTAGGCTTGAACGGTAACGCGACAAAATCATCCTTCGATGACTGCCGCGTTTTGATTTTCAAAACATTATCGTTATGTCAGGCAAGCGATACAAAAGGTCGTCTGAAAAATTTCAGACGACCTTTTGCTATAAACAGACTGCTAGGGCTGCCAATCCAAGAAGTTACGCAACAGCAACAGACCCGCGTCGTGGCTTTTTTCCGTGTGGAACTGGGTGGCGAACACATTTTCTTTGCCGACGATGCAGGCAAATTCGTTAGGATATTCGCTGGTAGCAAGGACGGTTTCGGGGTCTTCGGGGGCGAAGTAGTAGCTGTGGACGAAGTAAAAGCGCGTTTCTTGTCCGATGTCTTTAAATAGCGGGTGCGGGCGGGTTTGGCGTACTGTATTCCAGCCCATGTGCGGCACTTTCAGACGACCTCCGTGCGCATCGGTTTGGTTGGCGGCAAAGCGTTTGACCCTGCCTTTAAACCAGCCCAGTCCGGCAGTATCGCCTTCTTCGCTGTATTCGAACAATAATTGCGCGCCGACGCAGATGCCGAAAAACGGTTTGTTTTTCAATCCGTCTTCCACCGCCTCGCCCAAACCGCTTTGCCGCAATGCAGCCATGCAGTCGGGCATCGCGCCCTGACCGGGGAAAATGATTTTGTCGGCAGCGAAGATGTCTTCGGGGCGGTCGGTCAGATAAATTTCAGCAGCTTTGCCGGACAAGGCTTGCGCGGCCTGTACGGATTTGAGGACGGAATGCAGGTTGCCCATGCCGTAATCGACAATAGCGGTTTTCATGTTTTCTCCTTGATTTTTGGATAACGGGGCAAGATCGTTTACCGGATGATGGGTCGTCTGAAATAGGCAACTGAAAGAGAAAACCTTGTTTCAGACGACCTTTTCCATATTACTCAATCTTCACCCGTTTCAACCTCAACGCATTGCCCAACACCGACACCGAGCTTGCCGCCATTGCCGCGCCTGCGATGACGGGGTTTAAGAAGCCGAGAGCGGCGAGCGGGATGCCCAAGATATTGTAGAAAAAAGCGAAAAACAGGTTTTGTTTGATGTTTTTCAAAGTTGCCTGCGATACCAGCAGGGCATCGGCGAGCTGGTTGACCGAATGCTGCATCAGCGTGGCGGAGGCGGTGTGTTCGGCAACGTCCGCGCCGCCTTTCATGGCGAAGCTGACGTTGGCGGCGGCGAGCGCAGGCGCGTCGTTGATGCCGTCGCCGACCATTGCCACGGTTTTGCCGGCAGCTTTGAGTTTCTGCACTTCGGCGGCTTTGTCGCGCGGACTCATGTTGCCGAAGGCGTGTGTGATGCCCAGTTGTTTGGCGACGTATTCGACCGTGCCTTGGTTGTCGCCGCTCATGATGTAAACGTCAATGCCGTGTTTTTTCAGACGGCCTATGGCTTCGGCGGTATCGGTTTTCAATGCGTCGGCGAGTGCGAATGCGCCGATAGGTTTGCCGTTGGCAGAAACGGCGACGATGCTTGCGATGTGCCAGACGTCGTCTGAAAGGTTTTCAGGTAGCCTTAATTCGGCAAAATCAAGTTTGCCCGCTTTCACCAAGCCCACGCCTTCGACTTCGGCAGTAATGCCTGCGCCGACGACGGTTTGCGCGTTTTGTGCGTCGGGGATGTCCAAACCGCGCGCTTGGGCGGCGGAGACGATGGCGCGGGCGAGCGGGTGGGCGGCGTTTTGTTCGACGGCGGCAGCGATGCGGTACAAAGCGTCTTCGTCAAAGCCGCTGTCGGGAACGCAATAAACGGCGGCAACCTGCGGCCTGCCTTCGGTCAGCGTGCCGGTTTTGTCCAACACGACGGCATCGACGTGGGCGGCTTCTTCCATCGCCGCCGCGTCTTTAAACCAAATACCGTGTTTCACCGCCTTGCCCATGCCGACCATAATCCCGGCGGGCGTCGCCAGACCGAGTGCGCACGGGCAGGCAATCACCAAAACGGCAACGGCGTGCATCAGCGCAATCGTCCAATCGCCTTTAACCAGCCAAGTGGCGATAAAGGTCAAAAGCGCGATGCCCACGACGGCAGGCACGAACACCGCCGCCGCCTTGTCCGCCACGCGCGCAATCGGCGCTTTGCTGCCTTGCGCTTCGGACAGCGCGTTCATCATGTCGCCGAGCAGGGTTTGGCTGCCGAGCTGCGTGGCGCGATACACCACGCTGCCTTCGGTCATCAGCGCGCCCGCCAACACTTTGCCGCCCGCCTTTTTCTCTTCGGGATTGGATTCGCCGGTGAGATGGCTCTCGTCCGCCCAGCCGCTGCCGCTTTCGATAATGCCGTCGGCGGCAATGCGTTCGCCGTGGTTGGCGCGGATAAGGTCGCCGATTTGCACTTGGTCGATGGGCAGTTGTTTCCATTCGCCATCGCGTTGCACGTTGACTTGGGTCGGCGTAAGTTTCAGCAGCAAGCCCAAGCTGTTCAGGCTGGATTTTTTGGTGCGGTGTTCCAAAAATTTGCCCAGCGACACAAAACCGATCACCATCACGCCCGCTTCAAAATACACATGCGCCATGCCGTGTGCCGCGTGCGGACTGAAAAACAGCATATAAACGGAATACAGATAAATCGACACCGTGCCAATGGTAACGAGCACGTCCATATTCGCCAGCCCGCCTTTAATACTCGCCCACGCGCTTTTGTAAAACGGCACCGCCAGCCAAAGCTGCACCACGCTTGCCAGCGCAAACTGCCATACCGGCGGAATCATCCAATCGTGCCGACCGATCATCATCCCCGCCATGCCGATAAGGAACGGAATATTGATTGCCAGCAAAAGCCACAGCCTCCAGCTTACATGCGCGGTTTCTTCGGGCTGTGGCAGAGCCTCTTCCGTCTTCTCCTTCGCGCCATAGCCGGTTTTCTCGATGATTTTGGCGATATCGGCGGCGGAGGTTTGGCTATCGTCAAACACCACCTGCGCCTCCTCGCTGGCGA
>CAUSKT010000110.1:0-5494 GCA_963532335.1 uncultured Neisseria sp. | reverse complement strand
TCGGTTCCGTACTATCTGTACTGTCTGCGGCTTCGTCGCCTTGTCCTGATTGAAATTTAATCCACTATAAAGGGCTTCAAAGTGAATGAATAATTTCCAAATACTTTTGCTTCTAGGCATCTTGATGATGCTTCTCACCATCCTTCTCTACAAAAAAGGCTGGGTAAAACCCGTCAAACCCGCCGAATCCGACAGCCGTCCTCCGATTTTCTGGATTTCGATAACGGTCGTCATCATGCTCGGCATCATTTCTTTAATCAGGTGGATGGGATGGTAATTGGCGAGAAAGGAAAGGTCGTCTGAAACCTCGATATTCGGATTTTCAGACGACCTTTTTGTTTAGTTTATTGGTGTTCCAATATTCTCATACATACGGACAAACAGCGTTTCCGGGAAAGCGTATGACGTTGATTCGCTTTGTTTTGCGGTAAATTCTGACGCTGCCTTTTGGCTTGTTTAAATAATGGTTTACTGATGAAATAATAAAAATTATTTGCATTTGTGCGACTCCGTTTATAAACTCTTACTTTTAAGACAGGCAGATGGCGGTACTTTGTCAGACTTGGGATAAAAAGACGGCGGAATCAGATATCCGATAGATATTTTTGGCGTATCAGACAGTATTTCAAACCCGATATTTTCAAACAAAATTTCTACTGCCCTGTCCAAACGGGGTCGTCTGAATTTTTTAGAGAAGTTTGTCATGTCCGTCATGCTGATACCGATAGCACTTTTCTTCTCTTTCTTCTTTAGGATGTTGGACGGTGACACGCTCATTTGTTTTAGCCGTAACAAGTTTTTCAGCCGCGAGCTTTTGTATTGCGGAACCGCGGGGCGTGTTTGTTTATCGCGTTGTCCGAGGAAAATCCTGTGGTTCGGCCATGAAGGTTTCGATAGGCTTCATGAACATTTGCTGCATGTAAATTCGAATGCGGTGAAGGCAAAATGGGCTGATTTTGGCCCTCATATGGATATTAAGTTTTAAGGTTTGTTTTATATATGTTGATTGCTTTTTTGATTATGCTGCGCGAGGGTATCGAGGCGGCTTTGATCGTCGGTATCGTCGCGGGTTTTTTGAAACAGTCGGGACATTCGCGGCTGATGCCTAAGGTGTGGCTGGGCGTGGCTTTGGCTGTGCTGATGTGTTTGGGCATCGGATACGGCATCCATTCGGCAACGGGCGAGATTCCGCAGAAGGAACAGGAATTTGTGGTCGGTGTTATCGGTTTGGTGGCGGTGGCGATGCTGACTTATATGATTTTATGGATGAAAAAAGCCGCCCGTTCAATGAAGCAGCAGCTTCAGGATTCGGTTCAGACGGCCTTAAACCGAGGCAACGGCCAAGGTTGGGCTTTGGTCGGTATGGCGTTTCTGGCTGTGGCGCGCGAGGGGTTGGAGAGTGTGTTTTTCCTCTTGGCGGTGTTTCAGCAGAGTCCGACTTGGTCTATGCCCGTCGGCGCGGTATTGGGGCTGCTGGCCGCAGTGGTCATCGGCGCGCTGATTTATCAGGGTGGTATGCGTCTGAATCTGGCGAAGTTTTTCCGCTGGACAGGCGCGTTTTTGATTGTGGTGGCCGCCGGTTTGGTGGCCGGTTCGCTGCGCGCGCTGCATGAGGCGGGCGTGTGGAACCACCTGCAAGAGGTGGTGTTTGATTCTTCCAAATACCTGCATGAAGACAGCCCGCTGGGCGTGCTGCTCGGCGGCTTCTTCGGCTATACCGACCACCCGACGCAGGGCGAGGTGCTGGCGTGGCTGCTGTATTTGGTTCCGGTCATGATTTGGTTTCTGCACGGCAGCAGGCCCGCCGCGGTGCAGAGGTCGTCTGAAAGACATTAGGGACTGTCGACAGCCCCTAGTGGCGCTTAAAAATTCCGTATCCCATTCTTATCAACATACCAAAGAGGTTTGAAATGAAAAAACTCAATATAACTGCTTTATCCGTGATGCTGGCTTTGGGTCTGACCGCGTGTCAACCGCCCGAAGCGGAAAAATCCGCGCCTGCCGCGTCAGGTGCATCAAGCGCGAGTGCCGACGGCACCGTCAACGTTGGCGTGAACGACACCGCCTGCGAACCGATGGAACTGACCGTACCGAGCGGACAAGTCGTGTTCAACATCAAAAACAACAGCGGCCGCAAGCTCGAATGGGAAATCCTCAAAGGCGTGATGGTGGTTGACGAACGCGAAAACATCGCCCCCGGACTTTCCGACAAAATGACCGTTACCCTGCTGCCGGGCGAATACGAAATGACCTGCGGTTTGCTGACCAACCCGCGCGGCAAATTGGTAGTAACCGACAGCGGCTTTAAAGACACCGGCAACGAAGCCGATTTGGAAAAACTCGCCAAACCGCTTGCCGACTATAAAGTTTACGTACAAGGCGAAGCCAAAGAGCTGGTTGCCAAAACCAAAGCCTTCACCGACGCCGTCAAAGCGGGCGACATCGAAAAAGCCAAATCCCTGTTTGCCGCCACCCGCACCCACTACGAACGCATCGAGCCGATTGCCGAACTCTTCAACGAACTCGACCCCGCCATCGACGCGCGTGAAGACGACTTCAAAGACAAAACTGAAGACGCTGCCTTCACCGGCTTCCACCGCATCGAACACGCCCTTTGGGTCAAAAAAGACGTATCCGGCGTGAAAGACATTGCCGACAAACTCATGAAAGACGTTGAAGCCCTGCAAAAAGAAATCGACGCCCTCTCCTTCCCGCCGAACAAAGTCGTCGGCGGCGCGGCAGTGTTGATTGAAGAAGTTGCCGGCAGCAAAATCAGCGGCGAAGAAGACCGTTACAGCCACACCGACTTGAGCGACTTCCAAGCCAACATCGAAGGCGCGCAAAAAATCGTCGAACTCTTCCGTCCGATGATTGCCGAGAAAAACAAAGCCCTACTCGAGAAAGTCGATGCCAACTTCAAACAAGTAACCGACATCCTCGCCAAATACAAAACCAAAGACGGCTTTGAAACCTACGACAAACTCAGCGACGCAGACCGCAAAACCCTTCAGGCACCGATTAACGCCCTTGCCGAAGACCTGAGCCAACTGCGCGGCACACTGGGTCTCAAATAAACTTGACCCGCCCGTTTCAGACGACCTTTTGAGATATAAGGGGTCGTCTGAAAACTTATCGCTGATGTCCTCTCCCACGCAAGGGAACTGTTGTAGCGTGGGCTTTGCCCGCGAAAACCCGAATACAGAAATCGTAGGCTGGGTCGGGTTTGCCAACCCAACCTGCCCCTGCTGACAGCCCTGTAGGTCGGATACTTGTATCCGACAACGCACAAACCGCGACACCTTGCCGCCATGCCAAAATACATTCAGGACAAACCATGAGCCAAGACAACTCACAACCCATCCAACCGACCAAACGCACCCTGTTCAAAACCGTCCTTGCCGCAGGCGCAGCCGGCGCGGCAGGCTGGTTCGCCGGCAAACAACAAGGCGAAAACGCCGCTGACACCCGCAACAACGAACACTCCCCGCAAGCCTACCCCTGCTACGGCACCCACCAAGCCGGCATCACCACCCCGCACCAACTCTTCGGCATCATGTGCGCCTTCGACGTAACCGCCAAAGACCCCAAACAACTCGAAAACCTCTTCCGTACCCTCACCGCCCGCATCGAATTCCTCACCCAAGGCGGCGAATACCAAGACGGCGACGAAAAACTCCCCCCCGCAGGCAGCGGCCTGCTCGGCAAAACATTCCGCCCCGACGGCCTCACCATCACCGTCGGCGTCGGCAGCAGCCTCTTTGACGACCGCTTCGGACTCAAAGACAAAAAACCCCGCCATCTTCAAGAAATGCGCGACTTCCCCAACGACCGCCTCCAAAAATCATGGTGCGACGGCGACCTCAGCCTCCAAATTTGCGCCTTCACCCCCGAAACCTGCCAAGCCGCCCTGCGCGACATCATCAAAAACACCGCCCAAACCGCCGTCATCCGCTGGAGCATAGACGGCTGGCTGCCCAAAGCCGAACCCGGCGCCATCGCCGCCCGCAACCTCCTAGGCTTCCGCGACGGCTCCGGCAACCCCGACGTATCCGATCCCAAAATTGCCGACCAAGTCCTCTGGACAGGCATCGCCGCCAACAGCCAAGACGAACCCGCCTGGGCGAAAAACGGCAGCTACCAAGCCGTCCGCCTCATCCGCCACTTCGTCGAATTCTGGGACAGAACCCCCTTGCAGGAACAAACCGAAATCTTCGGCCGACGCAAATACAGCGGCGCCCCCATGGACGGCAAAAAAGAGAGCGACACCGCCGACTTCGCCAAAGACCCCGACGGCAAAACCACCCCCAAAGACAGCCACATGAGGCTCGCCAACCCGCGCGACCCCGAGTTCATGAAAAAACACCTGCTCTACCGCCGCGCCTTCAACTACTCCCGCGGCCTCGCCGCCAACGGCCAGCTCGACGTCGGCTTGGTGTTCATCTGCTACCAAGCCAACCTCGCCGACGGCTTCATCTTCGTCCAAAACCTACTCAACGGCGAACCGCTGGAAGAGTACATCAGCCCCTTCGGCGGCGGCTATTTCTTCATCCTCCCCGGTGTGGAAAAAGGTGGTTTCCTCGCCCAAAGCCTGCTCAGCGCGTGAACACAGATTTAGGATAAACCAACCCGTAGCATGGGCTTTGCCCACGACCTTTCACCAAACATCCGAATCCAATTATCCCTGTTCATTCTGACGGCGCAGAGGTCTTATCCGTAAAGCTCTCTCTGCAAAAAGGTCGTCTGAAAACTAAGTATTCCGGTTTTCAGACGACCTTTCCGTCAAATAGGCACAGACTTGGGACAAACCGAACCCGTAGCGTAGGCTTCGCCCACGACCTTCCACTCAAACATCCGAATCCAATCATCTCTGTTTATTCGTGGATAGAACCCACGCTACGGGCGGCTTGGTTTTTAATCAGCATTATGAACCGTCATTCCCGCGCCGGCGGGTTTGCTGCATATTCTGAGGTGTTGCCACAAAGTGCCGCCGTTGCTTTTGTCTTGGCGGAGGTAGCGGTAAATGGTGCTGTGATGGAGTGTGATCCCGTGGTGTTTATGCAGGTAGGCGCATACTTGTTCGGGACTGAGTTTGCGGCGGATAAGGGTGTCGATGTGCTGAATGAGCTGCGAATCGAGCTTATAGGGTTTTCGCTGATGCTGTTTGGTAAGCCGGCTTTGCCGTTGGGCTTTATCGGCGCTGTATTGCTGTCCTTGGATGCAGTACCGCTTGATTTCTCGGCTGATGGTGCTTTTGTGGCGGTTGAGCTGTTTGGCGATTTCGGCGATGGTGCAGTGGCGGGACAGGTATTGGATATGGTATCGTTCGTCTTGGGTCAGTTGTGTGTAGCTCATGGCAATCTTTCTTGCAGGAAAGGCCGTATGCTGCCGCATACCGGCCTTTTTCTGTTATGGAAAGTTGCACTTCAAATGCGAATCCGCCGACCCTTCCACATAGGTCTCCCCATGCATCCTGATCTGACGGTCGAATGAAACG
>CAUSKT010000109.1:0-5625 GCA_963532335.1 uncultured Neisseria sp. | reverse complement strand
GTCCAAGATTTGGGGGCCAGTTCAAACCATCCCCTCGGTTTTCAGACGACCTTTTGCCATGAATCACACTCCAACGCCTTTATTCTCCGATTCCGGTAGAAAATTCGATTATTCCCGTCCCAGCCTTGAATTTCATGTAAAAAATAGTAATAATAAGCCCTTTTCCAGCAGACCATACTGCCCGACCAACTCCCCTCAAGAAAGCACGAAACATGGCGTTAATCGTACATAAATACGGCGGCACATCAGTAGGCTCGCCCGAACGCATTAAAAACGTAGCCAAACGTGTCGCCAAAGCCCGCGCCGAAGGACACGACATCGTTGTCGTCGTATCCGCCATGAGCGGCGAAACCAACCGCCTGGTTGCGCTGGCGCACGAAATGCAGGAGCATCCCGATCCGCGCGAGCTGGACGTAGTTTTGTCCACCGGCGAGCAAGTGACCATCGGCCTTTTGGCAATGGCATTGAAAGACATCGGCGTGGATGCCAAAAGCTACACCGGCTGGCAGGTCGCCCTCAAAACCGATACTTCCCACACCAAAGCCCGCATAGAAAGCATCGATGACGAAAAAATGCGCGCCGACCTCGCCGAAGGCAAAGTCGTCATCGTCGCCGGCTTCCAAGGCATCAGCAGCGAAGGCGATATTTCCACACTCGGACGCGGCGGTTCAGACACCTCCGCCGTTGCACTCGCCGCAGCCCTCAAAGCGGACGAATGCCAAATCTATACCGACGTAGACGGCGTTTACACCACCGACCCCCGCGTCGTGCCTGAAGCACGCCGCATGGATACGGTTACATTTGAAGAAATGATCGAACTGGCAAGCCTCGGTTCGAAAGTTTTACAAATCCGTTCAGTAGAATTCGCCGGAAAATACAAAGTGCGCCTGCGCGTACTGAGCAGCCTGCAAGACGGCGGCAACGGCACCTTAATTACCTTTGAAGAGGACAATAACATGGAAAGAGCTGCCGTAACCGGTATCGCATTCGATAAAAACCAAGCCCGCATCAACGTGCGCGGCGTACCCGACAAACCCGGCGTCGCCTATCAGATTTTAGGCGCGGTTGCCGATGCCAACATCGAAGTCGACATGATCATCCAAAATGTCGGCAGCGAAGGCACTACCGATTTCTCCTTCACCGTACCGCGCGGCGAGTACAAACAAACCATCGAAATCCTGACCAAACTGCAAGACAGCATCGGCGCAGCCGCCATCGACGGCGACGACACCGTGTGCAAAGTCTCCGCAGTCGGCTTGGGTATGCGTTCGCACGTCGGCGTTGCTGCCAAAATCTTCCGCACCCTCGCCGAAGAAGGCATCAACATCCAAATGATTTCCACCTCAGAAATCAAAGTTTCCGTCTTGATTGACGA
Organism: uncultured Neisseria sp.; assembly: GCA_963532335.1. Taxonomy (GTDB): domain Bacteria; phylum Pseudomonadota; class Gammaproteobacteria; order Burkholderiales; family Neisseriaceae; genus Neisseria. The sequence goes on along the minus strand of CAUSKT010000109.1, from coordinate 4,250 downwards.
GAAATACATGGAACTCGCCACCCGCGTCCTGCATAAAGCGTTTGATCTGGGTTAATCGGGTTATATGTTTGAAAGGTCGTCTGAAATTTTATTTTCAGACGACCTTTTTTATAGAAAAACTATAGGTTGGAATCTATATTTGATAATATCTTCTTAGCTGTTTCTAAAGCATTTCTCCTTTAAATTTCTATATCTATGTCCGACAATCAGGTTTGCCCGAAGGTCGTCTGAAAATAAGAAACCTTTTTTACCACCGTCGGACTAACAGATTATCAACGCAATATTTAAGGAGCTTTATGACTGCCTTCATCCGTTTCGTTTCAGTGTTGCTGACCGCATCCGCATTGACTGTCAGCGTAAGTGCCGCTGCCAAACCTGTTGCAGGAAAACGCGTCGCGGTGCAGTCTTCCAAAGGCAAGGTCATGCTGCCCGCCGGGTATGCCAAAATGATCAATGACTTTCCCGAGCCTGATCCGAAACTGCTGGAGCCGATCCCCATTTCAAATGTGAAATCGCCATACGGACGGGCGGATTTGGTTAAATTTTTCGAAATCGTTTTACAGTCTCATTCGGAATTGATGACGGCACAAGATGAATTTAACCGGGCCGGAGAAAATTCGACACATTCTCCAGAATTTTTTGAAGCTGCAAAAAAGCTGGCTGATGAGTGGAAAAAAGTTACCGGAAGATTTTTGGATGCTGATTTCCGCGATCCTGAAATTAAAGCAGTGGTCAACCGGAGGGTCGAAATCAATATATTGGCAAGTCATGTTTTGGAATATTTGATAAAACATCAAAAAACCTTGATGGGTGAAGGAGAAAAAAACCCTGAAATAAACCAATTGGATGTCATGGCTTTTCTAGAAAAACGAAATAAAGCTCAAGAAGGAGTTAAGAAAAGCAATGCAGAAATATTGAAAGCCGTCCGTGCATTAAAGAAAAAATATTCCCTATAATCCCCCCAAAGGTCGTCTGAAAACGCTACCGAAGCCGTTTCAGACGACCTTTTTGCAAACTGATTGATAACATATTAAAACCATATCCCAAGCCTGCCGAAATATGCCATAATAGCCACGCAGCGCGCTTTTGCGCCGCATTCGAAAAGAAAAACCTAACCTACAAGAGAATATCCCATGACTAGCAAAGCCACCATTATCTACACCCATACCGACGAAGCCCCCGCGCTGGCGACCCAATCCCTGCTGCCGATTGTGCAGGCGTTTACCCGCCATGCCGGTATCGAAGTCAAAACCAGCGATATTTCCCTGTCCGGCCGCATTCTGGCGGCGTTCCCCGAATATCTGACCGAAGCGCAGCGCGTACCCGATGCGCTTGCCGAGTTGGGCGAACTGGTGAAACAGCCCGACGCCAACGTGATCAAACTGCCCAACATCAGCGCGTCCGTACCGCAACTGACCGCCGCGATTAAAGAATTGCAGGCAAAAGGCTTTGCCGTCCCCGACTATCCCGCCGACCCTCAAACCGATGAAGAAAAAGCCGTGCGCGAACGTTACGACCGTATCAAAGGCAGCGCGGTCAACCCCGTTTTGCGCGAAGGCAACTCCGACCGCCGCGCGCCTAAGGCAGTGAAAAACTTTGCGAAAAAAAATCCGCACAGCATGGGCACATGGACAAAAGACTCCAAAACCCACGTTGCCACCATGCAAAGCGGCGACTTTTTCCATAACGAACAATCCGTTACCGTACCCGATGCGACTTCCGTATCCATCGTGTTCACGAATAAACAAGGCAACAAGAAAGAGTTGCGCGAGCCCGTCGCCCTGAAAGCCGGCGAAATCATCGACGCGACCGTGATGAGTAAAAAAGCCCTGCTCGCCTTCCTTGCCGAACAAGTGCAAGACGCGAAAGCAAAAGGCGTTTTGTTCTCGCTGCACATGAAAGCCACCATGATGAAAGTGTCCGACCCGATTATCTTCGGACACGCCGTCAAAGTATTCTTCGCGCCTGTTTTTGAAAAATTCGGCGACAAACTGGCTGCCGCCGGCGTCAACGTCAACAACGGCTTCGGCAACCTGCTTGCCAATCTGGACAAACTGGATGCGGACACCCGCGCTGCCGTCGAAGCCGAAATTGCCGCCGTTTACGCCGCCAACCCTGATTTGGCGATGGTCGATTCCGACAAAGGCATTACCAACCTGCACGTCCCCAGCGATGTTATCGTCGATGCTTCCATGCCTGCGATGATCCGCAATTCCGGCCGTATGTGGGACAAAGACGGCAAAGCGCAAGACACCAAAGCCGTGATTCCTGACAGCAGCTACGCAGGCGTTTATCAAGCAACCATCGACTTCTGCCGCGAACACGGCGCGTTCGATCCGACAACCATGGGTACAGTACCCAACGTCGGCCTGATGGCGCAGGCGGCCGAAGAATATGGTTCGCACAATAAAACTTTCGAAATCGAAGCCGACGGTCAGGTTCAAGTCATTGATGCGGCAGGCAAAGTCCTGATGCAGCACGACGTTGAAGCAGGCGACATCTGGCGTATGTGCCAAACCAAAGACGCGCCCGTCAAAGACTGGGTACAACTCGCCGTCAACCGCGCCCGCCTGAGCAACACGCCCGCCGTGTTCTGGCTCGACGAAAACCGTCCGCACGATAAAAGCCTGCTTGCCAAAGTCAACGCCTACCTTGCCGAACTGGATACCGACGGCCTCGACATCCGTGTCCTCGCGCCCGAAGAAGCCGCCAAGTTCAGCTTGGGTCGTCTGAAAAACGGCGAAGACACCATTTCCGTAACAGGCAACGTCCTGCGCGATTATCTGACCGACCTGTTCCCGATTTTGGAACTCGGCACCAGCGCGAAAATGCTGTCCATCGTTCCGTTGATGAACGGCGGCGGTATGTTTGAAACCGGCGCGGGCGGCTCCGCACCGAAACACGTCCAACAGTTCCTCGAAGAAAACCACCTGCGCTGGGACTCTTTGGGCGAGTTCCTCGCGCTCGCCGTATCGTTTGAACATCTGGCGCAAAAAACCGGCAACACCAAAGCCCAAGTCCTCGCCGACACGCTGGATGCCGCCACCGAAAAACTGCTGTTGAACGACAAATCGCCCAAACGCAAAGCAGGCGAACTCGACAACCGCGGCAGCCATTTCTACCTCACCCTCTACTGGGCGCAAGAGCTGGCAGCGCAGGATAAAGACGCGGAATTGAAAGCAGCGTTTGCGCCGTTGGCAGAAACCCTGACCGCCGACGAAGCGAAAATCGTTGCCGAGCTTTCCGCCGCACAAGGCAAAGCAGCCGACATCGGCGGCTACTACGCCCCCGACGCTGCAAAAGCCGCCCAAGCCATGCGCCCGAGCGAAACGTTCAATCAGGCATTGGCAAAGCTGTAAAAGCATTACGGTAAAGCTGTAAACATGAAAGGTCGTCTGAAAACCTGTATTTAAAGGTTTTCAGACGACCTTTTTATAGTGGATTAAATTTAAATCAGGACAAGGCGACGAAGCCGCAGACAGTACAGATAGTACGGAACCGATTCACTTGGTGCTTCAGCACCTTAGAGAATCGTTCTCTTTGAACTAAGGCGAGGTAACGCCGTCCTAGTTTAAAGTTAATCCACTATAATCTTCCAAGGCACCAACTTGCCTTTAACAAATAAACAAGAATCAGGACGAGGGGTCGGAACAACGAACCGCAGAGATAAGACAAGGCTGATTTATTTCATGCATTCTCCGCTCAGAAATCCTTTTTTAAACTTAGACGCCCCCTGACCTACCTTTAATTTATCTGTGCGTCCCATACGATATTGCGGCGCATTTGAAACAGTACAAAAAACTAAAGACCGTCCGAGAAACGGGCGGTCTTAGATATTGTGAGGAATTTCAGCATTATTCCTTAGCGTGCTTTCGGTGTAGTCGGTGCAACTGGTTTTCCAGTGAACGAAGCACGTTTTGCGGCTTGAAAGATAGCCAATCGTCTACGATGTTGCATCATTATTTCCTTTCTTTTTCTATTATTTGGATTATTCCCGGTTCTATAAACCGGATGCCCTATCTATACCATTTATTTTTTCAAATAAAATATAGTACAGTCATTGTGAGATGCTATGGAGGACATCATAAATGCTTTATCCGTTGATGAACAGAGGATTTTTGTAAATTTATGATTTTATTCTTTAATCAGAAAATAAAGACGGACTGACCTGATTTGCCACAGCCAGTCCGCCTTTATATAGTGGATTAACTTTAAACCAGTACGGCGTTGCCTCGCCTTAGCTCAAAGAG
>CAUSKT010000108.1:0-5710 GCA_963532335.1 uncultured Neisseria sp. | reverse complement strand
ATTCACTTGGTGCTTCAGCACCTTAGAGAATCGTTCTCTTTGAGCTAAGGCGAGATAACGCCGTACTGGTTTAAAGTTAATCCACTATAATGTTTTGAATAAACGAAGGTAAAGAGCATGGATAAGGTTTCAGACGACCCAAAACGTCGTCTGAAAATCCAATCATCGAAAAAACCGGATTCCCATCAAAGGAATCCGGTTTGTTTTATTCCAAACTTAGAAATCCATTCTCACGCCTAGACAGACGGAGCGTCCCGACTGCGGGGCGATGTATTTAAATAAAAAAGAAACGTTTTCAGACGACCTCTTTTTATACAACCCCCTTATTTCCGCATCTCAACCAACATCCGACACACGCCCAATCCTGCCGCTGCCAAGATCGCGGCGACAAAGCCGATGTTGGAAATGCCTGCCCACACGGTAACGTAATGCCCCAAAAGCGCGCCGCCGCCGATACCGACGTTGTAGAGGCTGGAGTAAATCGAGTTGGCTACATCTGTCGCATCCGAGGCAAAGTCCAATACTTTGGAGACCATGCCGAGGCTCAAGACGACGATGGCGATACCCCAGACAAACACCAGCGCGTAAACGGCTATCGGGTAAGCGGCAAGGGGAAGCAGGCAGAGCGTTGAAGCCATGATGACGGATACCGAGGTCAGCAGGAATGTGCGCTGGTGTTTGGCAAACCATTTGCCGAACAGATACGACGCGGCAAACCCCGCCAGCCCGTACAGGCTCAAGACGATGGTCACTTGTTCGGGCGCGAAGCCGCCGGCTTGCAGGACGAAGGGTTCGATATAGCTGTATGCCGTAAAGTGGGCGGTAATCAGGAGGACGGTCAGCGCGTAGAGCAGCATGAGGTTTTTACGCTTGAGCAATCCGGGCAGGCTTTTGAGCGAACCTGTGTTCACGCTGGGCAGCAGCGGCAGGTTTTTCGCCAATATGCCCATGACTGCCGCCGCGCAAAGTCCGATAAGCAAAAAGCTGAACTGCCAGCTTGAGTGTTGCCCGATAACGCGCCCCAGCGGGATGCCCGCCACCATCGCCATGACCGTCCCCGTACTGAGTAGCCCCAAAGCCTGATTGCCTTTACCCTGCGGCGCGACACGTACCGCCAGCGAGGCGGTAATCGACCAAAACACGGCGTGCGTCAGGGCGATGCCGATGCGGCTGATGAGCAGGATTTCGAAACTTCGGGCGAAATAGGAAACGATGTGGCTGAGGGTAAAGAACGCGAAGAGGATGAGCAGCAGCTTTCGGCGTTCGATGTTTTTTGTTGCCAGCATCAGCGGCAGCGACAGCAGCGCGACAATCCAGGCATACACGGTAATCATAATGCCGACTTCGGTCGGCGGCATATTGAAGGTCGCGCCGATGTCGCTCAATAGGGCAATCGGGATATATTCGGTGGTGTTGAAAATGAATGCGCCGACTGCCAAGGCGATGACGCTTAGCCATTGTTTGTTTGTGTTTGCTGACATTGGGGTTTCCCTTTTTATATTTGTCTTCAAAAATTTATCGATTTTGTAATTATACTACTTTCAGACGACCTTCCTACTGCGCCGATACAAATTTCCACCCTAGACGCTCCCGCATCATCGGCATACAATCTTTGCATGAACACCAAACGCCCCAAGCTCTCCCGTTTTGCCCATATTTACGGTATGAACGGGCAATTCGTCCTGTTGGAACAGCATTCCGAGTGGATGCCGGTCAACGATGCCGACTACGACAATGCGCCCGCATTGCCGGAGGGGTTCGTGTTTGCGGATGAAGCGTTCTATACGACTGACGGCAGCGTGCCGCCGCTTATCCTGCCCGACAACATCAAAATCTTCAACGAAGAAGCGCGCAAACTCGAACGCCGCAGGCTCGATGCGCTGGCTTTGGAAGAGTTGGGCAAAAACCTAGCCGCCGCCCAAGCCGAGAGCGACCTCGAAGCCCTGCTCGAAAAAATCGAATTTCATTTGAAACAAGACAATCTGTTCAAATAAAACTTTTCAGACGACCCTCCAAGCAGCAAAGGGGTCGTCTGAAAGATAAAATCGTTGACAATCCAAACCGATTTGGTACATTGTTCAACACTTATCAATCCCCGTTTCCCAACCGACAAAGGAGTCGAGAAGATGTTTTCAAAAAGCGTCAACCTAGCCCAATATGATCCGGAGCTGGCAGCCGCCATTGCCCAAGAAGACCAACGCCAGCAAGACCACGTCGAACTGATTGCTTCCGAAAACTACGTCAGTTGCGCCGTGATGGAGGCACAAGGTTCGCAATTGACCAACAAATACGCCGAAGGCTACCCCGGCAAACGCTACTACGGCGGTTGCGAATACGTCGATATCGTCGAACAGCTGGCAATCGACCGCGTCAAAGAACTCTTCGGTGCGGAATACGCCAACGTCCAACCCCATTCCGGCTCCCAAGCCAACCAAGCCGTGTACGCCTCCGTCCTCAAACCCGGCGACACCATCCTCGGCATGAGCCTCGCCCACGGCGGGCACCTGACCCACGGCGCCAGCGTCAACATTTCCGGCAAACTCTACAACGCCATTACCTACGGCTTGGATGAAAACGAAGTCCTCGATTACGCCGAAGTCGAACGCCTCGCGCTCGAACACAAACCCAAAATGATCGTTGCCGGCGCATCTGCCTACGCCCTGCAAATCGACTGGGCGAAATTCCGCGAAATCGCCGACAAAGTCGGTGCCTACCTCTTTGTCGATATGGCGCACTACGCAGGCCTGATTGCCGGCGGCGAATATCCCAACCCCGTCCCATTCTGCGACTTCGTGACCACCACCACCCACAAAACCCTGCGCGGCCCGCGTGGCGGCGTGATTTTGTGCCGCGACAACACACATGAAAAAGCGTTGAACTCTTCCATCTTCCCAAGCCTGCAAGGCGGCCCGCTGATGCACGTCATCGCCGCCAAAGCCGTTGCGTTCAAAGAAGCCCTGCAACCCGAGTTCAAACAATACGCGAAACAGGTGAAAATCAATGCCGCAGCGATGGCGGAAGAATTGGTCAAACGCGGCTTGCGCATCGTTTCCGGCCGTACCGAAAGCCACGTTTTCCTCGTTGACCTGCAACCGATGAAAATCACCGGCAAAGCCGCCGAAGCCGCATTGGGCAAAGCAAACATCACCGTCAACAAAAACGCCATTCCGAACGACCCGGAAAAACCGTTCGTTACCTCCGGCATCCGCATCGGCTCCGCCGCCATGACCACGCGCGGCTTCAACGAAGCCGACGCCCGAGTCCTTGCCAACCTCGTTGCCGATGTTTTGGCAAATCCTGAAGATGAAGCAAATCTGGCAAACGTCCGCAAACAAATCACCGCGCTTTGCGACAAATATCCCGTTTACGGCGCGTAACCGGCTTGCCCGTTTAAGCATTTTGTAACACGGAAAGGTCGTCTGAAAATCTTGAAAAAGGGTTTTCAGACGACCTTATTTGTTTTTGACACTTGATTCTTGCAGCGGCAGCCAAAAATCCCGCATTTGCCCCTTTCTTTCCGCCTGCAAACGGAGTACATTTACCCCCATTGTTAACAATTTTACGGAACACACATCATGGAGAAATTTCCCAAATCGTCCAAGCTGGACCATGTTTGCTACGACATCCGCGGCCCGGTACATAAAAAAGCCCTGCAACTGGAAGAAGAAGGCAACAAAATCCTCAAGCTCAATATCGGCAACCCTGCCCCGTTCGGCTTTGAAGCGCCTGATGAAATCTTGGTTGACGTGATCCGCAACCTGCCGACCGCGCAGGGCTATTGCGATTCCAAAGGGCTGTATTCCGCCCGCAAGGCCATCGTTCATTACTATCAAACCAAAGGTCTGCGCGACATTTCGGTTAACGACGTTTACATTGGCAACGGCGTGTCCGAGCTGATTACCATGTCCATGCAGGCGCTTTTAAACGACGGCGACGAAATCCTGATTCCTGCGCCCGACTATCCGTTGTGGACGGCTGCCGCTACCTTGGCGGGCGGTACGGTGCGCCATTATCTGTGCGACGAAGAAAACGACTGGTTTCCCAACCTTGCCGATATGGAAGCCAAAATCACACCGAAAACCAAAGCCATCGTCGTCATCAATCCCAACAATCCTACCGGCGCGGTGTACAGCAAAGAAATCCTGCTCGAAATCGTCGAGTTGGCGCGCAAACACGGTCTGATCATCTTCGCCGACGAAATCTACGACAAAATCCTCTACGACGGCGCAGTTCACCACCACATCGCCGCACTCGCCCCCGACCTGCTGACCATTACCTTCAACGGGCTATCCAAAGCCTACCGCGTTGCCGGATTCCGTCAAGGCTGGATGGTGCTCAACGGCCCGAAAGAACATGCCAAAGGCTATATCGAAGGTCTCGATATGCTCTCGTCCATGCGCCTGTGCGCCAACACGCCCATGCAACACGCCATCCAAACCGCTTTGGGCGGCTATCAAAGCATCAACGAATTCATCCTGCCCGGCGGCCGCCTGTTGGAGCAGCGCAATAAAGCGTGGGAAATGGTGAACCAAATTCCCGGCATATCCTGCGTCAAGCCGATGGGGGCGCTTTATATGTTCCCAAAAATCGACACCGAAATGTACGGCATCCATGACGACATGAAATTCATCTACGACCTGCTCGTGCGCGAAAAAGTCTTGTTCGTCCAAGGAACGGGGTTCAACTGGATACGACCCGACCACTTCCGCATCGTTACCCTGCCGTACACCCACCAAATCGAAGAAGCCATGGGCAAACTTGAGCGCTTCTTGCAGACTTACCGGCAATAAGGCAGGACAACGATATGAAAAAATGCGTTGTCCTGACCGGCGCGGGAATCAGCGCCGACAGCGGGTTGCTGACTTTCCGTGATGCGGGCGGTTTGTGGGAAGGGCATAAGGTAACGGATGTCTGCACGCCCGAAGCCTTGGCGCGCAATCCTAAGCTTGTGATTGATTTTTATAACCAGCGCAGGCTTCAGGCAAACGCCGCCGAGCCGAACGCCGCACATTTGGCGTTGGTCAAGCTGGCGCAATATTACGATGTGCACATCATCACGCAGAATGTGGACGCGCTGCACGAGAAGGCGGGCAGCAGCAAAGTATTGCACCTGCACGGCGAGCTGAACAAACTGCGCAGCACCGTCGATGAAGACGAAATCATCGAATTTACCGGCGAACAGACCGACGATGTGCGTGATAGCCAAGGCAATCCGATGCGCCCGCATATCGTGTTTTTTGGCGAGCAAGTACCGATGTTTGACGCGGCGGTCGAAGAAATGCGCGATGCCGATGTGGTCATGATTGTCGGCACGTCGATGCAGGTTTATCCGGCGGCTTCGCTGATTCATTACGCGCCGCCTGCTGCGGAACGCTATCTGGTCAATCCGAACCCGCAAGGCGTGGGCGCGGATGTCGAAGTGATTCCGAAACGAGCGGCGGAAGGCGTGCCGGCATTGGTCGAGCATTTGATTAGTCGGGCTTAAGACGGTTTGAAAATGCGGAAACGTCGTCTGAAAACGGGCAATGCTTGTTTTCAGACGACGTTTTGTTTTTGCAATGGTTATTTTGTGACAAGACAGTTGCCGCGAATGGACTTCGTGTTGCGTTTGGGCAACTTGGTAGACAAAGAGAATATAGTGGATTAACTTTAAACTAGGACAAGGCGACGAAGCCGCAGACAGTACAGATAGTACGGAACCGATTCACTT
>CAUSKT010000107.1:0-5729 GCA_963532335.1 uncultured Neisseria sp. | reverse complement strand
TCTGTACTGTCTGCGGCTTCGTCGTCTTGTCCTGATTTAAATTTAATCCACTATATAAAACGGACGCTGTAAGTGTTTGTTTGAGAGTTGCGGTATTTTACCAGAAATTACCTGATTATTCATTCCGTTGTAATAAATTTTGTCGGGCAAATGCCTTAATGTGAATGCCGCCGGGCATTCTGTGCAAACCGGCGGCATTTTGCTGTCGTTTTATTTTTTCAACATCTTTGCTGCTTCGACGGCGTAATACGTCAGGATGCCGTCGGCGCCGGCGCGTTTGAAGGCGAGTAGGCTTTCGAGTATGACTTTTTCGCCGTCCAGCCAGCCGTTTTGAATCGCGGCTTGAAGCATGGCGTATTCGCCGGAAACCTGGTAGGCGTAGGTCGGTACGCCGAACTCGTCTTTGACGCGGCGGACAACGTCAAGATAAGGCAGGCCGGGTTTGACCATCACCATATCCGCGCCTTCCTGAATGTCGAGGGCGACTTCGTGCAGGGCTTCGTCAGTATTGGCGGGGTCCATTTGGTAGGTTTTCTTGTCGGCTTTGCCCAAATTGCCGGAACTGCCGACCGCATCGCGGAACGGGCCGTAAAATGCGGAAGCATATTTGGCTGAATACGCCATGATGCGGGTGTGGATATGTCCCGCGTCTTCAAGGGCTTCGCGGATGGCGAGGATGCGTCCGTCCATCATGTCGGACGGGGCGACGACTTGCGCGCCTGCGTCGGCGTGGCACAAGGCTTGTTTCACCAAAACTTCGATGGTTTCGTCGTTGAGGACATAGCCGTTCGCATCGGTCAGCCCGTCTTGCCCGTGGATGGTGTAGGGGTCGAGGGCGACATCGGTCATGATGCCGAGTTCGGGGAATTTCTCGCGCAGGGTGCGCACGACGGTCGGTACGAGTCCTTCAGGGTTGTAGGCTTCTTCTGCCAAGTCGGTTTTATTTCGGGTAACGACGGGGAAGAGCGCCAGCATGGGGATGCCGAGCTTGAGGGCTTCTTCGGCGGTGAACAATAATTTGTCCAGGCTTTGCCGTTTCACGCCGGGCATGGAAGGAACGGCTTCTTCTTGGTTGCTGCCTTCGAGCACGAAGACGGGGTAAATCAAATCGTCTGCGGTCAGGGTGTGTTCGCGCATCAGGCGGCGGGAAAAGTCGTCTTTGCGCATGCGGCGCATACGGGTGGCGGAAACGTAACGCGGTGGGAAATTCATAATCGTCCTTTGTCCTTCTGGAAACGGCTGAATCGGCAGGAGAAATGTTTTCAGACGACCTCTTTGCAAAGAGGTCGTCTGAAAATGGGTTTGCGACAGTTTACGCTGTTTTGATGAATTACTCAAAACTTGCACAGAGTGTCGAAAAATCAGTCTTTTACTTTTCTGATGGCTTTAACCGTTTTGGAAATCGAGTCGATTTTGTCGGGTTTGGGCATATTGCGCTCTTCCTCGCGCAAGCCTTCGGCATCCAACGGTTCGATATTTTTCATGGCTTCGCGGTAGGCGGTAGGACTGAGTTTTTCTTGCGTAATGCGCCATACTTTGCGGCCGTTGGTACGCGTTTCCGATGCGGTCCACAAGCCGATTTTGTGGTAATAAAGCAAAACACTTTCGGCAAGGGCCTTCATGTCGGTATTGGGTCTGCCGCTGCCGATGCTGCGGCCGATACGGTTGTTGCGTTGGTCAACTGCCTGGTCCGCGAGATAACGGCTGAAATAGTTGATTTTCCCTTCGCGGATTTTGATGTCGGCAAGGTAGGCATTACCTGCCTCTTCGGCGATTACGTTGTCGAATTGGGAGGTAATGGCGGCTTGCCACAGGGCTTGGCGTACGGCATTGACCTGTGTGCCTTTGCCATCTCCGTTGGCAGTATCGTCTAAGCCGCTGCGGTAGGCAAAACGTGTGGCATTGCTGCTGATATTGAATGAGCCTGTGTCTTCCATGCCGATGGCTTGCGCCGCTACGGGGTGATTGAGGGCGAATTGGGTAATTTTGCTGCGTCGGGTTTGATCTTCTTCAAAGGCAGTCTGACAGCCGGAGAGCAAGATGGAAGCAAGTAGGATGCATTTAAGATGTGTTTTAAATTTAATCTGAGCCATGATATGAGCCGTGATGAAAATATTATTTTATTGATGATATACTGCTTATGTAACATACAATTACATATTGTAGCAAAATATTTTTCATACGGGCGCTTTATTGTATCAGCGGTCTCTTGTATTAGGGCAAAAGGTCGTCTGAAACCGGCTTTAGGCGGGGCGGTTTCAGACGACCTTTTTGTATGTATGGCTGATTCAGCCTTGACGGAAAAAGTTTTCCGCAGCTAATGGCGCTCTCCCCAATAAAGCTGCAAAATCAGAATAATCGGCGCATGAACCTTGTTTGAGCAGGGCAAAGCTGTTGCGGCTGATGATGCCGTTGCTGAGGGTGTTTGCCAACGGCAGCGCAGGGTCAATCAGGCGCAGGGGGATGGGCAGGATACGTTGCGGGGGTTTGTGATGCAGGGTTTGGCGGAGCGTGGTCAGGTATTCCGCCAAGGTCAGCGTCTGGCTGCCGGTCATATTGATAATGCTGTGGCTGGTGTCGGTTTGGACGGCAAGTTTTGCCAAACCTTCGGCAACATCGGCAAGATGGACGGGCTGCAAATGAAAGCGGCCGCCTTCCGGCAGGGGAAGCAAAGGGAGGCGGGCTAATTTGATGAACAGTTCGCAGCTGGTTCCCCCACGCCCGTAAACGACGGATGGTCGGGCTATCGCAATCGGGATGCCGCTTTGGGCGACTGCATCATCTCCACGTCCTTTACTGCCGACAAAGTTGATGGGTTGAGATGGGTCGGCACCCAGTGCGGATAGTTGCACCCAGCGTTTTATGCCTGCTGCTTTTGCCCATGCGGCGAGTTGTTTGGGCGTGCGGTGGTGTACGGTTTCGAGTATTTCGGCATGACGGCTCATGATGCCGATACAGTTGATGAGGACGTCTTGCCCCTCTAATAAACGGCGTGCAGCGGTTTCATCGGGATGAAGAAAATCGAAGGCGCGGCGGTCGGGCGTGTAAACTTGGTGACCTTGTTCTTTTAAGATTTGGGCGGTACGGCTGCCGATGAAGCCGCTGCCTCCGAAAATGATGATGTTCATGGTTTTTCTTTATGGTGTTGCTGAGGTCGTCTGAAAATCTTTAAATCGGTTTCATCACCATCAGGAAGTAAATCACGATAGTGGCGCAAAAGGCGGGATAGCCCAGCAATTCCCAGCGTCTGGCGTAACGCCAATAGGGTTCCGGAATGGTGTCTGCGTTTTCTTTATGCGCTTGTTCGGCAATCTTTGCCATACGGATTTGCAGCCAGACAACGGGCAGCCAGCAAATGCCTGCAAGGATGTATAAACCGATCGTCATCCATACCCAATTTTGTTCTAGCATGGTGGAAACGGTATAGCCGCGTTCGTACAGCATCCATAAACCGGACAAGGGTTGGAAAATGACGGCGGGAGTCGTAAACCACCAATCTGCTTTGATGACCCAATGCGATACGACCGACTGCGCGGCGACCGAACCGCTGCGGTTTGCCCAAAAGAGGTAAAACGCCGTACCAAAACCGGTGCCGACCATTAAAGTAGCCGAGATGATGTGCAGGGTTTTAACGATTAAATAGGTGTTCATTTTTTATCTCCTACGGATTGATACAGGAAAAATAAAGTAGCCATAATCGGCAGGTTTTTTACCAAAGGCGCAAAAGGGTGCGCCCACATTTCGGGCAGCCTGATGGCAATAATCAGGCTGTATGCCGCGACGGTTATCAATTGCAACAGCCATATTGCGGAATGGGAACGAAGGCGGCTGAAGCATAAAAAGGCAAAACCGATGTCCAATAGTGAAGCGGCGATTAATGTCGGCCACTGCAACGGATCGGGAATGCCGACCGAATGCAGCAAATCCAATGACATTTCGGGCATGAAAAACAGAGGTTGGGTACCGCTCCACAGCCATAGCAGCCCCATCGAGTAAGACAGGTAGGCAGGGAGGGTATGTGTAGTGTGGTTCGGCATATTGGTTTCCTCATTTCATTTCGGTTTATTTATATATTTAGCCTGTAATTTCTAAAATTTCTGTCAAAAGAGAAATATAAAGGTAAAAAAATTAGGCAGGTTCCTGAATATCATCCTCCCCCGGAGGATTGGGCAAGCTCAAAACGCCAACAATCAAAGAATAAGTACCGCCTATTACCACGCCGGCTAGGAGGCTGGTGACAAAATCTGCGCCAAACAGTAAAAGATATAGGCAACCGCATAATGATCCGGTTATGATTGCCCGGATAAGGCCGCGTAAGTCTCTATATGTAGACGTCAAGCTTAAGATCAAACCGCAAATTAGGGCAGGTACGGTAAAGAATAAAGCATAGTAGCCGATACTAAATGCAAAAAATACCGTAGATGCAGCATAAACGGTGATGACTCTGCCTCTCGGATAGTCGAAATAATCATCTGTTGAATGTGCCATAACACACCTATGATTGAGTAAGAGAAACAGGGGGGTGTGTCTTGTAAATCAATTGGGGCGGCATCATCGGAAAAATTTTTGTATTCCGGCGCCTATTTTTAAAATTTTTACCATGGTTGAAGTGGAAAGCTTCAGCATTTCATTTGCCCATATGGTCAACGTATTGATGAAATCATGGGTTTGTCTGATTCGCTGCTTGGCAGTTTCATTTTCCTGACTAAATTCAGGACTGTCGATCAGGCTTTGCAAAAATTGCCGCGTCGGTTCGATTTCGCGCTGCATGCGCATTTCTGCGATGGTGCGGAACAAAGTCCAAACGTCGTCTGAAGTTTCAAAATGATCGCGTCTGTCGCCCAAGATATGTACGGTATGCGCCAGCTTCAGGTTTTGCAGTTCTTTGATGCTGTTGCTGACATTGGAGCGCGCTACGCCGAGTGTTTCGGTAATTTCTTCGGCGTTCATCGGTCTGCCTAAGATGTAGAGCAGGGCGTGGATTTGCGCAACGGTACGGTTGACGCCCCATTTAGTGCCCATTTCGCCCCAGTGGAGGATAAATTTTTCAGTGGTCGGATTCAGTTTCATAGTGAGGGTATTTTATTTTTATCTTTTATTTCTGTCAATACAGAAATAAAAGATTTTTTTGAAATGGGTAAAAAAGACGGACTGAATTCAGCACGCCTGTTTTAAACTATAGAGTATTTTTTACGATAGATTATTTTTCGACTGCTGCTTGTAGTATTCCAGCAGTTGTTTCGCTTGCAGCAAAGGCAGCCCGAAATGCTCGTTGATGTTTTTGAGGTCTGCTGTTTCTTTTCCGGTCAGATTTTGTTCGAGCCATTTCAGATTGTCCGGATTGCTTTTGATTTTTTCAAAATACGCCTGTTTGCGCTTCCAATTTCGCGACCACACCAGCAGCATGGTGAAAATACATAGCACGATTAAGAAAATATTCGTGAAAGCCATCATGTCCATCGTAGTCTCCGCTTACTTGGAAGTATGGGGATTATAAGCGAATCAAGTGTTTACGGATATATTAAAGAACGAGGGCGGCATTGGTTTCGGGACAAGTTTGGATGGGACAGCCTATTTCCGGATGGCGGTTTGTTATCTCAATATAGTTTTTGCCGTAGCTAAAATCCGTTGTGTGGAAAGGGTCGTCTGAATTGGGAAAACAGGGTAATTTTGTGGTTTTATAGTGGATTAACTTTAAACCAGTACGGCGTTGCCTCGCCTTAGCTCAA
>CAUSKT010000106.1:0-6558 GCA_963532335.1 uncultured Neisseria sp. | reverse complement strand
TATTTGAAGTGTAATGTATATTTGCTCATAAAAAAACTGCACCTTGTGAGTTGGAAGGGGATGTCCAACTTTTGGGGTGCAGTTCAGTTTTCAGACGACCTTTCGTCTTTATTTTTCGTTTTGTTTGTACCAGTTGATGAATTCGTCCGGTTTGGCGAAACCGAGCAAGGGGTCGCTGCGGCGGCCATCGGCGTGGATGGCGAAAATGCCCGGCGGGCCGTAGATTCCGTATTCTTTGTAGAGTGCCTGATGTTCGGGCGTGTTGGCGGTTACGTCGATTTGGAAGAAGCGTTCCATATCGACGGCTTCATGCACTTGCGGCTGGTTGAGCGTGTAGTTTGCCATTTCTTTGCAGGAAATACACCAGTCGGCGTAGAAATCCAAAACGACGGGTTTGTCGGGGTTGGCTTTCAATGCGGCGTCCATGGCAGCTTTGAGTTCGGCGACGTCAGTGAACATTTTGCCGTGGCCGGTGGTTTTGCCTGCTTCGGACGGGGGAGACAATGTCAGGAAGTGGTGCAGGGCGGTGGTTTGTTTGTTTGCGCTTTGCCAGCCGAACCATGCGCCGCCGATGATGAGCAGGAAGCCTAAAACGGAGGCTGCGGTTTTCAGACGACCTTTTTGTTTGCCGGATTTAACCAGCAACATGACGGCAGGGACGATCATGAGCAGGGTGTACAGCGCGACCACGAGGTAGTAGGGCAGGTGCGGCGTGGCGAGATAGACGGCTACGGCAAGTAGGATGAAGCCGAAGGCGTATTTGATGCCGTTCATCCAGTCGCCTGCTTTGGGCAGGACGTGGCCGCCGAATGTGCCGATGAGGATCAGCGGAACGCCGGTGCCGAGTGCCAAGACATACAGCGCCAGTCCGCCCAAAACGGCATCACCGGTTTGTCCGATATAGCCCAAGGCGAATCCGAGCGGCGGGGCGACGCAGGGGCCGACAATCAGCGCGGAGAGTATGCCCATGACGAAGACGGAGAAGATTTTGCCGCCGGAGAGTTTGCTGCTTTGGTTTTGGAAATAGGATTGGACGGCGTTGGGCAGTTGGATGTTGAAGAGTCCGAACATGGAAAGCGCGAGGACGACCATCAGGCCTGCGGCGGCAAGGACGACCCATGCCTGTTGCAGCCATACGGTCAGAAGCGCGCCCGTCAAGCCTGCGATGACGCCGACCAGCGTGTAGGTCAGTGCCAAACCTTGCACATACGCTACGGACAGCGCGAAGGCGCGGCCTTTGCCGGCGGTTTTATCGCCGACGATGATGCTGGAAACAATCGGTAAAAGCGGATACATACAGGCGGTAAAGCTCAGGAATACCCCTGCGGTAAAAAACGCCAACAGGTTGGCGTTTAATGTGTCCCACGATAATTTGAAGCGACTGTTGTCATCGTTTTGCGAGGCTTTAGGCGCGGCGGCGGGGGATGGTTTGGCGGAATCGGGTTGCAGGAAGCGGTCTTTGGCGGATATGGGTTCGTCGCTTTGCGGCTGGTACAGACCGTTGCCATTAATCTCGAAAGAAGTGTCCACAGGCGGGTAACATACGCCGGCTTCGGCGCAACCTTGATAAGTCAACGTCAGCTTGTAGGTCGGCGCGGCTTTTTTGTAAGGCCAGTTGACCTGCGCGGCGCGGTGGAACACGGTTTGTTTGCCGAAAAACTCATCTTCTTTAGCTTCGCCTTTGCTGAAAACCGGTTCGCCCAATACGCCTTCAGGCGCGGTGGCGGCGACGATTTTCGATTGGTACATATAGTAGCCGTCGGCGATTTTGAATTCGACGTTGATTCCTTTGTCGGTAACGTTCACTTGCGGCACGAACGCTTTTTCAGGCGGCAACAAATCGTCGGCGTTCACAGCAAACGCGCTGGAACACAGGGCAAAAAAGGCGGTAAAGAAGTAAAGGAGTTTTTTCATGGCGTCTTCTCGGTGGAAGGGTTGAACAGGCGCATTATAAACGCAGCAGCCGTTTATAGGCCTTAATTTATATTAAAAGCAGCGATTGTTTTTTATAGTTGAGAGGGGAATTATCGGGCTGCTTGATAGATGATGCCCGTCGGATTGTCTCTTTTTCATAGCCGATTGGAACGGGAAAGGTCGTCTGAAAACTGATTTTCCGGTTTTCAGACGACCTTTTCGATTTTTTGCTTGTTTAAGGATAAGCAATATAAGCGTAAGCCGAGTGGTTGTGTATCGATTCGAAGTTTTCGCTTTCGACGATGAAGCTTTCGATGCGTCCGTCCGCAATCAGCGCAGTGGCTACGTCGCGCACCATGTCTTCTACGAATTTCGGGTTTTCATAGGCTTTTTCGGTAACGTATTTTTCATCAGGGCGTTTGAGCAGGCCGTAAAGCTGGCAGCTTGCCTGTGCTTCCACGCAGTCGATGATTTCCTCGATACCGACTTCGGCGTTGGCGGTCAGGCTGACGGTAACGTGCGAGCGTTGGTTGTGCGCGCCGTATTGGGAAATTTCTTTGGAACACGGACACAAAGAGGTTACGGGCACCATGACTTTCAAATTATGGCTGTATGCGCCGTTTTTAATTTCGCCCGTCAGGGTAACGTCGTAGTCCAGCAGGGATTGGATGCCGGAAACAGGTGCGGATTTTTTGCGGAAGAAGGGGAAGGAAACGCTGATTTTGCCGGAATGAGAGTTTAAAAGCGCGACCATTTCGGCAGTCAGTTTGTGCAGCCTGTCGAAATCCAAAGCCTCGGTTTGTTGCTCCATCAACGCCACGAAGCGCGACATATGCGTGCCTTTTTGGTCGGCGGGCAGGAAAACCGTCATGGTCAGGCGGGCGACGGTGGATTGGCTGCCTTCGGCGGTATTCAAAGTAATCGGAAAGCGCAGGTCTTTGATACCGACCTGGTTAATCGGCAGATTGCGTAAATCTCGGCTGGATTGCACGTCTGCAATGGCGTTCATGCGTTGTTTGTCCTTAATTGTCGGATTGTTGGGGTGTGTGTCGTTTGGAAACGGATTCATGCCGTCCGTTTTGCAAATGCGAGATTATATCACTTGCAAACCGTGTCCGCATTGATTGTTTCTATTTTTCGGATAGTGATAAAATCCTGAATTATTCACATCTTTACAAGGTCGAACCGAGATGAAATTCGCCACCAAAGCCATCCATTCCAGCTACGATTGCGACGAACACAACCGCGCGCTGATGCCGCCGATTTATCAGAACAGTATGTTCGCGCTGCACGAAATCGGCGAGCAGGTTCCCTACCGCTATTCGCGCCTGAGCAATCCGACCCGTCAGGTTTTGGAAGACACGGTTGCCGATTTGGAACGCGGGGCGGCGGGTTTTGCCTTTTCCAGCGGTATGGCGGGCATTGATGCCGTGTGGCGTACATTCCTGCGTCCGGGCGATACCATTGTCGCCGTTGCCGATATTTACGGCGGCGCGTATGACTTGCTGGTTGACGTATATAAAGAGTGGGGCGTGAACGTCGTCTTTGCCGATTTGAGCAACCCCGACCGCTTGGACGAACTGCTCCAAGCGCACAAGGTGAAACTGGTTTGGCTGGAAACCCCGTCCAATCCGCTTTTGCGGCTGGTGGACATCAAAGCGCTTGCCGCCAAAGCCCATGCCGCCGGTGCATTGGTCGGCATCGACAACACCTTCGCCACGCCGTATCTGCAACAGCCGCTGGATATGGGCTGCGACATCGTGTTCCACTCCGCCACCAAATATCTTTGCGGACACTCCGACGTATTGATGGGCATCGTCGCCGTCAAAACCAAAGAACTGGCGAAACCGCTGCACGACATGATGGTGCATACCGGCGCGATTGCCGGCCCGATGGACTGCTGGCTGGTATTGCGCGGCATCAAAACGCTCGCCTTGCGCATGGAGGCGCACTGCAAAAACGCGCTCGACATCGCCCGCCGCCTCGAAGCCCATCCCGCCGTAGAAAAAGTGTTCTATCCCGGCTTACCGTCGCACGAACATTACGAACTGGCGAAAACCCAAATGCCCAAAGGCATAGGCGGCGTGGTAACGGTTTACCTCAAAAACGACACGCGCGAAGCGGCAAATAGCGTGATTAAAAACATGAAATTGGTCAAAATGGCGTCCAGCCTCGGCGGCGTCGAAAGTCTGATCAACCATTGCTATTCCCAGTCCCACAGCGGCGTGCCGCATGATGTGAAAATGGAAATGGGCATCAAAGTCGGTCTGCTGCGCTTCTCTATCGGTATTGAAGACGCGGACGATATTTGGAACGACATTTCCAAGGCTTTGGATTCAACGTTGTAAAGATAAATAGGTCGTCTGAAAAGTGCGTAGCGGGTTTCGCTGAAGCGGTTTCAGACGACCTTTTAGCTGACCTCACGTTAGAAAGGCAAAATCATGAAAACCCTGATCTCCACCCTTATGAACGCAATCATTCTGACCGCCTGTACTTCGCCTGCTGAAAAACCGCAGCCGTCCCAACCTATCACGTCGTCTGAAAAACCATCCGAACCCCGTCAAGCGTCAACGCCGGCTTTGGCAGCGAAATGGTTTGTGGTTTCTTTCGACAAATTCACCGAAAAAGATTTGGCGGGCAGAACGGCTTTTTTGGATTTGAGCAAAATGCCCAAGGCGCATGGCAAGATGGGTTGCAATCATTTGACGCTTCAAGCGCAGGAAGCCGGAGCGGGCAAAATTGATTTTGGTCCGATTGCCACGACGATGATGCTGTGTGAAGACATGAAGCTGGAAGAGGCTTTCTTGAACATGAAAAGCGTGTGGAACTATCGTTTCGACGGCAATGATTTGATTTTGGAGCAAAACGGCAAGACCATGCGCCTGCGCCGTCAGCCGTAAAATTTGAGTTTCAGTTCCGCTTCAAGGTCGTCTGAAAACCGGACAATCAGGTTTTCAGACGACCTTTCGTCAAGCGAACGGGTATAATACCTCTCGTTTCCCATCCCGCACACACAAGGAATCCCATTATGACAGCCTCGCCCGAAGCCAAGTTCACCGAAGAAAAAGTCTTGTGGATTAAACACCATACGCCCAAACTGATGACTTTTGCCATCAGCCGCCCTGAATCCTACCGCTTCTCGGCGGGGCAGTTTTCGCGGCTCGGTTTTCGCGACGGCGAAGGCTTTATCTGGCGCGCGTATTCCGTCGTGTCCGCCGAATACGCCGACACGCTTGAATATTTTGCCGTTTTGATCGAAGGCGGCCCCATGTCCGCGCGGTTTGCCGCCATGAAAGAGGGCGACACCATACTGCTCGACAAAACCGCTACGGGCTTCCTCCTGCCCGAACGCTTCCCCGACGGCAAGGATTTGGTCATGCTCTGCACGGGTTCGGGCATCGCGCCTTTCCTCTCCATCATCGAGCAGCCCGAAATCTGGCAGCGTTTCGACCGCTTGATTTTGGCGCACTCGGTTTCTTTCGCCGATGAACTGATTTTCAGACGACGTGTTGAAGCGTTGAAAGACCATCCGCTGATTGGCGAGTATTTCCACAAATTCCGCTTCGTCCCCATTACCACGCGCGAGGAAACCGAAGGCGCGTTAAGCGGCAAACGCATTCCCGGGCTGCTGAAAGACGGCAGCCTCGAAACATACGCGGGATTCAAGTTCACTAAAGCGGACACGCGTTTTATGGTATGCGGCAATCCCGCCATGGTCAAAGACACGTTCCAAGCCCTGATGGACTTGGGCTTCGCCATGCACCGCAACCGTATCCCGGGCGAAATCATGATGGAAAACGGGTTTTGAGCCTGATGATTTGGTAAGGTCTCAATAGAAGCAAAAAAGGTCGTCTGAAAAACGGTTTGCCGTTTCAGACGACCTTTTGTTTGAATGAATGGTTTTGCAGCCGTCGGTATGGGGCGCGGCTGCTTATTCTTCACGCGGTTCTTCTAAATAATCATCCGCCTGTTGTTCGCGGGATTTCTTTTCTTTGTCCTTCTTTTTGTCCTTGTCGGGAATGGCGGCATTGATTAACGCGCCTGTGCCTTTGACAGCGATTTTACCTGCGGTCATGACGGTGGTGGCGGCCAGATTGACGGCGCTGGTGACGATACAGCCGCTGAGTGCCAAACTGAGGAACACGGGAAGAAGAAGGGCTTTTATGTTCATCAATGTCCGCATCCGCATTGATGGTCGTGGTGTCCGCCGCTGCATCCGGAAGCCGCTTCATGCCAGCTTTCGTCGTCGCCGTCGAATTCTTCCATTTCGTCGAATTCGCCGTTTTCAACCAGCGCGACAAGCTCTTCGAGGCTTTGCGCGCCTTCGACCCAAAAGCAGGGGATATCGGGCGGCGTATCGGGAGCGAGCAGGGCGGCGGTTTGGTCATGCCACGCGATCCAATAGCCGTTTTCGGTGTGGACGAATTGGGCATCGGGATGAATGGTTTCTCCGGTCGTTCCGACCAGCATTCTTTCGGCAATGTCGGCTTGGTAGGGTTGAATCTGCATGATGGATACCTGTGAACAAAATCAGCTTTATTGTAACGGAAAATCCATGGCGGATTATAGTGGATTAACTTTAAACCAGCACGGCGTTGCCTTGCCTTAGCTCAAAGAGAACGATTCTCTAAGGTGCTGAAGCAC
>CAUSKT010000105.1:0-6713 GCA_963532335.1 uncultured Neisseria sp. | reverse complement strand
TGTACTGTCTGCGGCTTCGTCGCCTTGTCCTGATTTAAATTTAATCCACTATAGTGGCAAATCAGATGATTTGAAGAGAATTGATGAAGACCACGATAATGGCAATCGGAGCGATGTAGCGCAACGCGCCCAGCCACAGATATAGAAGCCTTTTCGGTACGGTACTGCCCATGCCGGCATGGGTCAAAACGGACTGCCTGTCTTGAATCCAGCCGGTAAAGATGGAGATACTTAATGCGCATAGCGGCATAATGATGGCAGTAATAATGTAGTCCCATAAATCAAAAATAGATTTATTGAAAATAAGCACATCGCTCCATACGCCGAAGGATAGGGCAGAAGGGATGCCGACGATAAAGATGGCAATTCCGATGGCCCAGGTGTGCCGGCTGCGTTTGCGTTCATCTTGGCGGATGGTTGCCGCAATGACGGTTTCCAGCATGGAAAACGCTGAAGTCAGCGTGGCAAAGACAACCAGCATCATGAACACGGCAAACAGATAGTTGCCGGACGGAATTTTCATGAATACGGCAGGCAAGACTACGAAAATCAGGCCGGGACCTTGGCTGGGTGTGGCACCCAATGCGAATACCGCCGGAAAGATGACTAAGCCTGCCAGCAGCGATACCAGCAGGTTCATCCACATAATGATATTGCCCGAGCGGAACATATCCTGATCTTTACCCAAATACGATGCGTAGGTGATCATTGCCGATACGCCGATACTCAACGCAAAGAAAGCCTGACCCAGCGCGGTCAGCATCGTTTCCGATTTGATTTTCGACCAATCCGGTTTCAATAAAAAACTGACGCCTTCCATCGCGCCGGGCAAGGTCAGCGAGCGGATGGCCAAAACGATAAACAAAATAAACAAAGCAGGCATCAGATAGCGGTTTGCTTTTTCAATGCCGTCAGAGATTCCGCCTTTGACCACCCAAATGGTAATCAGCATGAACAGCCCCTGATAAAGAATCGAACTTGTCGGATTGGAAATTGTTTTTTCGAATAGGGCGCCAAAATCAACATTCGGGGCAATTTCGCCGGTGAAGCTGTGTACAACATAATTCAAAACCCAGCCGCCGACTACGCTGTAAAACGATAACAAAATGAAGCACGCAGCCACGCCGATCCTGCCGACCCAAGGCCAAAGCGAACCGGGACGCAGGGTTTTGAACGAATCGATGGCGTTTTTACCGCCTGTGCGCCCGATATAAAACTCGGCAAGCTGTACCGGCAACGCCACGATAATCGTGAAGATGACAAACAGAAGGACAAAAATTGCCCCGCCGTTCGTACCGGCGGTATAAGGGAATTTCCAAATCGCGCCCAAACCGATGGCAGAGCCTGCCGCGGCAAGGACGAAACCGATTTTGGAAGACCAAGAGGATGAATGACTCATAGCGGGATATGTCGAGAAATAAAATTGGCTGAATTGTAACAAAGCGTAGTCGGGGATAATACTGGATGGCGGACGCGGCGGAAAATAACGCATGGATGGTGCGTAGAACGATAAGCTTTTGGCGTGAATTTTTTAAATGGCTATGATTTGAGAAATGATTTAAATTAAAATGTGTAAAAAAAGATATTTTGTGCTAAAAATTGAGAGAGGTCGTCTGAAAACCGGTTCAGACGACCTCTTGTTTATACGGATAGCGTGAACATTTCAGCCTGACTTCGGCATACAGTTACATCAGCCTGATATCCTGCGGGGTTGGCGTGGAAGTCAGAACCAAACCACGCCTGTTCTGAATTTCCATCAGGCCGCTATAAAATTGTCGGTTGCGTTACGGCATCGTAGTGCTGCACGTTTGCCGTATCGGCAGTGTAACTAAAGCTGCCGACTCCGTTGTTGACCGTTTCAAACCCGCCGGTTTGACCGCTTGCCGACAGTTTATCCAGCAGGGTTTCTACGGTAAATGTCCCTTCGTCAAATCGGAATTCTCCGACAGAAGGGGTGTTGCTGCCTTTGAGATATTGGTTGTCAATGGTGATTTTGCCGCCTGAATTGGCAATGGTGATTTCCCAATCGATTGAACCGTTTGTGTCGGTGCTTGCATGGATATGCAAATCTTTGACGGCGATGCCTTGTCCGAATTGGAGGGCGTTGTTGCCGTGATTGTCGGAAATGGTGTCGTGTCCCTCTCCGAAGCAGAAGACATAGGTATCATTCCCTGCGCCGCCATACAGGATATCGTCGTCTAAACCGCCAAACAGTAAGTCGTCGCCGGAGCCGCCATACAGCACGTCTTTGCCCGACTCGCCATAAAAGACATCGTTGTTTTCGCCGCCGAACAACGTATCATTGCCCGCCCCGCCATTGAGATGGTCGTCTCCGCCGTTGCCGAAAATCACATCGTTTCCCGAGTCTCCATTGACGGTATCTCTGCCGTCGCCGCCTCTGACGATATCGTTGCCATCGCCGCCACTGATGAAGTTGGTTCCACCGCTGACGAATACGGTATCGTTGCCGTTGCCGGCATAAATGCTGTCATCGCCGCTTTTGCCGTCAATATGGTCTATGCCGTCTGTGCCTTTGATGCTGTCGTTGCCTGCCGTGCCTGTAATATAGGTCACGTTGACGGATTTGAAGCCGGTGGTTTCGTTGGCGTAATAATAATTTTGATCGGGAATATTGCTGAGTTCCTGACGGGTAATGGAGGTAACTTTTTCCGGATGATCAACGGCGGATGGGTCAGAAACCGCCGCATTTCCGATGATGTTGTTGCCGGATAGGGCGATACCTTTGCCGTTTGAAATCGGCAATGTTTTAGTGATGGCTGTGTCGGACAGGTTGTCGGCGATGATGTTGTTTTCGACTTTGACGTTTTTGATTGCGCCATGCTCTTCTTCAAAGTCGATAGAGCCTTTTTCGCGTCCGTATGTGTCGGCGCGGGTACCGTTGCCGATTAACAGATTGTCCCGAACCGAAATACCTTTTTTGTTCAGGTCAAAATTGTGTCCTTGGAAAACGGTGTTGAGGCGTATGCCCGACCATGCGGCATTGTCGCGAATCAGGTTGCCGGCTACTTCATGTCCGGCGCCGCCGAAGATGCCGATGCCTGCCGCGCGCCAGCCGAGTTCAACGGTGTTGTTCAGGAAACGGTTGTTTTCGGCTACTTTGGATTCTGTTTGGTCTGCAATGCTCGACCATGTCGCCAGACCGTCGTCGCCGTTGCCTCGGATATTGGAATTGATGACGGTCGAATGGCTGGTTCCCTGCGCAAAATTAATGCCGTCTGCGAGATTGTTCCGAATGAGGGCGTTGGAGACGGTCAGTCCGTCTGTGTAGTGCAGTGGGTGTTCATTGTCCACTTTGGTGTAATCGCCGGTCCAGATGCCTACTTCAAAATGCTCAATGGCGATGTCGTGGATGGACGAGCCTTTGCCCAAAGTGCCGGAAATGCCTTTGTAGTTGGCTTGTTGGTGGAAACGGGATGTCAAATTTGAATCCATCGACAGATTGCCGAAATCAATATTGTTGCTGCCATGTTCAAACACGATGCCGCCGCCTTTTTTCACTGTACCGTTTTCAAAAACGGGCGGTTCCTCGCTCGTGAAATGCAGTTTGGTATGCCACCTGCCGGCGCCGCCGATGCTGATTCCTTTAGGGGCATAGATGTGGAGCTGGTGGTCGAAATCAAACTGCCCTTCGGGAATGTAAACGGATTTTCCGGAGGTTTTTGCCGATTCGATTGCCGCCGTCATGGCTTTCGAATCATCGATTCCGTCATTTGCTTTTGCGCCGAAATCGGTAATGCTGACGCTGTTTGCGGGCTGTTTGATCGCGGCAGGGGCTTTTTCCAATTCAACGAAGTCGATACCGACCGGGGTGTTGCCTGATTGGTTGACGATGGTAACGGTGTCGCCGCTTTGGATGGATGTATTTTTCAACAGCGTACCCGCTTCGTCGAACTGGAAGCGGGCGACACGGTCGGCAGCAGGCGTATCGTGGATTTTGATGTCTTCGCCTTTGTGGTGTTCATAATTTTCCAAATACTGCCAGTTGTGTTTTGATGATAAATCGAGGTTGGCTACGGGTTTGCCGTTTACTTGGATTTCAACTTTGCCGGTTGCCCCGTCGGGAACGGTATAGCGGAGGGTGGCGGCATCCGCATCCGCCTTTGCTGTAAACGAAACGGCGGCATTGGCCGGCAGGTCAACGTAAGACTGTTTGCTGGCTTCGTGGGCAGTGGAGTGTGTGGAAGAGGCTTTTTTGACTGTTGCACCTGCTGAGAGTGTACCCTGGTCGGCTTCATAAGTCGTGTATGCGGCTTTGGCACCGTAGCGGGAAGGGTCGTAGGTAACAGTTTCTGACATTAATATGTTCCTTTTGAAATGATCTGTCATTTTGAACGGTAAAACATAATAGGCAATGCAACCGCTGAAAAGTTCTATTTCGATTTAAAAGGAAACGTCGTCTGAAAGGGGGTATCGTTCAGAAGGGATGTAGATGATGTGTCCTGTTTTTATTCGGGAAACCGTTGCACTTCAAATACGAAGGTACGGGGTTTTCATGACGGCTCGTCTGAATCAAACAAGCCTCGGCACGCATACAGCAGCCCGCCCGCCAATACGGCAAGGCCCACCGCTGCCCAATACGCCTCGGCATAGCCGACTGCCTTTGCCAGCCGTAGGGCGGAGAAACCGGCCGCGTAACTGCCGAGCAGAACCACGGAAAATTGCAGGCTGCTGTCGAGTGCGGCGGTGGCGCGGTCGGATTTGTCCATCACCAACGCCAGTATCACCGGCAGCAGCAGCGTGTAGCTCAGGCTCAGGGCGATGATTTGCGCGGGCGGCAGCCAAGGGTGGACGCGGGCGAGCGCGTCGATGGCGGTCATGGACGCCAAAAGCGGCAGTTGCAGCGCGTAGAGCAGGAAAACGAGTTTGCGGCGCGGATAATTGCGCGAAAACCAGCCCGACAGCGGCGTCACAATCAGGCAGGCAACAGGAATACCCACCGCCAGAATCCCGCCCGTCTGCTTCGGGGTGAAGCCCA
This sequence comes from uncultured Neisseria sp., assembly GCA_963532335.1. GTDB lineage: Bacteria > Pseudomonadota > Gammaproteobacteria > Burkholderiales > Neisseriaceae > Neisseria. Next base: position 1,717 of record CAUSKT010000105.1, on the reverse strand, counting down.
AATCCGCCAGCTTGGGCACAAAAGTCGCCGCCGCAAACGCATACGGCGCGGCAATGGCAAACAGCAAAACCAGCCACCGCCAGCCCGTTTCAGGCCGCCGCCAAAAGGAGACCAACCGTGCCGCCAATGCCGTCAAACCGCCTTGTGCCGTCGGGCTTTCCGGCTCACGGTAGCACAAGAGTTGCAGCAGCATCAGCAGGGTGAACGCCAGCATAAAGCCCGCCGCCGCCGTCTGCCCGTATTCCTGATACAGCCACAACACCAGCGCGCCGCCGATCATCTTGCCGCCGCGCGCCGCCATCGTCTGAATCACGCCTCCGAAACCGCGTTCGCGGTGCGGCAGGACGATGCACGACAAACCCAGCATCGCGCAGCCGTACACCGCCGACATCGCCGAGAGCAAAACGCAGCAGGCCAGAAGCAGCGGGAAGTTCTGCGTGATGTCGGTGCAGGCCATCAGCCCGAACACCGCCGAAAGCCCCAGCGTCGCCGCCAGCAGCCAGCCGCGAAACCGCCCGAACCGCCCAGCCGGCCGCCGCTCCATCAGCGCGGCAAACAACACCTTCGCCGCTTCGATACCGCCGATTAAATGTATCCAGCTCAGTTGGTTCAGGCTGTAACCGTGGTTTTTCAAAATAGCGACCAGCGCGACCAGATAAAAACCGGTCAGCGTGAATTTGTAGGTGCTGCCGCCGATAAGCAGCAGCCAGTCGCGCGGGGCGGGGGATGTCGGGGTTTGTTGGGACATGGATGGCTCCCTATTGCGAGTGTACGCGAATGATGTGGGTGCGGTAGGTCGTCTGAAAAACGTTTCAGACGACCTACGGCTTTTCTGTTTTACATTTTCAAGCAGTTTTTCAGACGACTTTCGGAGGCTGTCTGAAATGGAAAAAAGCAGCCCCTTTTTATCCTTTCATCACCCGAAACGTCAGATTAATCCGCGGCTCTTGGATGCGGGTGCTTTTCAGGATGGTGTGCAGCCAGTGTTTCTGCGTTTCGCCATGCATCAAAATGAGCTGGCCGTGTTCCAGCCACATTTCGCGTTTTTCCTTGCTTTCTTTGTGTTTGAAGGCAAATTTGCGCGTTGCGCCGAGGCTGAGGGAGGCGATGGCACTGTCTTTGGCTAGACCTTGTCCTTCATCGCTGTGCCACGCCATGCCTTCGTTGCCGTTGTTGTAGCGGTTGAGCAGGCAGGAGTTGAAGCGGGTGGGGCAGATGTCGGTGATGGCGGCTTCCACGCGGTTTTTGAGTTCGGACAAGACGCCATCCCACGGCAGGGCGATACGGTTTGCGCCGGAATAACCGTAGTTGTAGGACGTGTCGCCGTACCACGCGACTTCGCGGGCGGTGATGATGTGCTTGCCGTATATCACGGCTTCGTCGTGCCGCCAGGGAATATCGCGCTGCAAAATTTCAAAATAACGGTCGGCTTCGGCGGCGGTGAAAATCCGTCCGAAATTGCTGACGATGCCGTCGTAGGGCAGGAGGTTGGCGTGCGGGTTAGCGGTTTCTGGGAAGAGGTCAAGCGTCATCAGTGTCTCCCAATTCGTGCGCCAATATCGCCATTTTGCGCCCGCGTTGCCAGCGGTAGCCGCCAATGATGCCGTTTTCGCGGATGACGCGGTGGCAGGGAATGAGTAATGCAACGGGATTCTGCCCGATGGCCGTCCCTACGGCGCGCGCGGCGTTGGGCGAACCGACGGCCTGCGCCACTGTG
>CAUSKT010000104.1:0-6894 GCA_963532335.1 uncultured Neisseria sp. | reverse complement strand
TCTGTACTGTCTGCGGCTTCGTCGCCTTATCCTGATTTAAATTTAATCCACTATAAACGGCTTGATGGCGGAATCCCAATATATTGAATATGGAATTGATATGTTGATTTTAATGGGATTTTTAGCTTATCGGCTTGATGGGGAATTAAATATAAACCGGCATGGTTTTATGTTGTACAAACCTGAAGAAAGCGATTGTTTAGTGTGAAAAACATCTAAACAATCGCTTTCATAATATATGGACTCTTTTCAGGTTTCTGATTGAAATTGAATCCGTGATCAGCCATTCGACGAAAAGTTTTCTTGTCTGAATACGCGTAGAAGGCCTATTGGGCGGTAAAGGTCGTCTGAAAAGTCTGTCCGCCTATGGTGATGTCGGCGATGTAGTCGCGTCTGCCTTCGACGCAGACGGGCAGGTGGATTTGGCGCGCTTGCCAAGTGCGCGGGGATTGTTGTTGGAGCATATAGCGGTTGAAGCCCATGTCCATGTCTTTCATGCTGAAGCTGATGCTGACTTGTTGTGTTTCGGCCGGGGTGTTTTCGACGGTGATGTCGAAGGCGGAGCGGTGGCTGATAGGGGTGGAGCGGACGTGCGAGCCGTCGGGCAGGGTGCAGCCTTTGATGAGGTCGCACTCGGCGGCGCGGGCTTGGGGCTGTTGTTTTTGCCACCAGTCCAGCAGCAGGAGTTTGGCGGCGGCGAAGAGGATGAGGAGGACGCCTGCGAGGAGGAGTTTGCGGTTTTTGTCCATTTCAGACGACCTCGGTGTCGTTGTCGGTCAGGACGGCGTGTGCGCCTGCTGAGAGCCAGCGGTCGCGGTAGCTTGAAACCAGTGTTTCGGGCGCGGCGACAACCAGCGGAACGGATACGCCTTGTTCTAATATTTCAATCACTTGCCGTGCGCTTGCGTCGTTGTTGACTTGCCAAACGACGACGTCGGCATCTTGAACACGCTGCCATTGTTCGCGGGTGTGTACCGACACCCAAACGCTTTGAGCTTGGGGCAGCTTGCCGAGCTTGCGCAGTTCGGTTTCTGAGATGAGGATGTTGGCGTGGTGTGGTTCGGCAAGGGAGTAGGAGGCGATGCGGTATTCGCCGGTGCTGTTTTGTCCGTGCAAACCGGTTTTCAGACGACCTTGAAGCTGGCGGGGGACGGAGAGGGCGCGCAGCAGCGGACCGTTGGCAGGCAGCATGGGGGCGACGTTGAAATCGCCCGCTTTTTGCCACGACCATGCCTGTCCTTCGCGGGATTGGGGTTCGCCCGTCCATTGGTCGGGGTTTACCCATAGGAATTTCAAGCAGACGCGGGCGTGTTCGTAGGAATGGATTTTGGTCAGCCAAGGCGTGGCGGCAAAGATGCGGATGCCGAGTTCTTCTTCAAACTCGCGTTGCAGGGCTTGGAAGTCGGTTTCGCCCGCTTCGACTTTGCCGCCGGCAAACTCCCAATATCCGGCATAGGGCTTGCCTTCGGGACGGGAACTGAGCAGGTAGTCGCCGTCTTGGTTGAGTAGGATGCCGGCAACGACGCGGATAAGGGGGCGGGTGTCTTGGGTCATGGGAATGGGGAGAAGGGTCGTCTGAAAATTCGGAAAGGTCGGATTCGGGAATCCTACCTGCCAATGGGTACTGTCTTATTTTTCGGCAACGACGAATGCCAACACGGTGTCTTCTTCGTCGCTCATGCTGAGGCTGACGTGGCTGATGCCTTGTTCTTCCAGCCATTTGGACAGGGCAGGGGCGTAGAAGAATTCGGGTTTGCCCAGTGCGTCATGCCCGACACCGATGTTGCGGAAGGAAACCGCGCCGCGTATGCCCGTACCGACGGCTTTGGCGAAGGCTTCTTTGGCGGCGAAGCGTTTGGCAAGGTAGTTGACGGGTTTGCCCGCTTGCGGGAATTCGAGCAGCTCTTCGGGGGTGAGGATGCGCTCGGCAAACGCCTGTCCGAATTTTTTGCTCAGGCGGATGATGCGTTTGAGGGAAACGATGTCTGTGCCTATGCCGTAAATCATGCGGTGGTCTCCTTGTTGAGAGAAGGTCGTCTGAAAAGGTGGGTGTCGCCTATCAAGGCAGCATTCTTGCCCTGAACATGGTTTCCTTCATCTGTCGGACGGCTTCGGGCAGGCCGAGGAAGAGGGCTTGGGCAATCAGCGAATGCCCGATGTTCAGCTCGCGGATGGCGAGGATTTGGGCGATGGGGGTAACGTTGTGTATGGTCAGGCCGTGTCCGGCGTTGACGATCAAGCCCAAATCGCTGGCAAAATGCGCGCCGTTTTGCAGACGCTCGAATTGCTTGATTTGTTCGGCGTGGCTGTGTGCATCGGCGTATGCGCCGGTGTGCAGCTCGATAACGGGCGCACCGACATCATGGGCGGCTTGGATTTGCTCGTTGTCGGCATCGATGAAGAGCGAGACGCGGATGCCTGCGTCGGTCAGGATTTTGGTGAACTCGGCGATTTTTTCTTGTTGCGCCAATACGTCCAAACCGCCTTCGGTCGTGATTTCCTGACGTTTTTCAGGCACGATGCACACGTCTTGCGGCATGACTTTAAGCGCGTTTTCCAGCATTTCTTCGGTCAACGCCATTTCAAGGTTCAGGCGTGTGCGGATGGCGTTTTTAACGGCAAACACATCCGCGTCTTTGATGTGACGGCGGTCTTCGCGCAGGTGCATGGTAATCAAATCCGCACCGTGCGTTTCCGCGACCAATGCCGCTTCCACGGGGCTGGGATAGGTCGTACCGCGGGCGTTGCGGACGGTGGCGATGTGGTCAATGTTTACACCTAAGAGCATGATGTGTCCTTTCTTTGGATTTTCAGACGACCTGCTGATGGAAAAGGTCGTCTGAAAAAGTTAAACGCCGAAACTGAATTGCTGGAGCTGTTGCAAAACCTGTCTGGATTTAATGCCTTCGGGCAGGAGGTTGTCAATCAGCAGGCGCGTGATTTTTAGCGACTGCCCGAGGCTTTCGGGATGGGTGAAATCGCCTTCGCGCAGCTGGATCAAAATGTCGCCGCCGACTGCCACACCATGATTGCGTGGATTGAAGCGTTCGGCTTCTTCGATGGGAACGACCGCGTTTTCAGGCGTCAGCCAGTAGGTTTCTTCGGCACGGATTGCTTCGCCGTTGCCATCGTGGAACAAATCGGGCGCGAATCCCAAACGGCTGAGTAAAGTCCATTCAAAGCGTCTCAACGCAGCGGTATGGCTGTTTTCACCGCTTACCGCCCGCATTACCGCTTCCAGCGCATCGTAAAGCTCGGGTATCGGGTCTTCGCGGGTTGTCAGCTTGAGCATCAGTTCGTTGATATATAAGCCGCTGAACAAAGCCCTGCCTTGCGGCTGCGGCCAGCCGCCTATCCACTCCGCGCGGTGCAGCGTTTTCAACTCTTGCGAGCCGTACCAAGAGGCGCTGACCGGTACAAACGGGACCAACACGCCGCGCAACTCGCTCTGCCGCTTGCGCGCACTTCTTGCCAGCAAAGCCACGCGCCCGTAACGGCGGCTGAACACTTCCACCCACAAACTGCTCTCGCGCCAAGGGGCGGAAGCAAGCAGGAAGACGGGTTCGTGGTTGATGCGCTGGTTGGTCATGGGCAGTTGGTCGGGAGTGTGGAAGGGGTGGGTTATGGTGTGGTGCATTTTACCAAAGCGGGTAGGAGGTCGTCTGAAAATATTTTTGTTGTTTAGAATGCTTTGAATATCAAGAGGGAAAGGGTAAGGCAAAATCAATCGATGGGTCTGGTCGATTTGTATAGTGGATTCACTTTAAACCGGTACGGCGTTGCCTCGCCTTAGCTCAAAGAGAACGATTCTCTAAGGTGCTGAAGCACCAAGTGAATCGGTTCCGTACTATCTGTACTGTCTGCGGCTTCGTCGCTTTGTCCTGATTTAAATTTAATCCACTATATAGTGGATTAAAATTGCAATGATACGGCGTTGCCAACGCCCTTATGTACTACCCGTACACGGCGGGCGTTGTCGCCTTGTCTCATTTTTATTTTAATCCACTATATCTTTTAGGATGGCGAACGGCTGCAAAAAAAACGCACCTTGTTTAAAGGTGCGTTTTTGATGGGATATATGGCGTTTTTTGAACAAATCAGAATTTAGCGCCTGATTGGTTTGCCATGTAGTCGACCGCTGCTTTGACTTCATCGTCGCTCAGGCCGGCGTTGCCGCCTTTTGCAGGCATGGCGTTGAAGCCTTCGATTGCGTGTTTGTGCAGGGTTTCTTTACCTTGTTTGATACGCGAAGCCCATTCGTCTTTTTTACCTATGCCGGGAATGCCGGGGACTGCGCCGCCGTGACATGCCTGACAGGTTGCTTCGAAAACTTTTTTACCGTCTGCGCCGGAAGCTGCCGGAGCGGCTGCGCCTTTGTCTTCGGCTTTAGGTGCATCGGCTGCGGGGGCGGAGCCGGCAGCGGCCGGTGCGGAGGCGGCTGCATTGCCTGAAGCGGCTTGATCGGCAGGTGCTGCGGCATCCGGATCAGGGAAGGTACCGCCGCTCTTGTTCGCCATGTAAGTGATGACGCGTTTGAGTTCTTGGTCGGTCAAATCGGCTGCGCCGCCTTTTGCAGGCATGGCGTTAAAGCCGTTCAGAGCGTGTTGGAAAAGGGTATCGAAGCCTTGGGCGATACGGGGAGCCCATTCGCCGTTGTTTTCGATTTTTGGCGCGTTGGGGACGGATTTGTCTGCGCCGTGACACTGGATACAGATTTTGTTGAAAATCTGATCGCCTTTGCGTTCGCCTACCGGAATGCCGTCTCCCAAGGTAAGCTGTCCTACGGGCTGGATGCGGGTTTGGGTGGCGGTTTCGGAAGATTGGGCAACGTCTGCATACGAGCCGCTGCCCGCCAATTTGATGAGGAAGTAAATGACTGCAATGGCAATAACGATACCGCTCACAAGGGTAAACAATGCAGAGCCTTGGGCTTTGGAGTCGCGGAGTTGTTTCATTTGGTAGGCCTCGCCGTTAGGTTAGGTTGTGCTTTGAGTTATAGTTTGGTGTGTTAAACGCAGTTAACAATATTTTGCTGGATTATACTGAATTCACAAGGGCTTTCCAATCGCTCTTGTGGAAAATATACGCAAAGGCGGCGGTTTTTTGCCGCCTGTTAAGGGGTGGGTTATGTATGTTATTGATTATTTTATGAGATTTTTCTTCAAATTTGTCTTGTTTGCGCCATCCTGCATAATAGGCTTTGCCAACAGGCGGGATTTGCGTTAATCTTACGCCTTCTTCGCACCCATAGCTCAGTTGGAAGAGTGTCAGTTTCCGAAGCTGGAGGTCACAGGTTCGATCCCTGTTGGGTGCGCCAATTATAGAGAGGCCGTCTGAAAGATGAAAATTTTTCGGGCGGCCTTTTGATTTACTTCAAATAAAACTACATCGGGTTTCAGACGACCTTTTACTTTTTGCGTTTTATTTCAACACTTCGGCAAACGCATCGGCAACATAGGCGATATTCGAGGCATTCAGTCCGGCGACGCACATCCTGCCCGAATCCAGCAGGTAAACGGCAAATTCGTCGCGCAACCTGCGGACTTGTTCCACACTCAATCCTGTGTAGCTGAACATGCCGCGCTGTTTGATGAAATAAGTGAAATCGCGGTTGGGGATTTGCGCGGTCAAGACGTCATAAAGTTTCTGCCGCATGGCGCGGATGCGGTCGCGCATGACATAGACTTCGTTTTGCCACAAAGCGTAAAGTTCGGGACTGTTCATCACATCGGCGGCGATATAGGCGCCGTGTGCGGGCGGGCTGGAGTAGATGCGGCGGACGGTGAATTTGAGCTGTCCGAACACCAATTCCGCTTCTTCTTTATTCGGACAAACCACGCTCAAGCCGCCGACGCGTTCGCCGTAAAGCGACAGGTTTTTCGAGAAGGAATTGCTGATGAACAAGGGCAATTCCATTTCCACCGCTTTGCGGATGGCGTAGGCATCACTGTCCAAATCGCCGCCGAATCCTTGGTAGGCGATGTCCATAAACGGAATCAGCTTGCGCGTTTTGATGATGTGCAACACTTCGTCCCATTGCTGTTCCGACATATCCACGCCGGTCGGGTTGTGGCAGCAGGGGTGTAGGATTAAGACGCTGTGTTCGGGCAGGGTGTTGAAAAACGCGGTCATCTCGTCGAATTTCACGCCGACGGTGTCGGGGTCGTAATAAGGATAAGTACCGATCTCGAAACCCGCGCCTTCAAAAATGCCGCTGTGGTTGTCCCAAGTCGGATCGCTGACGTAGGCGCGCGCTGCGGGGAACCAGCGGTGCAGGAAATCCGCTCCTACTTTGAGCGCGCCCGAGCCGCCCAAGGTTTGTACGGTAACGATGCGTCCTTGCGCGAGCGCGGGATTATCTTTGCCGAACAATAAATGCTGCACCGCGCTGCGGTAAGCGTCCAAGCCTTCCATCGGCAGATAGGGCGACGGTGCAGGCGTGGCGGCGCGGGAGGTTTCGGCACGGCTCACGGATTTCAATACGGGCATTTTGCCTTCGTCGTCGAAATAAATGCCTATGCTCAAATTGACTTTTTCGGGGCGCGGGTCGTTTTTGAAGGTTTCGACCAAGCTCAAAATCGGGTCGCCGGGGTAGTATTCGACGTGTCGGTACATGGCTGTTTCCTTTATCAGGCGGATTAGGACGGTAAACCTGATTTTGGCATTAAACGGCAGGATTTGTAAAACAGGGTCGTCTGAAAGCTGCATGATGTTTTCAGACGAGCTATAATTTCGTCTTCATTATTTTACGGAACACCATCATGACCACGCGCATCTGGCAGGCAGGCAGGTTTGAAATCGGTTTGGACAAGCCGAAAATCATGGGTATCGTCAACCTGACGCCCGATTCTTTTTCCGACGGCGGCGTGTATTCGCAAAACGCCCAAACAGCCT
>CAUSKT010000103.1:0-6930 GCA_963532335.1 uncultured Neisseria sp. | reverse complement strand
AAGTCCGCAGAGTATGCCATGGTTAGACCTTCAAAGTTGAGTATTGTACTATTTTATTTTTAATTGACTATAACAACTGTAGCGTGGGCTTTGCCCACGAGAATTCGCTCCCTCTCCCGTCCGGCGGGAGAGGGTTGGGGAGAGGGTGGCTCTTGCCCTTTATGCCGTATATCCGCAAGCCACCCCCATCCTAACCTTCCCCCGCCGGACGGGGGAAAGGATCAGGTTGCCGTAACTGAAAGAGGTCGTCTGAAAAACCTATCTCAAGTTTTTCAGACGACCTCTTTGTATTCTGATACTTTAAATCCATTATCGCTTCAATACGATAGGATTCGCGGGCAAAGCCCACGCTACGCCGTCGAAAGCACCCAAAATTGGGGAAACCCTTAGCGGAAGTTGTTGTGTTGGTTTGTGGGATAACTGTAGCGTGGGCTTTGCCCACGAGAATTCGCCCCCTCTCCCGTCCGGCGGGAGAGGGTTGGGGAGAGGGTGGCTCCTGCCATTTATGCTGTATATCCGCAAGCCACCCCCATCCTAACCTTCCCCCGCTAGACGGGGGAAGGGATCAGGTTGCCGTAACAGAAAGAGGTCGTCTGAAAAACCTATCTCAATCTTTTCAGACGACCTCTTTGCATTCTGATACTTTAAATCCATTATCGCTTCAATACGATAGGATTCGCGGGCAAAGCCCATGCTACGCCGTCGAAAGCATCCAAAGTTGGTGGAAAGCCCATAGCGGAATTTTTTGTGTTGGTTTGAGGGATAACAATCGTAGCGTGGGCTTTGCCCACGAGAATCCGCCCCCCTCTCCCGTCCGGCGGGAGAGGGTTGGGGAGAGGGTGGTTCTTGCCATTCATGCCGTATATCCGCAAGCCACCCCCATCCTAACCTTCCCTCACCAGCCGTGGGAAGGGATCAGGTTGCCGTAGCTGAAAAAAGGTCGTCTGAAAAACCTATTTCGAGCTTTTCAGACGACCTCTCTGTATTACCGCATCAACTCAAATCAGCCTTTGCTGCTTCAACTCATTCTTCAGATACGCATAATAAACCGGTGCGACGATGATGCCGCCGACGCCGAAAATCCGTTCAAACACGACCATCGCCACCAGCAGTTCCCATGCGCTCGATTCAATTTCCGAACCGATGATTTTCGCGTTCAGGAAGTATTCGAGCTTGTGGATGACGACCAGAAACACCAGCGAGGCGACCGCCACATATAAAGACGCGCCGAGGCTCAAGATGATAATGATGGTGTTGGAAATCAGGTTGCCCGCGACGGGAATCAGTCCGACGATGAAGGCGATGACTAACACGGTTAGTTTAAACGGCAACTCCACGCCGAAAAGCGGCAGAATCAGATAAAGGTACACGCCCGTCAGCGCGGTATCGATCAGTGAGATTTTGACCTGCGCCAGAAACACGCGCTCGAAGCTGGTTTCGAAGTTCACAATCCGCCGCACCAGTTCTGCCTTGAAAGGCGGCATTTTGCGGCGGTTTTTGCGCATGTTGAGGCGGTGGAAACTGAGCATCGCGCCGATGATGATGCCGATAAGGATGTACACGAATGAGGTGAAGCTGTTTTTGCTGATGCGCGTCAGCGCGGCGCTGTATTCTTCAATCAATTTGACCGCATAAGCTTTGATTTCGGCGGTATTGTTGGGCAGCATGTTCAAAACCGATTGCGGCAGGCTGCTGCTGTTTTTCGTGTCTTCCAAAATCGCCGCCAGCTTGGTCAGCATCACGGTGATGTGCCCGCCGTGAATCAGGTGGTAAATCCCCAGCGACATCAATAGGATAACCGTCAACACGATGCCTATGGTCAGCGTGGTCGAAATCAGGTTGATATTGTGCGCGTTGAGCGATTTGTGCAGAAACGTATTGCGCGTGAGCGTACGGCGGCGCAGCCAAAGAATCAGGCCGTTGGTCTTGGTGATGAAGACGTAGGTCAGTATCACGGCGAGCAAAAGGGGCAAAAAGTGGAAATACAACACCGCAAGCAGGGCAAGCCCCATCAGGATGTAGGATGCATTGCGGAATCGGGGGTGTTCGAAAATCATCGGATGTAATGCCATGAAATATATAAATTTAAACAATCAATCTATGAGGTGCGATTAATAAAGCAGGACAAGGGGGTTAACCCTCCTTTTGAAACTTTATTTCAATTTCGCTCGAGCTGACTTCGGTTTACAAACAAACCGTTACAATAAAAACTCAATCGCACCAAGTGGTTATGCGGTTGTCTTTACGCAAATTGCCATTTGGCATTTGACGGAATGATTTTATCAGACAAATTTCTCGAAAGGATATTACACATGAAAACATTGTCTAAATTGACCTCTCTCGTTCTTGTTTCTGCCGGTCTGATCGCTGCTCCTGTGGCTATGGCCCAACCTGCTTCCGGCAAAGCCGCTAAAGCAGAACACGTTCACAAAAAAGCCAATAAAGCTAAAAAACAAGCCAACGACCTGAAAACCGACAAAGCTGCTGAAACTGCTGCACCGGAAGCCGAAGCTGCCAGCCCGCTGACCGGTCAAGGTAAAACTACTACCGAAACTGCACCTGCCGCTGCCCAAGAACAGGCTCCTGCTGCTAAATAAGTAGGATATAGTGGACTGAATTAAAAGAGGGATTCTGTTCCCCGCGCACCATTTTGACGGTTGTCGTCCTTTTTAAATTTAGGCCATTAGAAATCTCGCAGGCAGATGTCTGCATATTGTGAAAAAGGTCGTCTGAAAAGATTTCAGACGACCTTTTTCATTTTTATCCGACAATGGCCGCAGATGCTTTTATAGTGGATTAAAATAAAAATGAGACAAGGCGGCAACGCCCGCCGTGTACGGGTAGTACATAAGGGCGTTGGCAACGCCGTATCATTGCAATTTTAATCCACTATAATCCGTTTCCTGCCATTGTTTCGCCTCTTCTATATCTTGTTCGATTTGCCGTTTTAGTGCTTCGATATTGCTGAATTTTTGTTCGTCACGCAGCTTGTGCAGGAAACGCACTTTCAAACGTTGTCCATAAAGATTGCCTTCAAAATCAAACAAATGGACTTCGAGTTTTTGCGAATTGTTGCTGCTGACGGTCGGGTTGAGTCCGAAGCTGGCAACGCCGCGCCGTGTGCCGAATGTGCCGTCCGCTTCGACGACGAATACGCCGCGCAGGGGATAGCGGTGGGGCGGAAGTTGGATGTTGGCAGTGGGGGCGTTGATGGTTCTGCCGAGTTTTTTGCCATGTTTGACTTTGCCGCTCAAAACGTAATCGTGGCCCAAAAGCTTTTTGGCGTACGCCAAGTTGCCGTCTGTCAAGGCTTCGCGCACGGCTGTGCTGCTGGTGCGGATGTCTTCGACGATGACGGAAGGCGTGCATTCGGTTTGTATATCGCTTTGCTGTTTCAATAAGTCGAAACAGCCTTCGCGTCCGGCGCCGAAGCGGAAATCGTCGCCGATAAGCAGGTAGCGTGTGTTGAGGGTTTGGCGCAGCAGTTTGTCGATGAAATCCTGTGCGCTCATATCGGCAAATTCTTGGTTGAAACGCAGCACCCATACGGCGTCGATACAGCCGGTATCGCTCAACAAATCCAGCTTGGTACGCAAAGGGGCGATGCGGCATGGGGGCGTAAAGCCTGCTTTTAGGGAGAAGAATTCTTTGGGTTGCGGCTCGAAAATGACGACGATAACGGGAAGGTTGCGCGAATCGGCTTCGTTTTTGAGTTTTTGCAGGATGTGTTTGTGACCGAGGTGTACGCCGTCGAAATTACCGATAGTGACGGCCGCTCCTTGCGGAAAATCAGGTGCATTGTGCTGACCGAGTCGGATTTTCATGGGCGGTGTGTGCAAATAGTAGAATGGTCGCGTATTGTAAACGTTATTGGTGTTTCTATAAACAGGGCGGCGAGGCGGGGCGGGCGCATTACCATCTGCCGGTAAATGTTTTTTTTGGGTGCCAGAATTTCCATTTTGAAAACGGCGTGATGCGTAAAGTGCCACCGTTTTCACCGTCGGTACTGATAGACAGATTTTTCAGACGACCTTGCGAGACTGCCTGCCAAAGCGGGGCAAACCAGCGGGTTTCCCAGCTTTCTAAAATTTCTTGGTATGTCTGAATATCGCCTGTTTGCTCCGTAACAGCCAAGTCGTCCAGAAAAATGACGGGGTTGGCGGGATGAATACCCGATTCATCCACCGCATCCAGCCAAGCTTGAAAATCATAAGGTGCATCCAAGCGGGGGTCGTCTGAAAATTGCGCCCAAATGCTGTCGGAAGCGACGAAGTCCGCAGATCGCAGCCCCGTTAAATCCTGCCACAGCCAAAGCCCGTTGATTGTAGGAGTATCGTTTTGAGTGCGGACGGCGTTGAGCGGGTGTTGATGCAGCCACATTTGAATTTCAGTCTGCATTCCCAACCATTGCAAGGCGTCTTTTCCATCAGCTTGGTCCGCCGAACCGATTTGTCCGTAGATATCCAATACCGGCGCAATCCCCCAATCGCTTTCCGATGGCAAAGTAATCAGCCACAAATCGGGACGGACAGGCAGAAAATGCCAACCCTCTTTGCTGTAAAACTCAGACAGTTCCAAACATAATCGAGCGGCTTCTTCTTTCGTGATTTGCAGATGTTCACCGCTGACTACGCTGACTTGGTGCAATCCCATTTGCTGCCATATCGGGCTGGCAAACGCTGCCGCCTGATGCGGTGGAATCCCCGTCATCTCTTTGATTTGGGTCAACAAACTTCCCTTCCATAAATGCCGGCGATAAAAATCAGACGGCTTCATTTCTTGTTTATGTAATAACCCATATCGCAAGATTTGGTTAAAAGCAGGAAGCTGGAGAGGAGGAGGTGTCTCATCTTTTTGACGGTTGAGAGAGGGGAGGGCAAGCGTCAGATTCATGGCGGTGGTCAGAACGGAAAAAGCTTATTTTACGCGAGAAAATACAACATACTCAAAATAACCAATGTCATTAATCAGGTTGGATGATGGATGGCGTTTTTGAGTTGGAAGTGTGCATATGTTATAATCAAGTTCTCGTAAATTTCAGAAAAAAGGGGTGTAAATCAAAAGAATAGCCCCGATAATCATGCTCGGTTCTGAGTAAATTTGATTGTTTATTTTATTCACTTGGTATATATATTGTCTGGGAGAGACCGTAAACACGGTTGATAAGATAAACAATTAAACTCAATAATTTCAAATGACATAAGAAATGCGGTAGTAGAGTAATTATTACCGCATTGAAGGATAATGCGTGACTAAAACAACTCGATTTTCATTCATGCGCCGTTTCTGGCACAACAAACCCGTTCGTTGGTCGTTGTTGGGCATCCTGCTGCCTGTGTCAGGAGTAATGACTGCCTATGCGGTCACTGAGCCGGTTTCCAATCCTCAAGGCATTGCGTTGGAGCGGATTTCAGAGGAATTGCCCGCCGTTTATGTTGAAACCAACAATTTCCAGTCCAGCTATTGGGCGCAGGAAGTTGTCCAACAGGGCGATTCCCTTGCCGACGTTTTGGCGCGTATGGGTGTGGCGCAGACCGATATCAAACAAATCATGGCGAAAAACAGCGCAGATCAAAATATGCAGCATTTGCGCGCCAACCAATCCGTCAACATCCGTGTCGATTCATCAGGTCAGGTAACGGACGTACAATTCTTTACCGACGAAGAATTGGAACGAAACCTTGTCGCGTTGGAGAAAGTCAAAGGCAAATGGCAGCTGTCTACTTCTGAAGTGGATATGAAAGTCATGCCGACGTTGCGCTCTATCGTTGTACGGACTTCCGCACGCGGTGCGATGGCGCAGGCCGAAATACCTGTCGAAATCCGCGAGTCACTCAGCGAAATTTTCTCTGACGTACTGAGTTTGGAGGATTTGCAGGAAGGCGATGTCGTGCGTCTTCTGTACAACAATATGTATTTCCGCGGCCAACAAATGGGTACCGGCGATATTCTGGCGGCTGAAATCGTCAAAGGCGGAAAAACTTATCAGGCTTATTATTACAGCCAAGGCAAAGGCGATGAAGAGAGCGGCAGCTATTATGACCAAAACGGTAAATCCCTCCAGCAAAAAGAGGGATTCAATATCGAGCCGGTTGTCTATACCCGTATTTCCTCGCCGTTTGGCTACCGGGTCCACCCCGTCTTGCATACCGTCCGTATGCATACCGGTATTGACTATGCCGCACCATCAGGTACGCCGATTAAAGCATCTGCCGACGGTGTGATTACCTTCAAAGGCTGGAAAGGCGGTTATGGTAATACCGTCATGATCAGACACTCTAATGGCGTCGAGACGCTTTATGGTCACATGAGTGCATTTACACCGGCGGAAGGTAATGTCCGGGCCGGTGAAGTGATTGGTTTCGTCGGTACAAGCGGACGTTCAACCGGCCCCCACCTTCACTACGAAGCACGCGTGAACGGTCAGCCGGTCAATCCGACGACTGTTGCATTGCCGACTCCAAAACTGACGCCTACCAATATGGCAGCGTTCCGCCAACAGCAGAAAACTGCCAATACCATGCTTGCCGCAATACGTGGTTTGCCGGTATCGGTTGCACAGTTGGACTGATAGGATTGTCTGAACAAAGGTCGTCTGAAAAATTTCAGACGACCTTTTTGTTGATGTTCGGTGCGGTTGATACGGACTGTTCGCAGCAACATTTTTACAACTTGCTTTTACCCCGTTCTTGATATTGCGGGCTGAGGATTGGGATAAACAAATGTATTCGATAACAAAATCCGCTATAATTCGTCCCCGTCACGTTTTAAGAAACAGCGTTCCCTGAAAACAACATTGAAGGGGCTCATTCTCGAAAACAATCGTTTTTTCATCAAACAGCTTGAATGAATGCTGCTTTTTATGGTATAAATCACGTTTTACTATTTTAGAAGTTTGGAGACTAACCATGGCACGAGTTTGCAAAGTGA
>CAUSKT010000102.1:0-6985 GCA_963532335.1 uncultured Neisseria sp. | reverse complement strand
CCGAGTCCGCTGACGGGGCTGGCGAAGTCGAGGTAGTCGATGGGCGTGTTTTCCATCAAAACGGTGTCGCGTACGGGATCCATACGCGTGGTTACCGCCCAGATGACTTCTTTCCAGTCGCGCACGTTCACGTCGTCATCGACCACGATGATGAATTTGGTGTACATAAACTGGCGCAGGAACGACCAGCAGCCCATCATCACGCGCTTGGCGTGTCCGGCGTACTGTTTTTTCATGCTGACCACCGCCATGCGGTAGGAACAGCCTTCGGGCGGCAGATAGAAATCGGTGATTTCGGGGAACTGCTTTTGCAAGAGCGGTACGAACACTTCGTTCAACGCCACGCCCAAAACGGCGGGTTCATCGGGCGGTTTGCCCGTGTAGGTGGAGTGGTAAATCGGGTTTTCGCGCATGGTAATGCGTTCGACCGTGAACACGGGGAAATGGTCCTGCTCGTTGTAATAGCCCGTGTGGTCGCCGTATGGGCCTTCCAACGCGGTTTCGTTCGGATGGATGACGCCTTCCAGCACGATTTCTGCACGGGCAGGCACTTGCAAATCGTTGCCGATACATTTCACCAGTTCCGTCCGCGAACCGCGCAGCAGTCCGGCAAACTGGTATTCGCTCAAGGTATCGGGAACGGGCGTTACCGCACCCAAAATGGTGGCAGGGTCGCAGCCGAGTACGACGGCGACGGGATACGGCGTATCGGGATTGAGTTTGCGGAACTCCTGATAATCCAACGCGCCGCCGCGATGCGACAGCCAGCGCATAATCAGCTTGTTTTTGCCGATTAACTGTTGGCGGTAAATGCCGAGATTTTGGCGTTTTTTGTGCGGCCCGCGCGTTACGGTCAAGCCCCATGTTACCAGAGGCGCAACGTCTTCCGGCCAGCAATGTTGAATCGGAAGTTTATACAAATCAACGTCTTTACCTTCCCGCACGATTTCCTGACACGGCGCATTTTTCACCACGTTCGGCGCCATGCTCCAAATGTCTTTCAGCAGCGGCAGTTTGGAAAACGCGTCTTTGATGCCTTTGGGCGGTTCGGGTTCTTTCAAATACGCCAGCGTCTGCCCGATTTCGCGCAGTTTGGACACGCTGTCCGCACCCATGCCCATCGCCACACGTTCGGGCGTGCCAAACAGGTTTGCCAACACGGGATAATCGTAACGCGTACCGTCGGGCTTAATCGGGTGTTCAAACAGCAACGCCGGCCCTTCGGCGCGCAGCACGCGGTCGGCGATTTCGGTCATTTCCAAATGCGGGGAAACGGGATGCGCGACGCGCTTGAGTTTGCCCTGCTGCTCGAGCATGGAGATGAAGTCGCGTAGGTCTTTGTATTTCATGTTGATCCTTATTTGAGGTCGTCTGAAAACCGGACTTTAGATTTCAGACGACCTGAATCATAGATTGCAATATAGCTTCGGGGCATTCGCTGTTTTCGGCAAAAAACCAATATTCACCATATGGGTTGTGAATACTGAACTTCCAGCCCTTGTAACCGAAATCTATCCACGTTTCACCTGTTATTTCATCAGAAACGGAGGCGGTAAGGATTCCGCCTAAGCGGACAATTTGCCGCAACAGGCTCGACGGCGGGCAGGTTTGCGGTAGTTGCAGGAACGGGCGGGAGCCGTCGGACATGGTTTCGTTCAATAGAGGGCGGTTTGCCGTTTGGTCCTTAATAGTCTGCACCGAATGCCGCCTCTATCCTTGCCTGCGCTTCGGCATATTCTATGCCGTGATAAAAGTCGCGTACCAGCGGATGTTCACTGCCTTGATGCAGTTGCAGCAGGGGACGTCGGTTGTCGGACTGGGTAACGACATTGCAGTGCAGGCCGAAGGTGTCGGATTCGTAAGGGGGCAGCCAGTTGCATATCCTGCCGAAATAAACGACGTTTTCCGGATTGTCGTGAAAGTCGCTTTGATAGTCGTTAAAACTCTTTTCACTGACGGATACCCACACGCCGTATTCCAGCGTTTCCTCATGCCCGATAATCGGAATAAGCAGCACCGCGCGGATAAAGCGGTCGGTTTGGTCGGGATAGCGGATGATGCAGAAATCAGAATCGCATTCCGCTTGATAAGCAATGCGTTCTTCTTCACTGAGTTGGTTATAGGGATCGGGAGTGGCAAAACAG
The DNA here is from genome assembly GCA_963532335.1 of uncultured Neisseria sp. Taxonomy (GTDB): domain Bacteria; phylum Pseudomonadota; class Gammaproteobacteria; order Burkholderiales; family Neisseriaceae; genus Neisseria. Next base: position 4,841 of record CAUSKT010000102.1, on the reverse strand, counting down.
AGCGCAGGCATGTCTTCATGTTTTTCGCCGCAGGAAGTGCAGGTGTACATGATGGATTCCTTTTGAGTTTTAGGTGGGACCGGTTTTCAGACGACCTTTTATAGTGGATTAACTTTAAACCAGTACGGCGTTGCCTCGCCTTGTCGTACTATCTGTACTGTCTGCGGCTTCGTCGCCTTGTCCTGATTTAAATTTAATCCACTATATAACTGGTTTGAAGTTCGGGTCGTCTGAAAAACAGGGCACAGCCTATATTGCACTAATGGTTTTTTCGGCTGTGGTTTTCAATGCCTTCTGCCACGGTGGCTAAAAAATCCAGATATTTCGGGTCTTCATCCAGCCACGCTTCGTCATCCAAACCCATGTAGGCACGCATCAACTCGTCAGCGGCGCGTTCCATATTGCCCAATTCAAACTGCGCCTGTCCTAAACGCAAATGCAAAAACGGGTTGCCGATTGCGTCCGGGCAATACATGGCGTGGCTTAAATGCTCGTGCGCGGCGGTAAAATCGCCGCTCAAGAAATCCGCATCGCCGATGGCTGCCAGAATCCATGTTGCCGCTTCCCAGTCGGTTTTCGGTTCGGGCAACAAATCCCACGCCTGCCAATAAAGTTCGAGTGCCTCGGCGTATTGCCCGTCTTCCGCCAACGTGTCGCCTTGTTCGCAAAGCCGGCAAATGGTGTCGTAGGTTTGGTCGTTTAATTCGCTCATGGTTTATGTCCAATCGTAAGTAAATAGAACAAGTCTGCTGATTGGTTCATACAGCATGACAATATTGTCTGCGCCATGGGAATAGGAATAGCCGCAAGCTGAGGCGATATGGTAAAAACGATTGCCATTGTGGGTAATGGTGACGTTCCCGTCTTCGTCTTGCGTCATTTTGTAAGCAGACGGGATGTCATCTGAGGTTGACCAGTTGCTGCTTTCAATGCGTTCTCCACCCAAGCTGTTCAGAAATAATCCGTCATACTCGCTGTAATAGGGCTCTCCACCGTAATACCCTGTTTTTTCCTGAAATGCTTTTTTATGTTCGGCATAGTTTTTCAGGTTTTCGGCAAAATATTTTTCCAAATACGGATCGGTCAGCAAATGTTTGTTGGACGGGCTGCGGAGAAAATAACGCTCGTCACCCAAAAATTCGTAACGGTTGTCTTCAGTCAAGCGGAATGAAAGCCAGTTAATTCCGATAAATTCATTATGGGCGAACTGCGTCAGCTCGCCGATTAAGCCGTCGCCCGGTTCCTGCGGATTGATCAAATGCAGCGTTATGCCTTTCCATTCGGGATTGATTTCCACTAAGTCGATACTGATACAAGGCAGAAAATGTTCTTTCAACCATGGCTGCTTTTCGGAAAACACGGTTTCAGCTTCGGGAAATGCATGTAGGTTTTCATTTAGTTCGTTAATAATTTCGCGATAATTCATGTTGTAGTCTTTATTGATGAGCGTTGGTTTATGTTGATGATGGATAAAGTTTGAATCCGAAGTCCGGGTCGTCTGAAAAACGGATTTTGGTTTTCAGATGAACTGAATCATAGACGGTTTATATGCAGCTGCCCAAGGCTTTCAGTTCTTTTTTAACCACTTGCTTTTGCTCGTTGGTTTGGATGGTCAAAGATAAGAAAAAAGCATCGCAAGGGCTGAATTTGGACCAATGTTTTTTTACGGGGAAATGGCCTTCGGGCAGGTTGGAACTGTAATAATGGTCAGGTTCTTGAAACGCCAGTTTTAATCCGTATTTGTTTTGCCAGTCGCGCAGTTGCGCTTCAGTTGCGCCGATTGGAAGGCTGTCCAGCCGCTGCTGCCACATTTGTTGGCTGCGTTCCAATCCTTGGCGGTCGTAATCAATACTAGAACCGCAAGCGGTAAGTGAAAGGCCGGTGATGAGCAATAATAGGGATGAGGTAAGGCGTACCATTTATGAATGTCCTTAGATGATGGTTTGAAACGATTGGCTTTCAGACGACCTTTTATGCTTTCGATTCATTCTGAGTCAGGGTCAATATTATTATCAAGAAAACGGTCTTTGTCAGCCATAAATATATTTTCTCATTTAAAATATGCATATTGAGCAATTATTGAGGGAATAATATGGAAATGCCTTCTACCAGCTTTTTGAAGATTACTGCATGATTTTTTAACCCTGTTTGGCAGCATAATGTAAAAAGGTCGTCTGAAAAACCAAATCTGTTTTCAGACGACCTTTCGTTTGGTTGTGCCTTTATGTTTCTGTGCGGAAAACTGATTTCTCTGCAAGGTGGAATACGGGCTATGGAATCAACAACTGAATTTGCCGTGCGGTAGGAAGGCGGCGGATTCTTTGCCTGTTTGCCTGTCAGGAATAATCGAATGTAAACAGTACGGTGCGGCTGACGGGTTCGTACATCAGGATGATGGCGTCCGCGCCTCCGCCGCAGTAGTTGTAACCGGCGACATTGGCGATGTAGTGGAACGGGTTGCCATTGTAGGTAATCTTGATGCCGTCGTCGGGCAGGTCGTCCAAGTCGGTCAGTTTCGTACCGGCAGGCTGTAGGTTTAATGCGAAGGCACTCGGGATGTCCGCGCCTTCCGTCCAGTTGCCGTACCAAAAGCCGCCGCCGATGTCGTCCAGAAAGTTTTTGCGGTTGAATGAACCTTGGTATTCGGGGTAGTGGGCGTCAAGCAAGCAGCCGTATTGTTCAACGTTTTGCTTGCTTGTTTGATAATGGGCGCGCAGTTCGTCGGCATATTCTTCGTCGTAATAGTTTTGGGGATTATTGCGGTTGACGGGGCTGCGCATGAAGAAGCCTTCGTTGCCCAAAAATTGGTAACGGTTGTCGTCGGTCAGGCGGAAGGCCAGCCAGTTGGGGGCGGTAAATTCGTTGTGGTATGGCTCCGTGCCGTCGCCGATATAGCCTTCGCTCGGCTCGAACGGGTTGAGCATATGTACCGTCTGTCCTGCCCAATCGGGGTTTAAAACCGCCAAATCGATGGAAACCAGCGGCAGGAAATGCTCTTTCAGCCATGACTGTTCTGCCACGAAAATATCTTCTGCCTGCGGGAAAACGTGCAGATATTCGTTTAATTTTTGAATGTCTTCTTGATAAAACTCGAACATTGTTTTTCTCCAAACGATTGGCGGTTTTCAGACGACCTTTTTGCTTTTCAAGTAAACGGCGTCAAATATCCAATTCTGCCGTATCGCCTTCTTTTTCCATCCATGCGCGGCGGGCGGCGGCTTCGCCTTTGCCCATCAGTTTGACGAAGATGTCGCGTGTTTCGTCATCTGCGCCTTCTGGGATTTGTACCTGCAACAGGCGGCGGGTGTCGGGGTGCATGGTGGTGTCTTTGAGCTGGTCGGGGTTCATCTCGCCCAAGCCTTTGAAACGGCTGATGGAATAGGCGGTTTCTTTGACGCCTTCTTTTTGCAGCCGCTCCAAAATGCTGTCGAGTTCGTTTTGGTCGAGGGCGTAGAATTTGCGGGCGGGTTTGCTTTTGCCTTGTGCGTTGACATCGACGCGGAACAGCGGCGGCTGGGCGACGTAGATGTGTCCGTCGGCGACCAGTTTCGGGAAGTGGCGGTAGAACAGGGTCAGCAGCAAAACTTGAATATGCGAGCCGTCCACGTCGGCATCGGACAGGATGGCGATTTTGCCGTAGCGCAGGCCGCTTAAATCGGGATGGTCGTTGATGCCGTGCGGATCGACGCCGATGGCGACGGAAATGTCGTGGATTTCGGCGTTGCCGAAGAGTTGGTCGGGGTGGACTTCAAAGCTGTTGAGCACTTTGCCGCGCAGGGGCAGGATGGCTTGGGTGGCTTTGTCGCGGGCGAGTTTGGCGGAGCCGCCGGCGGAATCGCCTTCGACGAGGAAGAGTTCGTTTTCGCGGATGTCTTCGCTTTCGCAGTCGGTCAGTTTGCCGGGTAGAACGGCAACGCCGCTGCCTTTTTTCTTTTCGATTTTTTTAACCGAACGCATCCGCGCCTGTGCCTGACGGATGGCGAGTTCGGCGATTTTTTTGCCGAAGTCCACGTTTTGGTTCAGCCACAATTCCAAAGGGTCGCCCGATACGGCGGCGACGAGTTTCAGCGCGTCGCGGTTGGTCAGTTTGTCTTTGGTCTGACCTTGGAACTGCGGGTCGAGGACGCGGGCGGAGAGGACGAAGGCGGTTTTGCCGAACACGTCGTCGCTTTGCACTTTCACGCCGCGCGGTAGGAGGTTGTGCAGATTGATGAAATTGTTGACGGCGTTGAACACGGCTTGTTTCAAACCGGCTTCGTGTGTGCCGCCCAGCGGGGTGGGGATGAGGTTGACGTAGCTTTCATTGGCGCACGAGCCTTCTTCCAGCCAGGTCAGGGCAAACGCGGCGCCTTCGCCGATGCTGAAATCGCCGTTGTGGTCGTCTGAAATGTAGTTTTCGCAGGAGAACAGCGGCACGGCTTCCTGTGCGTCGGCAATCAGGTCGGTCAGATAGCTTTTCAGACCGTCGGGGTAGTGCCAGGTTTGGGTGTGCGCTTCGTCCTCGCCTTTGACCGGACGGGTCAGGGAAACGCGCACGCCCGGCAGCAGCACGGCTTTGGCGCGCAGCAGGCGTTCGAGTTCGGGGATGCTGTAATTCGGGCTTTCAAAATATTTGCCGTCCGGCCAAACGCGCACTTCGGTGCCGCTGTCTTTGACGGCGCATTTGCCCACTTCCACCAACGGTTCGACCACGTCGCCGCTGGCAAACACAATGCGGTGGATTTTGCCTTCGCGTTTGACAGTTACCTCAAGGCGGGTGGAAAGGGCGTTGGTCACGGATACGCCTACGCCGTGCAGGCCGCCTGAAAAGGCATACGCGCTGCCGCCGTCTTTTTTGTTGA
>CAUSKT010000101.1:0-7173 GCA_963532335.1 uncultured Neisseria sp. | reverse complement strand
TCGGTATTCTGGCCGCCGTGGCCATCCCGGCTTACCAGGACTACACGATCCGCGCTCGCGTGTCGGAAGGTCTGTCGCTGGCTGCTGCTGCCAAGCTGAACGTGGCGGAGATTGCTACGTCGGGCGCGAACGATAACACCACGTATCCGAAAGGCTATGCAACCGGCTATAACGCACCTTCCTCTTCGACCAACGTCCTGTCGGTCGCAGTTGCCGAGACAGATGGTGTGATTACCATCACCTATCAGCCGCGTGTTGCTGCCACCAGCAAAAATACGCTGACGCTGACGCCCTACACAAAGGTTAAGGCGAACCCGACTGACAAGGTCGGTGTCGACACGCCCCTGCCGTCGGCAAAAGCTCAGTTCTCGCCGATTCAGGACGCACTGCAATGGCGTTGCAAGTCCAAAGATGCGGCTAGCGGCTTTGGTACGGCTGGTACGCTGGAGTCGCGCTTCGCTCCTGCCGAGTGCCGCTAATCAGACGCTTGTCTGACTCGGATCCGAGTTGCGGTATAACTCGGATAGGCTGAAAGAACGAACACCCGCTGGCGTGAGTTGGCGGGTGTTTGTTTTAAGAAAAAATGATTTTCAAGGAGATTGGTTGTGTATAGAGTTTATAGCGCTCAAGTTACCCGGTTTGGTGAACCTGCAGTTGTAATAACGACTTCGTTTCGTAAGTCCGGAAAGTTCTACGGAGAGATGTTTTGCATTTTTCTTGATGCGAATCTTAAGATGGAGTCAAAGATAATTGATTTTGGGTGGTGGCCTTATGATGGGGCGTCGTTTGCTCTCACGGAGGAATTTGTGCTGGAAGAGGCATTAGAACAGGCGAGAGTCTGTTTTAAACGGCATATTCAAAATAAATGTTTGGGGAAGGAGATTTTGATGTCGTCCGGCGAACTTGGGTTCGACCTGGTTGATATCATGTTTTTGGTTCACCTTTGGGTTAGGGGTTCTGGTAAATTCTTGTTGGATATTCAAGATAAGACGAGATGTGACGGCCTTCAGGAAGAACTTGGGCCTATTTTCAAACTACCGAAATTGACTTGCACAGAAATTGGTGATGGGTTCATGTGATTCGTGATGTGGCTTGATTCGGTGCTTTAGGGTTGGGCTGGTATTGTAATATCTATATTTGCCTAAGATGGGATTTGCAGATTTTGATGCGACTGATTCTCTTATTCGGAAGGGGCTGGCTTCGTGCTGGCCTTTTGCGTGGTGCGTCCAGCATCGGGGGGGGCACGCCTTCGGGTGTAAGTCCCGTCACAAATTGATCACGGCGAGTGAAGCGAAGCGCAACTGCATGCGGAGTCTTTTCACGACGAATAGATAGTGAAAAGATGATTGTTGGGAGGAGACGTGATGGCGCAATCTGCGAGCTGATGGACAAGAACTGGATACAAGGCTCTGTTCGGCAGGGCGAACTTGCCAGCGAGGAAGCCATGCGCGCCGCGTCATGATGAACAGGAGGCAGGATCGGGTTTGCTATGGGCGGCGCTGACGAAGGAGAACATGAGGCAGGTCCTGCGCAGGGTGACGATCCCCAGGCCGGGGGGCAGGGGAGGCGGCCTTGGAGCTGCCTTCCTTATGCCGGCTGTGCTCCCTGCATGTATGTGCGCCTGTGGGAGCAGTTCGAGGAGTCCCAACTTCTGGTTTGTTTATTGATGAAGAAGTCTGCGACACTACCTCAGTATTATTCATGCTGGTGAAGATACGTTGTTAGCCTTTCAAAGCGCTGATCAGTTTCGAGTTCCGGACTTTCCATCTTTATTTTGTCAAGGCAGGGCTTGAGGCCACTGAACGGCCATTGGGGTTGATCCTTTAGCACTAGGCTCAGGAAGTCCAGTGCCTGTTTCGGATGACTGCTACAGAGACCTGCTTTGTGTAGCCGATGCACCAGATAGTCTGGATGGGCCGGTGGTCGCAATTGCAACCAGGCCCGAAGAAGCGTTAGAGCCTCGGGGAATGACTCATGTGCCGCAACGCAAAGGAGGCCGAGGCTATATGCGATGGCGGGTGAAACACGGTTTTTCGCCTTGGGCCAGATGGCATGCAGATACGGTGCAACCCGGTTCGTCCAATAGTTGGCACGTTGCTTTCCTGCTTCTTCTAGAGTCCGTACCAATGTTTGAGCTGCATCGTGTAAACCATCTTGAGGTAATGAGCGTGTGGCGGTCGCCAGCTCGGCGGTGGAGAATGTATCTGTCGGATCGAGGGCAGCGAATGTCAGTAGCGCTGCATACTGCCTCCCTTGTTCGCCCAATGCGGCATAGTGATGCGCGGATTCAAGAAAGGCTGATTTGAGAATTTGCATCAGAGGGTGATACAGTCGCGGTGACCATAAGAACCCTTTCCATGCCGTGCGTGCTTCGGTTTCAGAACGCTGCCAGTCAAAAAGCGGCAATAGGTGTTGCTTGGCCCAGTTTTCGTCGACGCGGAACAAGGTAACCACATGGGCAGCCAGCAACATACGCCCATGTCGATACCTGTCTATCTGGGGATTGCAAAGCTCGGTGAACATGGGCTTGACTGCTTCAGGCAAGCCTTGTCCATCCTCCAGAGAGCGTCGATACCACCAGCGCAGCAGTGCCTCGGTAACGTAGCTTACGGGGTGATTGATGTCGGCTAGCCCGACGAGGGGGCTGGTATCGACTCTGTCCTGATGGTCCTGCGTCAGGATACGGTGAGTGAGCTCCAAGAAGAGTGCCTCATGTCCTTCAAAGGTTCTGGCAACGGCTTGTAGCCACCAGCTGATATCGTGAGCGAGTGTTTGCAATACGTTGTCAGGTGCGGTGGCCAGGGTTGGCGCTATGTAACGCCAGGAGCGTTTCAGGAGCTTCTCTTCTGACCACGCCTGCAGAGCTTCGCGCCAGCGATCCTTTGGCCAGACATTCTCCTTGGTCAGGGCATACAACGCACAAGCAGTCGAAGCAAAGTTGTCGCGGCAGCGCTGACGCCAGTCATCTTCCTGCCAAGAGTCTGGGCTGGGGTGCTGCTGTAGCCACTTGACCAACTCACGCCTGCGGCGCGGTGTGGGAATGAAGCCGCGCAACCCGTTACCAACGTCCATCCAGTAAGGGAACTCGTCGCTCTGATCCTCTTCTAGTATCCATTCCGGATGCTGTTTCGAAAGGTTGCTTAGTCGGACGCTGCTTTCTGAGCCCAAAACTGCGCCGGTCTTGGCGATCTTTTCCAGCCGAAGCCAGACTTCGCGTTCCATAATTCGGACCCTGTGCGCCGGATCAGTGCGGTCTTTGATCATGTCGTGTGGCGGACCGGCGAGTACGGCCTGTTCCAGTTCCTGCATCATCACGTTATCGAGTTTCGGTGCCAGCGCTACCAGTAGACGAATAGTCTCCCGTTTTGTTTCTGATGACCACAACCACCAGTGGCCGTCCGCCAGCAGCCAGTCGAGCGCCTGGCGATGAGGGACTACATTGTTTTGTGCGGAGGCGAAGAAAGCGAGGCGGCGAAACAGTGGATAGGGTGTCTGCCACCATATCTGCGCCACGAGCAAAGCCTGCGCCGGGAATCGGATGGCTGTAGCGAGCCAGGCATCTCGGGTCAGGTCGATCAACGCGGTCCAATCGTCGAAGTGCCGGTTCTGTGGGTGTTCACCGATTGAGGGGTGATGTATGTAGGATAGATCGCTCCAGTGCGTGGCGCCACCAAGCTCGCGCATCAGATCAAGTGCGTCGCGCAACAGGGTACTGATGTCGGGAAGAAGCTCTGAAAGCGCGGAGTTCCAGCGATCGTCCTTGCGCAGATCATGCAGACTCTCATGGACATGATCCGCGGACAGCACGATCTTCCAGTCCACAAGCTCCTTGATGCACTGCGGCTCACAGGCTTCACTGTCCTTGTTTGGCCCCTGGAGCGGTTCGCACAACGATACACGCGGTGTCAGTATTTCACGTAGTTCTAGGCGCAGGGCAGGGGTGAGACCATCGCGCTTGAAGCGGACTTTCCAGCGGTACAGGTTGATATCGTGCGGTGACGATTTTATGCGCCTGGTCAGCAGCAATCGCCATAGTGTCCGCATCAGCGGGCCTGGAATGGCATTGGATGCGCCTCGACGAATGCGTGCCAATTCAGCGGTGTTGCCTTGGCGTTCCAGTTCTGTCAATTCTTCCAGACGGTTTTCGATCTGTCGGACTAGATCCTGATGAGGATGACTGCCTTGTTTGACTATCCACAGCAATAGACTAGGGTTGTCTAGATGACGAACCAGCCAACGCGCCAGTTGCAGCATTACCTTGTCCCAGCGGCAGTCATGCATCCCCGCATCGACGATACACATCAGTGGCGCCAGGGGATAGGGTGAAGGTCGACGAGTCAGGCTGAAGGAGAGCTTGTCATCGACGGCCGATCCGGGGGCAACACCGAAGCGCTCAAGGTCGGCATGATGGTAGCGTTCTTTGCTCAGCGGGACCAGCCAATCCAGTGACGGCACCGGATCACGATCCGCAAAGCATCTGGCGGGCAGACCGCTTGGATCGCTCAGTGCCCACAGTACCCGGCCGACGAAGCCATCCTGCTGAGTGCTGGCCAAGGGGTGGGCTATGGCAGGATCGAGCACGATATGCTCCTTGCCGCGCACACCGTCACGATAGGTCTTGGCCCAGGCATGGAGGGTCTCGTGCAGGTAAGCGTGTTGGTTATGTTCGAGATAGAGTATGGGTGTTACGTTCTTGGCTCGCCACTCGTTGGCTTGTTCTTGCTCATTGCCTTCGGAGAAGCTGCCGAAGGCGAACATCTCTGGTGGTGACTCGCCCAGTAGGCGGTCAGCGGCCAAGGCATCCATCATGTAGCGCAGTACCGGGTCGTTGATACTGTAGCCAACGAAACACACGGTGTAGTTACGGAACAACTCACTGACGAAACGGGCTGCCCAACGCTCAGTGAGATAGGCTAGTCCGAAATCTCCGCTGGAGACAACTAGTCTATCTAGTTCACGTTGGGTTGGTTGATCACTCAGCAGTCCATGCAGGTAAACCAGACCATCCCAGCGGTTCTTTGGTGGTGGAAGAAGCGGTGCCTGAAACCGCTCTATAGTTAGAGATTTCCTAGCAATCACCTCCTCGAACAGACGGTCGAAGTTGGTGGTGATGAGGTGCGTATGGCCATTGCGGCACTTGCCCAACGTCAGCAAGGCATCATGCGTGGCGGTCGCATTTTGTGCTTCAAGTTTTGGGGTCAGGATGCTTGCGAGCTTCCGACGGACCGCCTCGCGACCACCGACGAATTCTGCTTCCAATAAGCCAATGGCTGTATCAAACTGCTTGGCATTGATTGCTGTTTTCTGCACTTCGCTGGGCGTGACTCCCAGGTCTGCATAAAGTTGATTCACCAAACCAGCGAAGCCCGGCAAGCCCGCCAGGTAGGAAATACCTGCGCCGCAGAAGAACACTACACGCCCATCTTCATGTGCCTGTAACAGACGTTCGGGGACATCGGGGCCTTGGTGTATGAACTGCATTAGTTGCCTCCTGAACATACTCACCCCATCGTTGCTGGGGTCAGTGCCTCATTGGTCGGGCCAGGTTGGATCACCTGGATTATGCGATTGATCGTGATCCGTGTGTAGTGGCATGCCATGTCGTGCTTCCCACTGCCGGAGTCTCTACGTTTGGGTGATCCCCTTGGAAAAGGCGGCAATGAAGTCGTGCTTGGCATTGACTGAATTTAACCTATCATAGCTGGACAGCGCGTGTGAGTACTGGGAAGCAGACGGTCGATTTACTGTCATGGGTGGTGGGGCGCCTCGGCTGCGCCCTGTACGGGAGCGCTGCGCTTCATGTCCTTCGATGAGTGGCTGATGCGGGTGGTGGAGATCGTGCCGGAGGCTGATGGCCAGCGCTTCATTATCCGGGTGCGGCACGTACAGGATGAGGACCAGTGCCCGAAGCAGTGGCGGTCGGTGGAGGCGGAGCGGGTTGCTTGTCTGGAATGCATGGGCTGTGCATGCTGACTGCGATAGTGGTTTGCCTCAGCTTCGGCTAGCGGGCTGTAACCGAGCGGCTCAAGCAATCGGTGATTGTTGAACCAATAGACCGATTTGAGCGTGGCGGCTCCACGGCATGAACGCTCTTCCAAGGACCGTGCCGGTGAATGACTTCGACCTTGTACAGGCCATTGATCGTCTCTGCCGGCGCACTGTCGTAGCTGTCGCCCCGACTGCCCACCGACGGCTCAACGCCGGCCTCGGCCCGGCGCTCGGTGTAGCGGGCGTTGAACACCATGCGCACGGCACGCTCAAGGACTTCAGGAGGGAGCTTCGTTGACTTCTTCATCATGGCCCCATCTTCCCAAAGATTGGAGCCTCCTCCAAACCCAGGGCGGTTCAGTTTAGAGATATGGAGCTTTCCGGATTTAGGGGGCCTGAGTTTTTTATGAGAAGGCATACCAAAACGTACGCCATGAGAACCCCACTTGATGTTCAAGCGGGATGAAGGACTCGTGATCGATCACAATCAGGGATCATAAGGCCTGTTGAGACAGATCCGAAGTCCTGCCTCGACCTGGACACTGAGGAACGCGAGCGGCGTGATGATGATGGCGGCCACGTACCTCAGTGGAGGAGTGAATATCACGATGACGAACAGGATGCCGATCACGACCAGGGATAAAAGGGCGGGGAGGATCGTAAGTTCGTTGTCGCGGATGTGACTCATGGCATGGAGTGCATACGCCCATGTACCCAAGGCCAGCATGATGATCCAGAGTCGGACGTGGTTTCCGATCCGTTCATCAAAGAACTGTTCGGTACTCATGCCCAGCCGTTTTTCCAGCGTGGAAATGAGGTGCTGCTTGGGCTGGCGACCTCTTGAAATCTGATGAGGCTGTTCCTCACGAGACGTGGCATCAAGGCGCATGGAGCGCACGGATGTCTTAAGTACCGTGCTGATGGCCTGTTTCCGATACCTGCCAAGAACACAGATATAGATGAGCAGGATGAAGCGGCCCAGGATGTTCATGGACGAGCTCAGTTCATGGTCCTTGGTAGACAGAACAGTGGTGGCGCCAATGAGGAAAATGCCAAAGGCGGCGACCGCGCCCAGGATGATGCCGATGAGGTGGGTTTGAAGGGCGGGTTCGTCGGCGTCTGCTCTGCGGTTGACGATGATGTTCCACACGCAGACCCATGCCACCAGGGTGTAGAACAGTACCA
>CAUSKT010000100.1:0-7317 GCA_963532335.1 uncultured Neisseria sp. | reverse complement strand
CAAACTCAATCAACAGTAAAAGTCTTCTGAAATCCCTTTCAGACGACCTTTATCATAAATATCCGAAACAATTTCAAACATACCGAGCTTCAACTCACAACTTAAAGCCATCCACCCATAAGTCCCTGTTACTTTTTTGAACAGTATCCGTTAGTATTATGACTTATTTGATTCAAATTGGATTGAGTTGCTGTAATGAGTAAACACATTCTTTTAGGGATAAGCGGTGGTATTGCGGCTTATAAATCATGTGAGTTGGTCCGATTACTAAAAAAACAAGGATATTCTGTAACGGTGGCAATGAGCCGTGCCGCCACTGAATTTGTTACCCCCCTTACGTTTCAAGCATTAAGCGGACATCCTGTTCTAGTCGATACGCACGATGGCCACTCGACTAGAGGAATGAGTCATATTGATTTAACCCGAGAAGCGGATGTTTTTTTAATTGCTCCCGCTACTGCCAATACGGTTGCCAAGATTGCCAACGGTATTGCTGATAATCTGCTGACCAATTTGGCAGCAGCACGAAAATGCCCCATGGCAGTCGCTCCGGCGATGAATGTGGAGATGTGGAACAATCCTGCCAATCAAAGGAATATCCAACAACTGATTTCAGACGACATCACGGTTTTTCAGCCATCCTATGGCGAACAGGCTTGCGGTGAAATCGGGATAGGGAGAATGCCTGAAGCGATTGAACTTGCCGATTTGATTCATGATTTATGGACGCCGAAAATACTTGCCGGCAAAAAAATCTTAATCACTGCCGGCGCGACCTTGGAAATGATTGACCCGGTCCGTGGAATTACGAATATTTCCAGCGGTCAAATGGGCATTGCCCTAGCCCGTGCATGCAGAATGGCCGGCGCACAAGTTACGTTGATTTATGGACAGTTACAAACTCCCCAGCCTACCGGTCTCTATCATATGGAACAGGCTATTAGCGCCAAAGAAATGTGCGATGCTGTTCATAAATATATTGAAGATCAGGATGTTTTTATTTCCGTAGCCGCTGTGGCTGACTATAAGGTAAAAAACAGCAGCCCGCACAAATTGAAAAAAGAAAATTCAAAAGATACCCCGACCCTTGAATTGGAAGCCAATCCTGATATTTTGGCATCTGTAGCCACCCTACCCAAACCGCCTTTTTGCATTGGATTTGCCGCAGAAAGTGAAAAAGTTTTGGAATATGCTCGGGAAAAACGTTTACGCAAAGGCATTCCGATGCTGATTGCCAATGACGTTTCTCAAGCAATGGGAAAATCCACCAATCAGATTACTATTATTACGGATGACGAGGAACTATCTTTCCCTGAGAAAGAGAAATTACAGGTAGCAGAAGAAATTGTTCAATCTCTTGCTCGCCATCTGGACAAACTAAACCTGTAAGTAATCAGGTTAACCTTAACTATCTTCTACAACAGCAAAGGTCGTCTGAAAATTTTCAGACGACCTTTGTGATATTTAATGCCCTGCTGATGAACTCCCATTAAACGGCGGCTTAGCAAACCAAATTATGGAAATCATGACGATGAACAAGATACTGCCAGCCAGAAAAATCTCGTTTGATCCCATAATGAAGCCTTGCTGCGTAATGGCATCGGAAATATTTTTCAAAACCTGCTGTTCACTCAGCCCCCGATTCGTCATTTCATGAACTGTTTGAACAGTCAAACTCGAATATGGATTAATCTGTTCACTCAGTTGCGTATGATGCAAAGCTTCTCTCCGCTCCCACATGGTACTGACTATGGATACACCCACACCACCCATGAAGACGCGCAAGAAATTAGACAGGCTACTTGCTGATGCAATTTGATCGGATTTAATATGGGACAATGTAATGCTGGTCAACGGAAGGAAAAACATGGACACACCCAAGCCTTGCCAGAATTGGGGCCAAACAACATTGCTCATATTCATTCCGGCATAAAAATCAGTGCGCCAATAGAAAGTAAAAGCAAACGTCAAGAAACTTGCGGTGACAAGAAGACGCATGTCAATGCGGTTGCCGAATCTACCTATAATCGGGGACAACAAGATAGGAAGGAAGCCCACCGGTGCAGCCGCCAAGCCCGCCCATGTTGCGGTATAGCCAAGATTAGACTGCAACACCAGCGGCAACAGCGTGAGCGTACCCATGTAAACCATAAAGCCCAATGAAGTTGCCAGTACGCCTATCGTAAAATTTCTGTTGCTAAACAAAGAAAAATCGACAATCGGGTATTTCTCGCCAAGCTCCCAAACCACAAAATACGTCAGACATACCAATGCAACGATGCCTAACACAATAATCTCTCCAGAGGCAAACCAGTCCAACTCTTTACCTCTATCAAGCATCATTTGCAGCGCACCGACGCCAACCACCATCAAGACCAAACCGATGTAATCTATCGGCGTCTTAACCACTTCTGTTTCCCTATCCCTCAATTGCTGCCACACAATAAGTGCAGAAATAATACCGATAGGGATGTTGATGAAGAAAATCCAACCCCAATGCCAATTATCCGAAATCCAACCGCCGAGAATAGGACCTAAAACAGGCGCGACGACAACGGTCATTGCCCACAATGCCAAAGCCAATGTCCGTTTTTCAGGAGGATACGATGCCATTAACAAACTTTGCGACAGCGGAATCAACGGTCCGGCTACAAAGCCTTGTAACACCCTGAAGATCACCAAAGCCTGAAGATTGGGTGCAATGCCGCACAACCACGACAGCAAAACAAATCCCACTACGGAGGCGATAAACAGTTTTACTTCGCCAAACCGTTTTGCCATAAATCCGGTTAGCGGTACTGAAATCGCATTCGCCACAGCAAATGATGTAATGACCCAAGTACCCTGAGTAGTCGCTGCCCCTAAGTCCCCGGCAATTACCGGTACTGCAACATTGGCAATCGTGGTATCCAAGACTTCCATAAAAACGGCAAGGCTGAGCGCCAACGTAACCAGCACCAGCCTAACACCCTGCAATGGCGGATAATTCATATTTCTTCGCTATTACTCATTCAATATATTGCACAGTGATTGCGCTTAGATACACATCCCTTTTCAGACGACCTCTTTGATGAATATTCACATCATCGCAAGCCACAAACAAAGTTCTGCCCTGCATTATTTAATCCATCACAACTTTGCTTCCTCATGCGCTTCGATATCTACTTGCTATCAAATACCCACATTCTCAGCAATTCAACGCATGAAAGGTCGTCTGAAAACATTTTTACTTAGCGTATTTCTCAAAAATCTTATCGATCAACGCATCGGCGGCAGCCCAATCTACGCCTTCAGTTTCTGGGGATTCTACATTTTTATCAGCGGCAGCCGTCATGTTTTTTCCTGAGCCGGCACCTGCAATATCAACCTTTACCTTCATAGATAAACCGACACGAAGCGGATTAGCCTGCAACTCTTTCGCATCCAAACTGATGCGGACCGGAACACGTTGCACAACCTTAATCCAGTTCCCCGTCGCATTTTGCGGCGGTAAAAGGGAGAATGCACTGCCCGTACCCGCTGACAAACCCATCACCCTGCCATGATAGACCACTTTATTTCCATATAAATCAGCAGTCATTTCAACAGGTTGACCAATTTTCATTTGACGCAGTTGCGATTCTTTAAAGTTAGCATCCACCCAAAGATTGCTCAAAGGAACCACAGCCATCATTGGGGAACCTTGGGCAATACGCTGCCCAACTTGAACATTTCGTTTGGCAATCTGTCCATTCATCGGCGCGCGAATTTGGGTGCGTTGCAGATTCAGCCATGCATCCTTAATATGGCTGATGGCTGTTTGCACCGCAGGTTGTTGCCGCAGAGGGATATTATTACCTA
This sequence comes from uncultured Neisseria sp., assembly GCA_963532335.1. Taxonomy (GTDB): domain Bacteria; phylum Pseudomonadota; class Gammaproteobacteria; order Burkholderiales; family Neisseriaceae; genus Neisseria. Next base: position 3,477 of record CAUSKT010000100.1, on the reverse strand, counting down.
AAACTGCTTGTGCAGAAGTCTCTTCCGCTTCCACTGCCTTCAAAGCCGCTTGCGCCTGAACCACCGCAGCACGGGCATGACTCAACTCTTCACCTGAAATCGCATCCGTTCCCGATAAAGCTTCACGTCGGCGTAAATCTGCCTGAGCCTTTGCTAATTCGGCTTTTCGCAAAAGAACCTGCGCTTTTGCTTTTGAGTTAACCGCAGTTTGTTGTTTATTCTGACGAATTGCCTGAATCAATTCATTTTGAGCACGCTCGTAAGCCAGCTGAAAATCGCTGTCATCCAACGCAACCAAGACATCCCCTTTTTTGACCACATCAGTATCGTCATACATCACCTTCCTTACCGTACCGGTGACCTGAGGGGTAATTTGCACCAGATGACCTGCAACATAGGCATCTTCCGTCTCTTCCTCATATTGCCAGAATAAGAAATACGCAAGAGCCACACCGACTGCAATCAAAATAAAAAGCAGTGTAATAACTGCCAGATTACGCCCGCGTTTACGCCCCACCCTTGAACTTTTTGTCCCTGAATTGCGTAATTGTTCATTATTTTCTAGATTCGCATCCATGATTTCATTTTAACCTGAGTAATTACAGACTATTTTCCTTATGCACCCCATCCCACTAATATCTCATTGATTTTAATAGAATAGACAATACTGAAAAATACATACAGAGGTGCATTCTATAGCCGCATCGTTACTCAATCAAGTAACAATCATATTTAAAAACCATTTGGATATCCCCTTTTACCATTAGGCGCAAACAATCATTTCAAAGTCATCCAAGCAATACCGATTCCTGACAACCCAAAAGCAATTGGCGACATTCTGAATACATACATTTAAACGTTAAATGCATATCCAAAATATCGCCAATTGACTTGATTAAAAGGAAAGGGGTCGTCTGAAAACCTTCTATTGCGATTTAAACCCACCACCCAACTGGGCATTCAGATTGCTCCATGCAATCAACCGTTCAGATTGATACTGCACCAATTGCATTTTCACTTGCAACATATCATCTTGTTTTTGTAATGCGCTGAGACCATTATCCAATCCCGCCCTCACTCTACCCTGAGCATTTTTAACCGACTTCTCGGATATTTTCAGCATTTTATCCCAAGTAGACTGTTTGCTTTGCAGGCTTTGGTAATCTACAACAGCATCCGCAGCAGAACGCATCGCATTCAAAACCGTTTGATCGTACACGGCCACCTGCTCATTATATTCTGCGCGTTTGCCTGCCAATTTTGACTGTAATGCCCCAGACGTAAAAATAGGAAGATTGATAGCAGGAACAATACCCAGCATGCCTGATGTTTTACCCCTTACCACATTGAATGCATCAATATGTCCAAGACCCGCCAAGGCTTTTAACTCGATATTGGGATAAAACTCTGCTTCGGTGGATTTAACCGTATGCAGCTTAGATTCCAATAATGATTTTTGTGCCGCGATATCCGGTCGGGCAGCTAACAAATCCGCATGGATTCTATTCACAGGCACAACAGGAACCACCCCCATCCTACCGGGTTCTTGTTCGGAAAGTGCTCTCGGCACGTTACTGCTCAATACTGCCAAGGCATGTCGGACTTTGGCAATCTGTTGTTCCAATGACGTTTTTTCCAACTGAAGTTGCTGACTTGCCAATTCAAGCGGGTACAATGATTGTGCGGGCATCAGGTTTGCATGGATTCTGCGTGAGACCAATTGCTGCATTTTCTCTGACAGATTGATACGTTCCTGCACAAGAGCCTGACGCTCGCTCAAAGCCTGCCAAATAAAATATTGCTTGGCTACCGCATTCGCCAGCTCAATCCGTGCCTGATGGGCTTCATACAGAATTGCCTGACGGCGTCCCAAAACTGCTGCAATCTGCTCACGGTTTTTTCCCCAAAAATCGAATGTCCAACTTCCCTGTACTGCCGCGTTTGCCAACAATAATGTATGGTCGGTATCGATACGGGAAGATGCGGGCTTGGGTGCAACATACATCCCAACCCCGCGCGCGGACATACCGATTTGCGTTTTGCCGGCGGCTTCGGTTATTCCCAGCTGCGCTTGTGCTTGCTCGAAACGCGCCTTGGCAATACGCAAATCCGTTGATGTCTGGATAGCTTGTGCAACCAGTTGATTCAGTTTGTTATCTTTTAATTGCAACCACCATCCGTCTTGAATGAGGGATGCCGACTTACCATCGGGCAAAGAATACACCGTTGGTTCTTCCAACGGTGCTTGTTTACCAAACTGCGCACAAGCTGCAAGTACAGATACTGCGATAATACAGATGCCCCGTTTGGCAATATTTGATTTCATGGCAGACTCCGTTTTTTTACTTTTATCCCTGCCACAATTCTTACTGCATCAGATCAGCTGTCCAAACGGTTCAACAGCTTGCCCAACAGATTTTGCAACTGGGTATAATCCTCATTGGTGAAATCTTCCCAAGCTTCACCGCTCTTACTGGAAATCTGCGGCCATACTTGTTGGATAAAAGACTCACCTTCCTGTGTCAATTTTAACACAATCTGGCGGCGGTCTTGCTGGTTGATATGACGACCTACCCATCCCCGTTCTACCATCTCATCGGAAAGACGGGTCGCACTGGTACGTGTCAAATCCATCAAGTCGCTCAAACGCGAAGGAAGGATTTCGCTTTTAGGGCTGACGTAAACCGCCATCAAAGCGAACCATAAATTCTCGTTGATACCGAAAGTTTTCAAATTTTCATTGAGATGACTGCTTAGACGTTCGGTTGTTACCCGTAACAGACGCCCTGTTCTTACCTGTTGTTCTGAAAATTCAGGCAGGCGGTCGGAAAGTTGGCGCAGCGCGTTGACCAAGTCGGTTTGTGAAAAACTCATTATAAATATCCTCTTCTTAAATTTATTGGCTGTTTCTGCTGCAAATCAGAACAAATAATGACAATCTCATTTGCCTCAAAATACCAAATACTTATTCAATGCCGCTATACTAATTCAACTGATTATTTTCCGAATGAAAATCTGACAATCGGTCCAAGAAGATAACAAGTGGCGTTTTTTATGCATAAGTCATCTAATTTGTATGTAATTCCGAATTCTTACTCTACAAAATCAGTATTCAGAAAGGATAGATTTGTGGTTGCCGACAACTTAATTTATTGTTTATATTGAAAACCCCATAATTTATTAGAGAGATGGCGCTTCTCCTTAGTTCTATAACTCAAAACATGAATTTTGAGATACTACTGAAAACACTTCAAAAAAATTTTAACTTTTACGATTAATGCGAAAAAATTAACTAGAAAAATCATAAATTTAAAAATCAGTTTAAATTCAATCCGCATTGCTTTGCAAAGGCATTACCGCCACATCAAAACATCCGCGCCACCTATCATTTTTTTTGCATTTCCAACCCAGCGTTCAACCGCTAAATATAGTGGATTAACTTTAAATCAGGACAAGGCGACGAAGCCGCAGACAGTA
>CAUSKT010000099.1:0-7403 GCA_963532335.1 uncultured Neisseria sp. | reverse complement strand
TACGCGAAATCGCAGCGGATTTGGCGTTTTCCACCAGCCTTTCATTGCCGCATTACGAGGCATGGAAAGCCACGTTTTCCGCCGCCGAATGGCCAGATGAATTCAACCGCCTGCTTACGCGCTTGTCGGGTCAATATTCGCTGCAAGCTGAAATATTGGAGCATGAACGGGAATTCGATCTGCTGCTCGCCCTATTGCAGCAACATCTTTCGCTGTACATGATGGAACGTTTTGCCCCGTCTTTCCCCGAGCCGTATCACGATCAAATCGTAGCGTTCTACCTGAAAATCTTTGCGGCTGAAATCAATAAGGCAAGCAACCGTAAGCAATACCGTCAGCTCTTGAACCAATTAAAGACCCTCCGCCGCCAATATTCCGCACAACGGCAGGCGATGGAAGACTTCGCCGACGAAATCAGGGAGCAATATAGCGAAAAACCGCGCCGGCCTGCGCTGTTGGAAGAATTGGATCGGGCGGGGTTTTAGGGTGCGGGCTGTCTAATTTGGCAACGTCTCACATTCACACACCAGCAAATCACGCTTAATGTGGAATCCGTGTGCAGCCTTTCTAAACTACTCCCTTCCAACCAAACCAAAGGTCGTCTGAAATCCATTTTCAGACGACCTTCACATACCATGTGCAATACTTCCGAATAAGCTACGCCGCCAATCGTGCCATCATACGCACGAAGCTTTCCCGCCTATCCGCACACCTTTCCTGCTTTCAGACGACCTTTTGTCATTTTGTAAAGCAAGGATAAGAAAATTATGAAAGAATACCTGTTTGGCTTAATTGCCCTTGCTGCCTGATATGAAGAGGGTTACTCTTCTGCATAAATTTGATTTGATTACCCGGTCGGGGTTAAACGTAAAGGAACTATGATGAAAAAATACCTCATGCTATTTGCTCTTTTCGCTGCTGCTGGCGCTCAGGCAAAAGAATTTTTCCGTGTGACTGATTTGCCCGACGGCTGGCAGGCGCATATTTCTGTCGAGAGTTGCAAAGACAATCATTGCGGTGGCAAAGGCGCGGTGTTTTTGTATCACCCTAAGCAGGAAACCACAAATGTTTTTAAGAGTGACGACCTGATATTTGAACGCGGCGAAGGCAGCAAAATCTCTGCGGCAAAAAGCCCTTTGATTATGAAAGACTTCACCTTTGACGGACTCAAAGATATTGCCGTTGCAACCGGTAATAAAGGTCCTAAAGACTCTCCTACATACGATATCTACGTGCAAGGTGAGTATGGTTATTTTAGCTCCAATTATTCACTGTCTGAATTGACCAAGAATTACATGGGGATGTTCCGCGTTGACAACAAACAAAAAGCGCTGATTGTGACGAACGAAGTTGACTGCTGCACCCGTATCGAAGAACGCTATCGTTACAACCCCGATGAGTATAATCTGGTGCCGTTCTACTCCCGTTCAGTCGATACCTCTGACGAGGACAAGGTCGTGGTAACTGAAACCCGAACCGACCGTCATGGCAACGAGAAAACCACTACCCGAACCTATACCCCCGCACAGTGGAAACGTCTGAATAAATAATCCGGTCAGACCGGATAGGAATCCGCCACATGGCTGGCGGAGGGTGCAAACCTAAAGATGCCAATATATAAGGTCGTCTGAAAACTTGAGATTCAGGTTTTCAGACGACCTTTATCATAGAAAAAAGCCCGCAAATCCCTTACAATACGCCCCTAAAATTCTGAAAGCACACAAGAATCATGGAAGCCGAAGTAATCAACCAGCTCAACAACACCCTGAACGATTTGGAAAAGCGCAGCGAAGACATCCGCGTCTATATGGACTATCAGGGCAAGAAAGACCGATTGGAAGAAGTCATCGGCCTTTCCGAAGACCCTGAGCTGTGGAACGACCCGAAACGCGCCCAAGAAATCGGCAAAGAGCGCAAAATCCTCGAAGGCATCGTGTTGACGCTCGACAACATCGCGTCGGGCATCGAAGACAACCGAATGCTGATTGAAATGACCGTCGAAGAAAACGACGAAGAAGGTTTCGCCGCCGTGCAAGAAGATGTGGCTGGGCTGGAAAAACAGATGGCGGATTTGGAGTTCAAACGGATGTTCAACCAGCCCGCCGACCCGAACAACTGCTTTATCGACATCACCGCAGGCGCGGGCGGTACGGAAGCGGAAGACTGGGCGGGCATGCTGTTCCGCATGTACAGCCGCTACGCCGAGCGCAAAGGCTTCAAAATCGAAATCCTCGAAGAAGACGACGGCGAAATCGCAGGCATCAACCGCGCCACCATCCGCGTGGAAGGCGAATACGCCTACGGTCTGCTGCGTACTGAAACCGGCGTTCACCGCTTGGTGCGCTACTCGCCGTTTGACTCGAACAACAAACGCCATACATCGTTCTCATCCGTGTTCGTCTATCCCGAAATCGACGATTCCATCGAAATCGAAATCAACCCCGCCGATTTGCGTATCGACACTTATCGCGCATCGGGCGCGGGCGGTCAGCACATCAACAAAACCGACTCCGCCGTGCGTATTACCCACGAGCCGACGGGGATTGTGGTGCAGTGTCAAAACGACCGTTCGCAACACGCCAACAAAGCCGCTGCGATGGAAATGTTGAAATCCAAACTGTATGAATTGGAAATGCGCAAACGCAACGAAGAAAAACAGGCGTTGGAAGAAGGCAAGTCCGATGTGGGTTGGGGCAGCCAAATCCGTTCATACGTCTTGGACTCCTCGCGCATCAAAGACTTGCGCACAGGCTACGAAGTCGGCAACACCAAAGCCGTATTGGACGGCGATTTGGACGGTTTCATCGAAGCCAGCCTGAAACAGGGCGTGTAAACCTCAAAATATCAAAAGGTCGTCTGAAAACCAGAGATTTCTGGTTTTCAGACGACCTTTTGTTTTCTCAGTTCGGTTTCAGCCTGGCTTATTTACATTTCTCTTTAGCCGCATTGACGGCGGCGGTCAGGCTTTTTTCGTTGACTTCGCCGGTGATGGTTTGTTTGTAGCCGCATTTCGGGGCTTCGACGACGGTGAACGGCAATACGCCGACGTTGTTGCCGTAAGACTTCATGAAATTGCGGCTGTCCGCACCGGTATAGCGCCAAACATGATAGCTGACGGGGGTTTGTTTCAAGAATTTGCCGATGTTGTCGGAAGTATCCAACGCGATACCGACCATATCGACGCTGCCTTTTTTCTGCGCTTTGTACCAAGCGGACATGGCGGGCATTTCCTTACGGCACGGGCCGCACCAAGTCGCCCACAGATTCACCACGCGCACGGGCGCTTTGAGCGATTGCAGGCTTTGCGGCTTGTTGTCGTTCCAGCCCGCCAGCGGATCGGCGGCAAACGCAGGGGCAGACAGGGCTGCAGTCATCAAAACAGAGGCAAGCAATAATTTTTTCATAAGTTCCATCCTTTGCATCAATCAGATTGATGGCATTGTAACCCCTTTCAGCGTGCTGTCTATGGAGAAAATGAAGATGTTGGATTTTAGCGGTAAAAAATGACGATTATCGGGTGATAAGTTGAGGAAATTTCCAATGCAGCCGATAATAAAGCCCATCAGCAAAATCTATAAACATCGGAGAACTCTATGTCGTCTGAATTCACGCTCTACCACAATCCCCGTTGCAGCAAATCGCGCGCCGCTTTCGACCTGCTCGAAGCGCGCGGCATCAAAGCCGAAGTCGTCAAATACCTCGACACCCCGCCCGACTTGGCGACACTGAAAGACATTTTCGCCAAGCTGGGCTTAGAGTCCGTACGCGGCATGATGCGCGTCAAAGACGACTTGTACAAAGAACTCGGTTTGGACAAGCCCGACCTCGACAACCAAGCCCTGCTCGAAGCCATCGCCGCCCACCCTGCCCTGCTCGAACGCCCCATCCTGACCACACGGGACAAAGCCGCCATCGGCAGACCGCTCGAAAACATCGAAGCCTTGTTGGACTGAAGCGCGGGAAGGCTGTCCCTACATGATTTCCCTGTTCCGCAGCCGCAACGGCTTGCGCTACTACCTCTTTCGCGGCATAGGCCTGAGTATCCTGTTGGTACTCGGCATATTCGGCGAGGGCGCATGGCAGGTGTACCACACCGGCTCGCAGCCCCTGCCCGGTCATATCCGCGCCGATGCCGCCCTCGTGCTCGGCGCCGCCGCGTGGGACAAACGGCCTTCGCCCATCTTCCGCGAACGCATCAACCACGCCATCACCCTCTACCAAAGCCACCGTGTCGAAAAAATCGTTTTCACCGGCGGAACACCCAAAAAAGGCTACATGACTGAAGCCGAAGTCGGTCGGCGCTACGCCCTCAAACAAGGCATACCCGCGCACAACATCCTCTTTGAAAACACCTCGCGCAATACCTACGAAAATATCCGCAACATCCGCCCGATATTGCGCGCCGAGGGCATCGGAAGCATCATCATCGTCAGCGACCCCTACCACCTCGCCCGTGCCCTCGAAATCGCCTCCGACCTCGACATCGAAGCCTACATCTCCGCCACGCCGACCACGCGGTTCGACCAAAGCAAAGAAAAAAACAAATTCCTGCTCCAAGAAAGCTACGCCCTCTTCCTCTACCGCATCGGCAAATGGAGCGAAAACTTTTGGGACTGGCTGACAATGAGTAAAACCGAGGACGAATAAAGGAAAAAAGGTCGTCTGAAAACCGAATTTTCAGGTTTCAGACGACCTTTCATTGTCCGATTCCGTCTAAAAACAGTAAAATACCCGTTTTAAAAGATTCTGGAGCCATCATGACCGTCAAAACCCGTTTCGCCCCCAGCCCCACCGGCTACCTGCACATCGGCGGCGTGCGCACCGCCTTGTTTTCATGGGCGTTTGCCCGCCATCACAAAGGCGAATTCTTATTGCGTATTGAAGACACCGACTTGGCGCGTTCCACCGCCGAATCCGTCAACATCATCCTCGACGGCATGAAATGGGTCGGTCTCGATTACGACAACGCCGACAACGTCGTGTACCAAACCCGCCGTTTCGACCGCTATAAAGAAGTCATCGCCGAACTCTTGGAAAAAGGCGCCGCCTACTACTGCTATTGCAGCAAAGAAGAGCTGGAAGCCATGCGCGAGAAAGCCGAAAAAGAAGGCACGGCGACTTACGACCGCCGCTGGCGCCCCGAAGCAGGCAAAACCCTGCCCGAAATTCCTGCCGACGTGCAACCCGTCGTCCGCTTCAAAACGCCTTTGGAAGGCGTTACCCAATGGACGGACTTGGTCAAAGGTGAAATCTCCATCCCCAACGAAGCACTCGACGACCTGATTATCGCCCGCGCCGACGGTACGCCGACCTACAACTTCTGCGTCGTGGTGGACGACTACGACATGGGCGTTACCCACGTTATCCGCGGTGACGACCATGTGAACAACACCCCGAAACAAATCAACATCTTAAAAGCCATCGGCGCGAACCTGCCCGAATACGGCCACCTGCCCATGATTCTCAACGAACAAGGCAAAAAAATCTCCAAACGCAGCGGCGATACCGTTGCCATCACCGATTTCGGCGCGATGGGCATCCTGCCCGAAGCCATGCTCAACTATCTGGCTCGTTTGGGCTGGGCGCACGGCGACGACGAGTTCTTCACGATGGAACAATTCATCGAATGGTTTGATTTGAAAGACGTTTCCCCGTCTCCAAGCCGTATGGACTTGAAGAAACTCTACTGGATCAACGGCGAACACATCAAAATCACCGCCAACGAAAAACTGGCCGAAATGGTGAAACCGCGCCTCGCCCTGCGCGATATCCACGAAACAAGCAAGCCTGCTTTGGAAGATGTGTTGGCATTGGTCAAAGACCGCGCCCAAGACCTGAATACGCTTGCCGACGAGTGCCTCTACTTCTACGTCAAACAAACGCCTGCCGAAGCGGACGTGCAGAAACACTGGGACGACGAAGCCGCCGCCCGTATGCTGCGCTTCGCCGAACGCCTCGAAGGGCTGGAAGACTGGAACGCCGAAGCCATCCACGACCTGTTCAAACCCTTCTGCGACGAAGAAGGCATCAAAATGGGCAAACTCGGCATGCCCCTGCGCCTCGCCGTCTGCGGCACGGCGAAAACCCCCAGCGTCGATGCCGTGTTGGCATTAATCGGCAAGGAAGAAGTGTTGAAACGGATTCGTTCTTAAGACGTTGAAAAGGTCGTCTGAAAATTTTCAGACGACCTTTTTTAGTTTCGCAGAAACTTATTCTTCGCTTTGATTTTTATCTTTTTTGCGCCATAAGCCTTTAAACAGCGCGCCTGCCCCAATCACGCCGACAGCAATCAATTTGCCGAATTTGGCGAGCAATGCGCCTGCAAGAGCCAACAAGCCCAGTTTTTTCGCAGCCAATCCGCCGACTAAGGCAGCCAATCCGTATTCCGCCACTTTGTCGGTCGCGGCATTGAAATCGCTGTAACGCTTGCCTTCGTTGAATTCGATATTGCCCAATAATTCCCGTGCGATAGGTTTGTATTGGTCTACGCTGTTCAAATCGGTAACCATGGTCAGTTCGATAAAGCCTTCGCGGCCGAGCTGGTAAGTGTTGTAGTTGATGGCAGGATTTTGGTCGGGTTTGTTTTTCTCCCAAACGTCAATCGACCAAATCAGGCGGTGGGTAGCCGCATCATATTGCGGTTTTTCCACCCAGCCGCGCGTTTCCAATTCAGGCAGGTTGCGGGCGGCGCGTTCTTTGTTTTGCTCCTCAGAACCTTCTTTCAGCTGCTTGAGCATGCCTTCGACATCCCATTCTTTGGCATCATCGTCTTTGATGTAACCGGAATCATTGAAATTCAAATCGACCCACCAAGGGGCTGCGCTGTCTTTATTTTTTTGCTCCGGAATAATCAGCCCGTAGCGGTCGGGATTTGTGCCATTACCCCATTCTTCCATCAAGCTATTGGCGGCATCTTTTTTAATAAAGACCATTTTGGCGGGCAGTTTCAGTTTTGCCTGGTTGCCCAAGTCGATAACTGCCGGACCGGTGATTGTTTGTTTGGCGATCTCGTCCTCTGAAACAGTTGAAGCGTTTTTCGAGTTTGGCGCAGATGCTTCGACGGCTGAAGCAGTATCTGGTTTGGCGGCATACGCAGGCAAGGTTTGGAGGGATAACAAGGCTGCCAAAACAGCGCAGGCAAGACGGTTGCTTTTCATCATGGGGTTTCCATAAAAATGAGTTAAAAAATGCGGACAGCCGAAACACCATACGCTCCGGCGTGACCCAAGAAGGAGGTTTGCAATAATCAAACTACGTTTGCATATTAATATGCCTATAATTTGAAAAAAAATGCGGATAAAATTTCCGATTGGTCGCAATTTGTTACCCAAAGGTACAGACAGTGGCGTTTTATAGTGGATTAACTTTAAACCAGTACGGCGTTGCCTCGCCTTAGCTCAAAG
>CAUSKT010000098.1:0-7420 GCA_963532335.1 uncultured Neisseria sp. | reverse complement strand
ACTGTCTGCGGCTTCGTCGCCTTGTCCTGATTTAAATTTAATCCACTATACAAAACGTATAAATTGAACAATAACCTAATAGGTCGTCTGAAATCAGTGGACTTAGCGCCAACAGTTTTCAGACGACCTTTTCATCACTTTTATCTCAATCTACACTCAAATCAGGCAAATACCAGCTTGCCGCCCTCTTCTTTCACATGAATCGTGCTGTCGGGCGTGTATTTGCCTTCGAGCAGGGCTTTGGCCAGCGGGTTTTCGATTTCCGACTGGATGGCGCGTTTGAGCGGGCGTGCGCCGTACACGGGGTCGAAACCGGCTTTGGCAATCAAATCCAAGGCGGCATCGTCCACTTTCAGGTGCAGGTGCTGCGCTTCTAGGCGTTTTTCCAAGCCTTTGAGCTGGATTTTCGCGATGTTGCGGATATTCTCCTGATTCAGTCCGTGGAACACGACCACTTCGTCGATACGGTTGATCATTTCGGGGCGGAAGTAGGCTTTCACTTCTTCCATCACCGCTTCTTTCACGGCTTCGTAATCCTGCGTACCCATTTGTTGGATGTGCTGGCTGCCGATGTTAGAAGTCATGACGATAACAGTGTTTTTGAAGTCCACGGTGCGGCCTTGTCCATCGGTCAAACGACCGTCATCCAACACTTGTAGCAGGATGTTGAACACGTCGGGATGGGCTTTTTCCACTTCGTCCAAAAGAATCACGCTGTACGGTTTGCGGCGGACTTGCTCAGTCAGGTAGCCGCCTTCTTCGTAGCCGACATAGCCCGGAGGCGCGCCGATGAGGCGGGCAACGGCGTGTTTTTCCATGTATTCGGACATGTCGATACGGATGAGGTGGTCTTCGCTGTCGAACAGGAAGCCTGCCAGGGCTTTGCACAACTCGGTTTTACCCACGCCGGTCGGGCCTAGGAACAGGAAGCTGCCGTAGGGTTTATTCGGGTCGGCAAGGCCGGAGCGGCTGCGGCGGATGGCGTCGGACACGGCGCGCACGGCTTCGTCTTGACCGACCACGCGGCGGTGCAATACTTCTTCCATTTTCAGCAGCTTGTCGCGTTCACCTTCCATCATTTTGGACACGGGGATGCCGGTCATGCGCGATACGATTTCAGCCACTTCGTCCGCGCCGACTTCGGTACGGAAGAGTTTGTTTTGTTTTTTGCCGTCGGGGTTGCTTTCCGCCGCCTGCAACTGTGCGCCCAATTTCGGCAACTCGCCGTATTCGAGTTCGGACGCGCGGGCGAAGTCGCCTTGGCGTTTGGCCTGCTCGATTTTGACTTTGATGTCGTCCATCTGTTTCTTGATGTCGGCGGTGCTGGAAGACGCAGCTTTTTCGGCTTTCCAGATTTCGTCCAAATCGGCGTATTCTTTTTGCAAGCCGTCGATTTCTTCGTCTATCAGTTCCAAACGTTTTTTGCTGGCGTCGTCGCTTTCTTTGGCAACGTGCATTTTTTCCATTTTGAGCTGGATGATGCGGCGGTCGAGTTTGTCCATCTGCTCGGGTTTGCTGTCCAGCTCCATTTTGATGCGGCTGGCGGCTTCGTCAATCAAATCAATCGCTTTATCGGGCAGGAAGCGGTCGGTAATGTAGCGGTCGCTCAATTCCGCGGCGGCAACGATGGCGGGGTCGGTGATGTCGATGCCGTGGTGGATTTCGTAACGCTCCTGCAAACCGCGCAGGATGGCGATGGTGTCTTCCACGCTGGGTTCGCCGACCAATACTTTTTGGAAGCGGCGTTCGAGTGCCGCGTCTTTTTCGATGTATTGGCGGTATTCGTCCAAGGTGGTCGCGCCGATGCAGTGCAGTTCGCCGCGTGCCAAAGCCGGTTTCAACATATTGCCCGCGTCCATCGCGCCGTCGGTTTTGCCCGCGCCGACCAAAGTATGGATTTCGTCGATGAAAATCAGGGTGTTGCCGTCGTCTTTCGCCAAATCGTTCAACACGCCTTTCAAGCGTTCTTCAAATTCGCCGCGGTATTTCGCGCCGGCAATCAATGCCGCCAAGTCCAAAACCAGCAGGCGTTTGTTGCGCAGGGATTCTGGCACTTCGCCGTTGACGATGCGTTGCGCCAAGCCTTCGACGATGGCGGTTTTACCCACACCCGGTTCGCCGATCAACACTGGATTGTTTTTGGTGCGTCGTTGCAGCACCTGAATGGCGCGGCGGATTTCGTCGTCGCGGCCGATAACGGGGTCAAGTTTACCGTCGCGGGCGCGCTGGGTCAGGTCGAGCGTGTATTTTTTCAGCGCATCGCGTTGGTCTTCGGCATTGGCATCGTTCACGTTTTGTCCTCCTCGTACCGCGTCAATCGCGGCATTGATGTTTTGTTCGGTCGCCCCGGCTTCTTTCAGGATTTTGCCGGTCGCATCGTTCTGCTGCACCAAGGCAAGCAGGAAAAGTTCGCTGGCGATATAGGCATCTCCGCGTTTGGTTGCGGCTTTGTCCATCAGGTTCAACACCGCCTGCAATTCGCGGCTGGGCAGAATATCGCCGCCCTGGCCGGACACTTTCGGCAGGCTGTTTAAATGCTGCTGCAAACGCTGTTTCACCTGCGGCACATTCACGCCCGCATGAGCCAAGAGCGCGGCGGCTCCGCTGTTTTGGTCGTCAAGCAGGGCTTTCAGCACGAAGCCCGCTTCCAGATAGCTGCTGTCCGCAGCCAACGCCAAACTCTGAGCTTCTGCAAGGGCTTGTTGGAATTTGGCGGTTAATTTGTCGAATCTCATCTTTTTGGTTTCCTTTGGTTAGAATTTCGTTACACCCAATATAGGCCCAAATGTGGATAACTCAATAGCAAAATTTTATTAGGATAGAAAATTTTTAATATCTATATGTTTTATATTGAAATTATTATTATAAAATCTGTGCATAACTTTTATTGTTCAAGTTCATAACAGATTGCCTACAATAAAAAATAAAGACTTTCAAATTAGCAAAAAGGTCGTCTGAAAACATTTTCAGACGACCTTTGGGGCGACCAAATACTATCTAAACAATCTGTTCGCACAATATCAAAACAAGACAACCGCTATCAGACTCCGATAAAACACCTTTTACCCTTCCATATACCCCCGCTCCCGCATCGAGCAGACTTCTTTCGCCGTAACAATGAAATGATCCAAAAGCGAGACATCAACCAATGCCAAAGCCTGTTTCAGACGACCTGTAAACTCAATGTCGGATTGCGAAGGCGTTGCCGAACCGCCGGGATGATTATGTGCGATAATCAGGCTGTCGGCGTATTCGTCCAATGCGAGCTTGACGATTTCCCTGATATAGACGGTATTTTCTGCCACCGTTCCGCGCGAGAGTTCGCGCATGGCAATCAGCCTGTTTTGGCGGTTGAGCAAAAGCGCGGTGCTGACTTCTATCTTTTCGTGCCCTAAATGCAGACGCAGATAGTCGGCAACGGCTTTCGGACCGGAAAGCGTGATGTTCTCCTGTAAATCCTCGCCCAAAATCCGCCTGCCGATTTCTTTGACAACGGCAAACTGGGTAAAACTTGCCAAACCCATGCCCTTGTATGCGGAAAGCGTTTTAGCGTCGGTGCTCATCAGCTTGCCCAAGCTGCCAAACTCGTTCAGCAGATAACGCGCCAAATCCACCGCACTCATCCCGCGCGTACCCACCCGCAGCAAAATCGCCAGCAACTCCGCATCGCTCAACGCACCTGCGCCATGTGCCAACAATTTCTCGCGCGGCCGCTCGCCTTCAGGCCATTGTTTGATACTCATGTTTACCCCTTGCGTGAACATTCACGAAAAAAATCTATTTGAAAATCTGCTTGTTATTGCACTTGCTGCAACGAAATGCTTATCAAGCAATTAATGTAAATATTTCATATTTTATTATATTTTGAATGAATATTTAAAATATAAGCATAATATCCATATAAATTAATTGCATAAAAACAACGCGCTCAACTTCGCTTGTGAAAGCGATTGCCTTTCCTTATTCACCCGTATGGATTGACTGCAGATTCAATCTGACAGGTTTCAAAATGTCCCGTTTAAATCAAATCCGCGGGAAATCAGCCCCTTCGGGCAATTTCGTATTGTCCCTGCGTGCCATAGGCTAATATAATAGCGAGTTCGGCGGAGGCGGTTTATTCTTGGATTTCCACCCGTTTCCCATCCATGCTGCCCGTGCGCTTCACAAGAGTTTCAGACGACGTTTCGACGTTGCGACTCCCGCCAGCAATCAAACAGCTTTTTATCACCCTTTCGAAAATCCGTTTTGCCGGTACTCGTCATTTTTATTGGAGTATTGCCATTATGACCGCAACCACTGCGTCTTCAGCCAAACCTTATCTGCAAATCCAAGGCTTGGTGAAAAAGTTTGGTGACAATTACGCTGTCGATAACATCGACTTGGATATTTATCAACATGAAATCTTTGCCCTTTTGGGCAGCTCCGGCAGCGGCAAATCAACGCTGCTGCGTATGCTGGCGGGCATGGAAAGCCCTAATCAGGGCAAAATCATTCTGGACGGTCAAGACATTACCAAACTTGCCCCCTACGAGCGCCCCATCAATATGATGTTTCAAAGCTATGCCCTGTTCCCGCACATGACTGTGGAGCAGAACATTGCCTTCGGTCTGAAACAAGACAAAATGCCCAAAGATGAAATCGCTGCACGCGTGGAAGAAATGCTGCGTCTGGTGCAGATGACCAAATACGCCAAGCGCAAACCACATCAACTATCCGGCGGCCAGCAACAGCGTATCGCTTTGGCACGCAGCTTGGCAAAGCGTCCGAAAATCCTGCTACTTGACGAACCTCTCGGCGCGTTGGACAAAAAACTGCGCCAACAAACCCAGCTCGAATTGGTCAATACGCTCGAACAAGTCGGCGTAACCTGCATCATGGTCACGCACGACCAAGAAGAGGCGATGACGATGGCGACCCGCATCGCCATTATGTCTGACGGTCAGTTGCAACAGGTCGGTACGCCCAGCGACGTGTACGACTACCCCAACAGCCGCTTTACCGCCGAATTCATCGGCGAGACCAATATTTTCGGCGGCGTCGTGATTGACGACCATGCCGATTATGCCGTTATCGAATGCGAAGGCTTGGAAAACCACGTCCGCATCGACCACGGTCTGGGCGGCCCGAGCGAACAAGACATTTGGGTCAGCATCCGTCCCGAAGACATTGATTTGTACAAAGAAAAACCCGACCACTTGGGCAGCTTCAACTGGGCAAAAGGCACGGTAGAAGAAATCGCCTACTTGGGCAGCTTCGCCATCTACCACATCAAACTCGCCAACGGCCGCGTCGTCAAAAGCCAAGTTCCCGCACCTTATTGGTATGTCCGCAACATCACGCCGCCGACTTGGGACGAAACCGTCTATATCAGCTGGCCGGAAAACCAACCGACTCCGTTGTTCCGTTGATTTAAGGGGAATGAGATGAACCTTAAAAAACTGAAAAACAAACTGTTCCGCCGCCCGGGTCAGCGCGCGGTCATCGCCGTGCCGTATATTTGGCTTTTGGTGCTGTTTCTGATTCCGTTTGCCATCGTGCTGAAAATCAGCTTTGCGGAACAAGAAATCGCCATTCCGCCGTTTACGCCGCTGACCAGCGTCGATGAAGATTTAGGTCGTCTGAACATCGCCATCAGTTATCAAAACTATGCCGATATCTTCCAAAACTTTTGGAATACCCTGAATCCGTTTGGCGACAGCGAAAACAGCAATATCTATCTGATGACCTACTGGTCTTCCATTAAGACTGCGCTGACGACGACCATCATTTGTCTGCTGATTGGTTATCCGACTGCCTATGCGATTTCGCGCGCCAATCCCGCCATACGCAACGGTCTGCTGCTTGCCATCATGCTGCCTTTCTGGACCTCTTTCCTGTTGCGTGTTTACGCATGGATGGGCCTGCTGGGACACAACGGCATCATCAACAATTTCCTGCTTAAAATGCAGATTATCGAAGAGCCTTTAGACCTGTTTTACAACGCGTTCTCGCTGAACTTGGTCATGGTTTATGCCTATCTGCCGTTTATGATCCTGCCGCTTTACACGCAACTGGTGAAACTCGACAACCGCCTGCTCGAAGCCGCTTCTGATTTGGGTGCAGGGCCGGTCAAATCGTTTTTCACCATTACCCTGCCCCTGTCTAAAACAGGCATCATCGCAGGCTCCATGCTGGTTTTCGTACCCGCAGTCGGTGAATTTGTGATTCCCGAACTGGTCGGCGGTTCGGAAAACCTGATGATCGGTAAAGTTTTGTGGCAGGCGTTCTTCGATCAAAACAACTGGCCGTTGGCTTCCGCCGTCGCCGTCGTCATGGTCGCACTGCTGGTCGTGCCGATTGCACTGTTCCAGCATTATGAAAACCGCGAATTAGAAGAAGGATCCAAATAATGCAGAAATCCCGATTATCCTGGTTCCTGAAACTGATGCTGATGCTGTCGCTGGCGTTTCTGTACATTCCGCTGGTCGTCTTGGTCATCTATTCGTTTAACGAATCCAAGCTGGTTACCGTTTGGGGCGGCTTTTCGACCAAGTGGTACAGCGCATTGCTGGAAAACGACACCATCTTGGAAGCCGCTTGGCTATCGCTGCGCATTGCCGCCGCATCCTCGCTTGCAGCCGTCGTTTTGGGCACGCTGGCAGGCTATGCGATGGCGCGCATCAAACGCTTCCGCGGCAGCACCTTGTTCGCCGGTATGATTTCCGCGCCTATGGTTATGCCTGACGTGATTACCGGTCTGTCCATGCTCCTGCTGATTATTCAGGTGCAAATGTTCCTGCAAGGCAGCGAATTGCTCCAAAACCTGTACTTCGACCGCGGTTTCTTCACCATTTTTCTCGGACATACGACGCTTTGTATGGCATACATTACCGTCGTCATCCGCTCGCGCCTGGTGGAGCTTGACCAATCGCTAGAAGAAGCCGCAATGGACTTGGGTGCGCGTCCGCTGAAAATCTTTTTCGTCATCACCCTGCCCTTGATTGCCCCTGCCATCGCTTCAGGCTTCCTGCTCGGCATTACCCTGTCGCTGGATGATTTGGTGATTACCTCCTTCCTGTCCGGCCCAGGTTCTTCCACATTGCCGCAGGTGATTTTCTCCAAAATCAAGCTGGGTCTCGACCCGCAGATGAATGTGTTGGCAACCATCCTGATCGGCATTATCGGTACGCTGGTCATCGTCATCAATTATTGGATGATGCGCCAAGCAACCAAACGCGATCGGGAAGCCGCCGAAGCCTACCGTCAGGAAAAGCTTGCCGCAGAAAAAACAAATTGACCCAATCAGACAGGCTGACCGCATCAATGCAAGGTCAGCCTGTTTTCTTCACACAACCCGTTTAACCCACTTTTCAGACGACCCTCAACTATAGTGGATTAAATTTAAATCAGGATAAGGCGACGAAGCCGCAGACAGTACAGA
>CAUSKT010000097.1:0-7527 GCA_963532335.1 uncultured Neisseria sp. | reverse complement strand
AAAAACTGCACCTTGTGAGTTGGAGGGGATGTCCAACTTTTGGGGTGCAGTTCACCTTTATTTTGAAGTTTTCAGACGACCTTATTTATTTTGGTCTTGGTTTCCCTGCATTCCGTTTCCCGATAAAATACACGCTTTCGATTTTGACTCTATCCGCTATGCCGACCGACCTTCAAGCCATCAACCGCCTGCTGCCGCAAACTCAGTGCCGAGAATGCGGCTATCAAGGCTGCCTGCCTTATGCACAAGCTTTGCTGAATGAGGATGCGCCTGTTAATTTGTGCGCGCCCGGAGGAGAGGCGGTGATGGTGGATATTGCCGCCTTATTGGGTAAGCCGCGCGTTGCACCGGTCAAAACGCAGCCCAAAGCCGTCGCCTTGATAGACGAAGCCGCCTGTATCGGCTGTACCGCCTGCATCCGCGCTTGCCCTGTCGATGCGATTATGGGCGCAAGCAAGTTTATGCACACTGTCATCAGCGACGAATGCACAGGCTGCGGACTCTGCCTTCCGCCTTGTCCGGTGGACTGTATCGACATGATACCTTCCGAACAGGAATACCTCCCTGCCGCGCGCAGCCTGAGCCGCTCTTCCGAGGCGCGTTTCGCCGCTGCCGAACACGCGCAAAGCCGCTTTGATTGGCATACCGAACGCAAAGCGCGCGACGAGGCGGAACGCAAAGCCATGCTTGCCGAGCGCGAAGCCGCCGTTAAAGCCAAGCAGGCGCAAATTCAAGCCGAAACCCAAGCTGCGTCCAAACCTGCCTTCAATCCCATGGATTTGATTGCCAAAGCGATGGCGAAAGCACAATCCCAACAAGACAAGCTGGTTGCATCCGACAACCGCGAAGCATTTAAAAACCGACAAATCGAAGAGGCCAAAGAGCGCGCCGAATTGCGCCGCGCCCAACGCGATGTCAAATATGGCAACGAAGAAGAAAAAGCCGCCGCGCTTGCCTATCTGCGCCGTTACAAAGCAGAGCAAGAGGCAGCCAAAGAAATACGGTGAGGCTGGTGGAGAGACTTTGAAGGTCGTCTGAAATGGGTTTTCAGACGACCTTTAAGCTAAATCAAGTATGGGATTGATGGGGCGTTGAGGAATAACAAGCAACACCTTTTCTGCGAATACCCCAGTTGCTTGAGATGCTTCTTAAACATGTTATTTCCCGTATACAAAATCCCATTTGCGCCAAAGTTAGGGGCTGTCCGGTATGAAAACAGGCTGCACAAAACTGTTTTGTATGGTAAAGTCTGCTTTTAATAACTCGGCGGTTTAAAGCCGTCATTCAGGGGCTGTTTGAATTTAAAATCAGATTTGTTGGAAACGCTGCATCGTTTGCGCGGCGTATTTCGAGAAGCGGGCTGTGTGTCCGTCTGGTTTTAAATTCAAGCAGCCCTTTGCGTTTACAAAAACAGATAGAAGGTAGATTCCCATGCAATCTTGGCAGCTTCCCGAACATGTTGCCGATGTGTTGCCGACCAACGCCCGACAGTTGGAAAGCGCGCGAGAGCAGTTGTTGACTTTGTTCCGAGTGCACGGTTACGAGCTGGTACAGCCTCCGCTGATGGAATACAGCCATTCCCTGCTGACACACATTGACGCAGGTTTGTCTTTGAAAACTATTTTGGTGGTCGATCAGCTGAGCGGTCGGCAGTTGGGCATCCGTGCCGATATTACGCCGCAAGTGGCGCGTATCGATGCGCATCTTTTGTCCGCCAATCAAGGGATTAACCGATTGTGTTACGCAGGTCCTGTGTTGCACGCGCGGCCGGAAGGTTTGCTCAATATGCGCGAACCTTTGCAGGCGGGAGCGGAGATGTATGGTTTCGCCGACATACGGGCGGATATCGAACTGATTGACCTGATGCTCAAAAGTATGAAGATTGCTGATATGGGCGAGGTTTTGCTGTCGCTGGGGCACATCGGCGTATTCCGCGCTTTGTCCGATGCGGCGCATTTGGATGCGGAGCAGTCCGCAACGCTGCTTGCGTTGATGCAGGATAAAGATACCGAAGCGGTCGAGGCGCAGGTTAAGGCTTGGAAGCTGGACGGTATGTGGGCGAAAGCATTTTCGCTGCTGCCGCGTCTGTATGGCGGACGGGAAGTGTTGTCTGCCGCACGCGAACGATTGCCGGATCTGTCAGCGGTCGGCAGCGCGTTGGACGAATTGCAGGCAGTGTGCTATGCATTCCCGAATCAGAAAGTCCATATCGACTTATCCGAACTGCGTGTCGACAATTACCACACGGGCTTGCTGTATGCGGCATACGGTTCCAATTTCCATGATGCGGTCGCTCGGGGCGGGCGTTATGACGGGTTGGGCGAATATTTCGGCCGTGCGCGTCCGGCAACGGGATTCAGTTTCGACTTGCGCAGCTTTATCGGACGTTTGCCCGCCATTGAACGGCAGCCCGTCGTCTTGGTCGATGCGGAAGATGCCGAAGCGGCTCGCGAAGCAGTCGAAGCCCTGCGTGAACAAGGGCAGTGTGTCGTTGTCGACTACGGTATCGGACACAATGCTTCGGAAGAGGTTGCAGGTCGTCTGAAAAAGTCGGACGGCGTTTGGCAGGTTGAGAAATTTTAAATACCCATTCATAGCGGATTAAAGGCAAATCAGGGCAGGGCGCAAAGCCGTCTCGGTTTGAAGTTGATTCACGATAATTTTTTAATATTAATAGGTTATATGGCTATGGCTAAAAATGTTGTAGTAATCGGCGCCCAGTGGGGCGATGAAGGCAAAGGTAAAATCGTTGACTGGCTGGCGGAAGAAACCAGCGGTGTCGTGCGTTTCCAAGGCGGCCACAATGCGGGTCATACTTTGGTCGTCGGCGGCAAGAAAACCATTTTGCGCCTAATTCCGAGCGGCATCCTGCATGAAAACTTGGATTGCTTCATCGGTTCCGGCGTTGTCGTATCCCCCGAAGCATTGTTGGGCGAAATCGACGAGTTGAAAGCAGCAGGCGTGAAAAACGTTGAAGGTCGTCTGAAAATCGCCCCGACCTGCCCGCTGATCCTGCCTTACCACATCGCGCTTGACCAAGCCCGCGAAGCATCGCGCGGCAAAGGCAAAATCGGCACGACCGGCCGCGGCATCGGCCCAGCCTACGAAGACAAAGTGGCACGCCGCGCCATCCGCGTCGTCGATTTGCTGCATCCTGAAAAACTGCGTGAAAAACTGGATGCCGTCCTTGCCTATTACAATGTCCAACTGCAACATCTGCACAATGCCGAGCCGGTGAGAGCGGGAGATGTGATGGCGGTTATCGAAAAAGTCGCGCCGCGCATTACGCCTATGATTACCGACGTATCCCGCGTGTTGAACGAGAAAAACAAAAACGGCGAAAAACTGCTGTTTGAAGGCGCGCAAGGTACGCTGTTGGACATCGATTACGGCACTTACCCCTTCGTTACCTCTTCCAACTGCTTGGCAGGAGCCGCTTCCGCAGGCGCGGGCGTAGGTCCTCAAATGCTGGATTATGTTTTGGGTATCGTCAAAGCCTATACCACGCGCGTCGGTTCAGGCCCGTTTCCGACTGAATTGTTTGACGAAGTAGGCGCAGGTTTGGCAGAACGCGGACACGAATTCGGCTCCGTAACCGGTCGTGCACGCCGCTGCGGTTGGTTTGATGCCGCCGCGTTGAAACGCTCCATCCAAGTCAACGGCATTTCCGGTATGTGTATCACCAAACTGGACGTGATGGACGGCATTGAAACCATCAATATCTGCGTCGGCTACGAATTGCCCGACGGCAGCAAAACCGACATCCTGCCTTGCGGTTCGGATGCGGTAGAAGCCTGCAAGCCAATTTACGAAACCATGCCCGGCTGGAGCGAATCGACTGTCGGCGTGAAAAGCTATGACGCATTGCCTGCCAATGCCAAAGCATATTTGAAACGCATCGAAGAAGTCTGCGGTGCGCCGGTAGCCATCGTCTCTACCGGCCCTGACCGCGAAGAAACCATTGTTTTGCATCATCCATTCGCATAATGGTTTGATTGTAAAAGGTCGTCTGAAAACTTGGGCTTTCAGACGACCTTTTTGTATAGGCCTGACGTCAATCGGCAGTCATGAAATGTGGTTTTCTTTGCCGATCATTTTCCTATATTTATGATTTCCTTAGTAATAAGCAGTATTGTTGATTTCGTAACGTTGATGGATTTCAGCATCTGGCAATACAAATTTTTGTCCATCTTTTTGAAGATATGCTTCGGTCAATTCAAAGTGATCATCAAATTTCAATTTCAACGTGGCAAACTGATTTATTGAAGGTGTACTGATATTATGCGCTCGAGTCCTTCCGGGGAACGCCTGTTGAAATATCTTGTATAACCCGTTTAGTCGAGCATCATCGTATATGATTTTATAATCATTCTGCTCTTGTTCTTCAGTCTTAAAGGGATGCAATCTGATGCCCCACCGATTACCCGTTTCTTTGTCTATTAACCATATCTTGATGTAAGTTGGCATCGCCTTCATTGCCTTCTTCTCTTCTTCTACCCTCTCCTTACCGATAGCCGTCCAGCGCTCCGTATTAGCGAATTCCATATAGTATTCGCCGTTCCATTCCCCTCCATCGACTTCAACTTCCAAATTCCATGGATATTTCGTTTGCATCTGTTTGTACCACTCCGCACTCACCTTTTTGGGTCCATCTATATAAGTGTGATAGAAATTGGGGTGTTCTTTACGGACGCTGTCTAAGTATTCTTTCCGTTCTTCAAGATTGTGAAAACGTGCGACTCTGTAATACCATATTTCATTGAAATGATGTTTGGCAGCCTCTTCCACAGAAGGCATGATTTCTTTTGCCTGCCAGGACATCAATTCCTTGCGAATAAATACATTGGTAAGGTTCAGCGTCACCCAGCCGTCAGGAGCAACAGCCAATTCAAAATCATTGGGAGATTCATATTGCGGAGTTTCTGTGTCCTCTACTGCATTATTGAATACCCTGTAACTTTTTGCCATCATAGGACGTATCTTGTCGGTTGGAAGGGCTTCATCCAACTGATAAAATTTATTTTCAAACTGAGAGGAATAGGTAAAAGTCAGCTTTTCGGGAAGTAAATCAAACTCTGCCGTTCTTCCCAAATACCCTCCTCTTCCCCATATAGAACCCGTACCAAAGAAATTTCGCAATACTGTTCCGTTCTGCAAATAAAAATCAGAACTGTACTTATTTGATACATCTATTGCTTCTGCATCCAATGTTAAATATGAAGAATTTTCTGGTGTGGCGTTAACCAATATTGCATCTGCCATCGTAATTCCCCAAGTCATGCCTTTTGTATTCTCGGGGTTGCCCTGGCCTTCAATCATTCCGTTTAATCCTATATTTGCCAATGCAATACTGAGGTAGCCTGCTGCTACTATTCCTAAAAGGATATTTGTTTTCTTGTGTTTCATTCAGACGACTTTTTTACTAATCTATTGATTCCAATATAGATAAGAGTTAATGATTTCCATCCAATATCTGTAAATTACCCAGCCATTGAGCAAAATAAAAATAATTGCGCAATATTTCCAATGACGGTTTTGATACATTCTGATGATGCAGTAGGCATTGATAATTAGAAAAAACGCATATTTGCCAATTTCTTCCCAAAATACCTGAAGCGCTAACACCCAATATCCCATATCTCCGCCCGTTTAAATTTTTTCAAGGTTTTCATTATCAAATTTAAAAATTATCTCCATGCTGCTGTTAGCAGTGATTGAACTCTATGAGTAAGGTTGTCTGAAAACGATATTTCAGTTTTTCAGACGACCTTTTTCCATCATTTCGACCTGATTGACAGCGTTTGTATGAAAAATAGATGCATTATACATTATTAACGAAAGGCGATTTCGTTCATATCTATATAAATACTTCATCCAACCCTCTGAAAAACTTTTCAGACGACCTGTAAACCTATATGATTGCACGGCAAGACAAACAAAGGAGTAAACACAATGGCAACAAACGAATACACGCAAATCGGCTGGATAGGCTTGGGTCAAATGGGTAATCCGATGGTAACGCGGCTTTTGAACGCCGGTATCGAAGTCGGTGTTTATAACCGTTCGCCCGATAAAACCGCCGACCTTGCCAATAAAGGCGCGAAAGTGTACGCAAGCACTATCGATCTTATCCGCGCTTATCCTGTTATTTTTCTGATGGTTTCCGACTTCGCGGCTGTACGCGATATTTTGAGTGAAGAGGTTCGCAAGGAGCTTGCGGGCAAAATCATTGTCAACATGAGCACTATTGCTCCTTCTGAAAATCTTGCCGTTAAAGAATTGGTCGAAGCTGCGGGCGGTCAGTTTGCAGAAGCACCTGTTTCCGGTTCGGTCGGTCCTGCTACCAACGGTATGTTGCTGATTTTGTTTGGCGGAGAAGAAAGTGTTTTAATGCCTCTGCAAAAAGTGTTTTCCATTGTCGGCAAACAAACTTTCCATTTCGGCGGGGTAGGGAAAGGTTCGGGTGCAAAACTCGTGCTCAACTCCCTGCTGGGTATTTTCGGCGAAGCATACAGCGAGGCTATGCTGATGGCCCAACAGTTTGGTGTCGATACAGGTACCATCATCGAAGCCATCGGTAATTCCGCTATGGATTCGCCTATGTTCCAAACCAAAAAATCGCTGTGGGCAAACCGTGAATTCCCACCTGCCTTCGCACTCAAACACGCTTCCAAAGACCTTAATCTGGCGGTCAAAGAGCTGGAGCAAGCCGGTAAGTCGCTGCCTGCCGTCGAAACCGTTGCTGAAAATTACCGTCAAGCGGTAACAGCAGGTTACGGAGAACAAGACGTTGCCGGTGTTTATTTGAAATTAGCAGAACGTTAGAAATAGCGTTGGCTCAGAATATGGGTTCAAGGTCGTCTGAAAACCGTATAGAAGTTTTCAGACGACCTTGTTATCGCAGGCAATCATCCCACATTGCTTTAATCAGTTTTCAACTTCACACTAGCTGCACCTCTAAAAAGGATATTTCCCATGACGCAAAATGAAAAACAACACACTAAACCACAAGGCGAGCTTTTGCTGCGCACCGTTGCCATGCCGCGCGACACTAATCCCAATCAAGATATTTTCGGTGGCTGGATTATGTCGCAAATGGATTTGGGCGGCGGTATTTTGGCGGCGGAAATCGCACAAGGCCGTATTGTTACCGTAGCTGTTCAGGAAATGAATTTCATCCGTCCTGTGAAAGTGGGGAATGTCGTCTGTTGCTACGGCCGCTGCGTGAGCGTGGGTAATACTTCGTTGCAACTGAAAATCGAGGTTTGGGTAAAAACATTGATGAACGATCATCTTACTGAGGATCGTCAACTCGTGACAGAGGCTGTCTTCACTTATGTCGCCATTGATAGTGAAGGTAACAAACGCCCGATTCCGAAAGAGGGTAACCCAAAACTGGAAGGTTTGATTTAAGCAAAAGGTCGTCTGAAAACGGATTTCAGACGACCTTTTTAATTTGACATTGAGATGAAATGTTATAGTGGATTAAATTTAAATCAGGACAAGGCGACGAAGCCGCAGACAGTA
>CAUSKT010000096.1:0-7688 GCA_963532335.1 uncultured Neisseria sp. | reverse complement strand
TACGCCCGATTTGACGATGCGCTACTGTCCTATTTTGATTTTAATTGACTATAAAACGATATCATTATAGTCGAAACAAATTAAAAAATATATTTTCACGCAAAATACATGGTTGAGAGCAAGCACCTCATTCCTTATCAAAGAACATATAGTGGATTAACTTTAAACCAGTACGGCGTTGCCTCGCCTTAGCTCAAAGAGAACGATTCTCTAAGGTGCTGAAGCACCAAGTGAATCGGTTCCGTACTATCTGTACTGTCTGCGGCTTCGTCGCCTTGTCCTGATTTAAAGTTAATCCACTATAAATACCCCCTTTGAAAAAACAGGTCGTCTGAAAAAACGCCCCCATCCTGAATCCCATCTTCCCTCATCTTCCCCAAACTGCCTGAAATACAGCTAAAAATCCGTTTCCCCCACTTGCCAAGCCTGTTAAATTTTTTTACGATACAGCCATAGATTGTAAACAAAGGCCACAAGCCGACTGTTTTTTCAGACGACATTACCCCTGTCAGACCTCATTTCTATAACCGTAAGCCGCCAAGCGGCTGTTTTCATACCACATCAAAGCAAGAGGTATCAACGTGTCTGATTCCAAAACAAACGAACGCGCGACGTTTAGCAACCGCCGCGCGTTTATGGTTGCCGCCATCGGCTCTGCCGTCGGCCTGGGCAACATTTGGCGTTTCCCCTACATCGCCTTCGAAAACGGCGGCGGTGCGTTCCTCCTACCCTATCTGGTCGCGCTCTTGACCGCCGGCATCCCGCTGCTGCTGCTCGACTATGCCATCGGCCACCGCTACCGCGGCTCCGCTCCGCTGGCTTTCCGCCGACTCGGCCGCTGGTTCGAGCCTGTGGGCTGGTGGAACGTGATGACCAACGTCATCATCTGTATCTACTACGCAGTCATCATCGGCTGGTCGGCAAGCTATGCCTACTACTCGCTGAACGCCGCATGGGGCGCGGATCCGCAAGCGTTTTTCTTTAAAGACTTTTTGAACATGGCAGGTCCTGAAGCCTTGGGCTTGGATTTTGTCGGTAAAGTCGTCGGCCCGCTGATCGGCGTATGGCTGTTTACCTGCATCATCATGGCTTTGGGCGTACAAAAAGGCGTGGCAGGCGCATCGTCGTTTTTCATGCCGCTGCTTTTGATTATGTTCATCATCATGGTCGGCATCTCGCTGACGCTGCCGGGCGCAGCCAAGGGCTTGGACGCACTGTTTACGCCCAACTGGTCGAAACTTTCCGATCCCAAAGTCTGGGTCGCCGCATACGGTCAGATTTTCTTCTCGCTCTCCATCTGCTTCGGCATCATGGTGACTTACTCTTCCTACCTGAAGAAAAAAACCGACTTGGGCGGTACCGGCTTGGTTGTCGGCTTTGCCAACAGCAGCTTTGAATTGCTCGCCGGCATCGGCGTATTCGCCGCGCTGGGCTTTATGGCACAAGCCAATGGACAAGCCGTCAGTCAAGTTGCTTCCAGCGGCATCGGTTTGGCTTTCATCGCCTTCCCGACCATCATCAACCAAGCTCCGATGGGTGCGCTGATCGGCGTATTGTTCTTCGGTTCGCTGGTATTCGCAGGCATTACCTCGATGATTTCCATCGTCGAAGTCATCGTTGCCGCCATTCAGGACAAATTGAACATCGGCCGCGTCAACGCTACCCTGCTTGTCTGCATCCCGATGGGCATTATCTCCACCCTGCTCTTCGGCACGACCACCGGCCTGCCCGTTTTGGACGTATTGGACAAATTCGTCAACACCTACGGCATCGTCGCCGCCGGCTTCGTCTATGTTTTGGCCATCATCGCCCTGCGCAAACTGCCCGAACTGCGCAACCACCTGAACGCGCTCTCCTCCGTCCGCGTCGGTGCGATTTGGACTGCCAGCGTCATCTTTACCGTTGCCATGCTCAGCTATATGTTGTACCAAGACACAATCGGCCTGCTTAAAGAAAACTACTCGAAATATCCCAGCGATTTCCTCAATATCTTCGGCTGGGGCATGTCGATCGGTCTGATTGTCATCTCCGTGGTGCTGTCGCTTCTGCCTTGGAAGCATGGTCAAAACTTCAACGTCAAAGACGAACACGAACATGAACAAGGAGACAAAGAATGAGTACCTCAGCCATCGTCATGATGATTATCGCACTCGTCGTCATTTGGGGCGGATTCATTCTGTCCGTATGGCGGCTGCCTGAAGAATAGGCTTTTTTCCAACAAGTGTTGCAGACACCGCACAGGTCGTCTGAAACCCAAACGCCCCGAAACCGCATTGCGGCTTCGGGGCGTTTTATTGCCGCCAAATCCAAGACAGACCAAGCTTTCCGTCTATCAGCCGAGTAACCGTACCGAACAAAAGCAACATTTGTTTACGCTAATTTTCCACAGGCGGGAGAAAGGTAAACAAAGGGCTGATTATAATGAAAATAACTCCGGCATCTGCCGTGTTTCACGAAAGGAAGAAACAATGACCATGAAACCACTTATGGCGGTATTGCTCGCCGCCAGCCTCAGCCTCCCCGCCATCCACGCGGAAGCGCGAGGCACGGCAAACCAGAAAAAAGCCACCCTCGCCGGCGCAGCAGCAGGCGCAGCCTTGGGCGGCCTGTTGGGCAACGACGGACAAAGCGCAATCATCGGCGCAGTGGCGGGCGGTTTGGCAGGCAACGCCTACGCCTACCACAATAAAAAAATGAATCAAAAAGACAACGATATCGCCTTGCGCGACCGCCGTTACCGTGAATCCCGCTACTACGGCTACGACGGTTACGGCTACGGCGATCCGTACTACCGCGATACGTACTACAAAAAACACAAACATAAACATCACCACCGCAAACACTACCGCGACTGGGACGATGATTACTACGATTACGACGACGATTAAACCCATCGTTTGACTGTCTGAACAAAAGGTCGTCTGAAAACCTGAAACCGGGTTAAACCGCCTTCCAACCTTGGGGATGTCCCAGCCATTTTCAGACGACCTAGACAAGCCGGATTCTGCTTCCCGCAGATTCCGGCTTTTTCCATTTCCAAGCTCATCGTTCATGGTTGCATGACGTGATGCCGAACAAACCGCCGCATACAGGGACAACGCAGAGGTATAGTGGATTAACTTTAAACCAGTACGGCGTTGCCTCGCCTTAGCTCAAAGAGAACGATTCTCTAAGGTGCTGAAGCACCAAGTGAATCGGTTCCGTACTATCTGTACTGTCTGCGGCTTCGTCGCCTTGTCCTGATTTAAATTTAATCCACTATAAAACCAAGCCTGTTACGCAAAAGTGGCGATTTTGTCGAATTCCGCCTTTTCAGACGACCCCTTACCCTCCCCCTCAAATTTACCTTTTCCGCCCGCTTCGGTATCATACCGCCTGTCTGTTTATCCCTGACGGAATCCCGATTATGTCTGACTGGTCCCTCCCCGATTTCGAACGCAAAATCTGCCCGCCCGAAGAATTGGCGCAGCGACTGCACACGCTTCCCCGCCCGCTGGTGTTTACCAACGGCTGTTTCGATATTCTGCACAGGGGGCATGTTACCTATCTGGCGCAGGCTCGGTCGGCGGGGGCGGCATTGGTGCTGGCTTTGAACACGGATGCGTCCGTGCGCCGTTTGGGCAAGGGGGACGACCGTCCCGTCAACCCGCTGGAAAACCGCGCGGCGGTAGCGGCTGCGTTGGCAAGCGTGGACTTGGTCACTTGGTTTGACGAAGACACGCCCGCCGAGTTGATCGAGCAAATCAAACCCGACATCCTGATTAAAGGCGGCGACTGGCCCGTCGAAAAAATCGTCGGCGCGCAAGAAACGCTGGCGCGCGGTGGCAAAGTGTTTTCCATTCCGTTCCTGCACCAGACTTCCACCACGAAAACGCTGGAGAAAATCCGCGCAGCCGAGGGCGGCAAATGACCGCGCTGAAACTGCCGCACAGTCGGGTTTTGGCGGAACTCGCCGACGGTCTGCCGCAACACGTTTCCCATCTCGCGCGTATCGCGGGCGTGAAGCCGCACCAGCTCAACGGCTTTTGGCAACAGATGCCCGCGCACATCCGCGGACTGCTGCGCCAGCACGACGGGCAATGGCGGCTCGTGCGCCCGCTTGCCTTGTTTGACGAAGAAGCCTTGCAGCGTTTGGGCGCGGAACGCGGTTTTCAGACGACCTTAAAACATGAATGCACGTCCAGCAACGACGAAATCCTGAATCTGGCGCGCATTTCTCCCGAACAAGCCCATAAATCGCTCTGCGTCGCGCATCTGCAAACCAAAGGCCGCGGGCGGCAGGGACGCAAGTGGACACACCGGCTGGGCGAATGCCTGATGTTCAGCTTCGGCTGGGTATTCGACAAACCGCAGCACGAACTCGGCTCGCTCGCCCCCGCCGTCGCGCTCGCCTGCCGCCGC
Source organism: uncultured Neisseria sp. (assembly GCA_963532335.1). Classification (GTDB taxonomy): domain Bacteria; phylum Pseudomonadota; class Gammaproteobacteria; order Burkholderiales; family Neisseriaceae; genus Neisseria. The sequence goes on along the minus strand of CAUSKT010000096.1, from coordinate 3,287 downwards.
GCTTTAGCCGCATCGGGTTTGGACATACAAATCAAGTGGCCGAACGATTTGGTCGCCGGCAGGGACAAACTCGGCGGTATCCTGATCGAAACCGTCCGCAACGAGGGCAAAACCGCCGCCGTCATCGGCATAGGCATCAATTTCGTCCTGCCCAAAGAAGTCGAAAACGCCGCTTCCGTCCAGGCCCTTTTCCACAACGCGCAGCTTGCCCGCGGCACCGCCTCCGTACACTGCATTCCCGCTTCAACGCTGTTGGACAAATTGTTGGGCGAACTCAATGCCGTCCTGACGCAATACGCGCAAAACGGGTTCGCCCCCTTCCTCGAAGAATACCAAACCGCCCACCGCGACCACGGCAGACCCGTCTTGCTCCTGCGCGACGGGCAGACCGTAAACGAAGGCACCGTCCTCAGCGTCGATGCACAAGGCGCGTTGCACTTGATGACAGCCGCAGGCGAACAAACCGTCGTCAGCGGCGAAATCAGCCTGCGCCCCGACGACACGCCCCGCGCCGCCGCGCCGCGCCCGCCCGAACGCCTCCTCCTGCTCGACGGCGGCAACAGCCAGCTCAAATGGGCATGGGTGGAAAACGGCGTGTTCAACGAAGTCACCCGCGCGCCGTACCGCGACTTGAGCAGGCTCGGCGAAGAATGGGCAGCGCGTTCAGACGACCGTACCCGTATCGTCGGCTGCGCCGTGTGCGGCGACCTCAAAAAAGCCCTGGTCGAAGCCCACCTGACCGCGCCCGTCCGCTGGCTGCCCTCCATGCCACAGGCGCTCGGCATCCGCAACCACTACCGCAACCCCGCCGAACACGGCTCCGACCGCTGGTTCAACGCCTTGGGCAGCCGCCGTTTTAGCCAAAACGCCTGCGTCGTCGTCAGCTGCGGCACCGCCGTAACCACCGACGCCCTCACCGAAGACAACCATTACCTCGGCGGCACCATCATGCCCGGCTTCCACCTTATGAAAGAAGCCCTCGCCGCCAAAACCGCCAACCTCGACCGCCCCGCCGGAAAAGTGTACCCCTTCCCCACCACCACGCCCAACGCCATCACCAGCGGTATGATGGATGCCGTTTGCGGAGCCGTCATCATGATGCACGGGCGGCTGCAACAAAAAACGGGCGAAGGCAAACCCGTCGACGTCATCATCACCGGCGGCGGCGCAAGCAAAGTTGTCAACGCCCTGCCCAAGCAGTTTGTTTTGGACAATACAGTAAAAATTGTAGATAATCTCGTCATTTACGGATTATTGAACTGGGTCGCGCAAGAGCAGGAACAGCCTGATAAATTGCCCGAATAAGCAGCAATGCCGTAGCGCAGAATCAAAAAGGTCGTCTGAAACGCAACACCGCTTTTCAGACGACCTTCAGACGCAGCAAACTCCAGCCGGTTGGCTTTGATGCCGATCCGCCACAACCAATAACAACACAAAACTGCCCACACACCGCAACGGCAACCGAACACAAAAAAGGAAAACAACTCATGAAATGGCTTTTCGCCGCCCTCGTGGCACTCAACATCATCGTCTTCGGCGGCATGATTACGCACCGCCTCAACAACGCCAAATCCCCCAACGCCGCGCCCGTAGAAGGCGGTGCCCACGAACTCGCCCAACCTGAATCCCTGCGCCCGCAGCAAGCCCCCGCGCCTGCCGACAACGCGCAACCCGACTGGCTGCAAACCGACGAAACACAAGCCGACCTGCCAGAACCCGAATCCGAAGAAGCCATAGCCGAACGCAAGAAAAAAGAAGAAGAGGAACAGGCGCGCCGCGAAAAAGAAAAAAAAGAACGTGAAGAAAAAGCCCGCCGCGAAAAAGAAAAAGCCGCCGCCGAAAACACCAATCCGAATGCTGCCGCCAACGAAAATCCCGCCGCCAAAAACGCAGCCGCCGCCCGCCAATGTACGTCTAACGCCAGCGTTACCCTGGATGAAGACGACTACCACCGCATCAAAGGCCTGCTGACCCGCTGGCCGCACGCCGCCAGCCGCACCGTAGAAAAACGCGGCGCATCGAAAGACCACGCCGCCAAAACCTTCCGCGTCGTGCTGCCCGCCGACAGCGAAGCCATGAACCGCCTCGAAGCGCTCGGCAACAAAGGCTTCAACGGCACGCTTCACAACGGCGAAATCAGCCTCGGCGTCATGAAAAGCCGCTCCTCCGCCCAAGTCCTCATCTCGCGCCTGTCCGCAGCAGGTTTCGGCGGCGCGCGCATCGTCGAACAAGACGACAAAGGCAACGCCGCCGACAGCACCCTCAGCGTCTCCCGCATGACCGTCATCTTCATGTCGGTCGATGAAAAAGACGCACAGGAAATCCGCAACATCGTCGGCCGCTACGGCAGCCTGAATATGAAAACCTGCAAATAAAACCCAAAGGTCGTCTGAACGTTTTCAGACGACCTTTTGCAAAGATGCAACAGATTAGGCGGCAGTCAAATCTCGTTTGGAAAGCCGAATAAGTTAACGTTGATATCGCTCCCGCCTTCACGCTGCGAAACCGCCGACAAACCCTTATCCAAACAAAGGTTCTTGAAAAACCATGAAAACCGCCAAAACCTCCCTACTGTTCGCCCTTCTGCTCGGACTGCTGCCGGCAGCATACGCCGAAGACTACGACGATAAAACCTATCAAAACCTGATCACGCAATGCACGCGCAACCAGCTCGACAGTTGCGTCACGCTCGGCATTTGGACCCGCGACTATCTGGAAAGCCCCGCCGATGCCTACCTACCGCTGAAAAAAGCCTGCGACGGCAAAAACATGAAGGGCTGCAACGTATTGGCAAACCTCTATTTAGACCCATACAGCGGTTTGGGCATGGACTACCCCAAAGCCCTCGAACTCTACCGCAAAGCCTGCAAAGGCGGCTATGACAACGCCTGCCGCAACGCCAAAGAAACCGAAGAGGAAATGCGCAATCAAACGGCGGAAGACCGCGCAGCCAAACGTCAAGAGCGGCTGGAGGCGCTGCAACGTTCCTGCATGGGCGAAAACGATGCCGCTTGCAGGGCCTTACAACGCGAATTGCAACGCTGATACAGAAGCCGCGTTCGTCTGAAACGGCTTTCAGACGACCTATGCTACAATTTCACACATTCAAACCGTCCCCATTACAGGAAAACTCATGGAAGCCACCGTCTATCTCGAAGACAACGAATACATCGCCTTATGCGACCTCTTGAAGCTCGCCGGACTTGCCGAAAGCGGCGGGCAGGCGAAAGCGTTTATCGCCGAAGGGCTGGTGTTGCGCAACGGCGAAACCGAAACCCGTAAAACCG
>CAUSKT010000095.1:0-7799 GCA_963532335.1 uncultured Neisseria sp. | reverse complement strand
ACCTTAGAGAATCGTTCTCTTTGAGCTAAGGTGAGGCAACGCCGTACTGGTTTAACGTTAATCCACTATATCAAAACACATTTGAGTTCAGATCAGGCAACACCATACCGGCTTAAAGCCATTCACATTAAATTATCTATCCGCTCAAAACCAACCGGCAACAGCGTGAAACAGATAAGTCATCCCGCTCCACGCCCATTTACTTACTGCAACCGTTATCCAGCCCATCAACACCAGCACAATCAAACCAAAAAAATCAGGTATATGCAGATAAAGCCAAGCCGCAACAGGTTTGCGCCAAAAATCTGATTGCTGCTGTTTCTTCTCCAAAGCTGCGTGCATAAACGGTCGCTCCAAATGCAGATCACAATCCACACCATACTCGCTGCGCACATACTCATTGATGACTTTCAAAGTACGGCGGCTCGGCTGCAAGAAAATATCGATAAGCGTACCGACGACAGGAATCATGCCGAGCAACATATCCGCAAAAGCAAGATATACGGCAGGACGCATTTTATGATCCGGCACGCCCAACTCCCGCCCCATGCGAAAAGCCTTCATCGTCAAAAAAAGCCCGGCAATATCCCCGACAAAAGGAATCAGCGACAATATGGCATCAATGCCGATTCCTTGTTTGGTAAAAGGAATGCAAAACAAACTATCCATAGTATTGGCATATTTAGCCAACTCACGCTCACGTCGGATGATTTCCTGACGCTCATAAGGTATAGGTGTGTGCTTCATCATGTTTTTATTGTAGTGGTTTAACAAAATTTAGAGCGGTATAACGTCATAGCCGTTTACGGTCATTCTCTATAAAAGCTAATTGCAGTATGGCCGTTTGTGACGCAAGGTCGTCTGAAAAGCATTTGAGTATTTTTCATTTCATCAAAGTAGCGCTTTCAGACGACCTTTGAACGCGGTCAAACTACTTTTAACACGCCTTGGTTTCTTTACTTCGGCAGCCCGGTATTCGGATCCAATCCCGCCTGCTGTGCCAATCTGCGCACCAGTTCATCGGATGGTTTTGCCGGAGCAGGACCTTCTACAAAACGTTGGATGGCGATTTTACCGTCCCAGCTCGGCAGTTTTGCCGGGGACAGCGGAACGATTTCGTCTAGATCGTGAACGTTGAGTTCGGGTTTTAGGTGTGCTTGGCGGGTTAGATAATCGGAAATGATTCCATATCGACGCGAACGTTCTTTATCCTCAGGGATTCCCCATTGTTTATGGCGGCTATTAGGGTTTTGACTATAGAACACTTTTCCTGCTATATGCGCAGACGTATCATCGCCAGCCTTAACTCCTTGATGAGTATAAATTAACGCCAGTTTGTAATTTTTCTCACTACTTTCTGTAACACTTGCCATTAATGCGGCTTCAGCATCTGGATATATTTGATTGGTAGCACAAACTCGCATTTTGTCTGTTACTTTTAACCTAACAGAATGACTTGAATCATCCTGTATCTTCATTAACAGCTCAGCTACTTCAGACTGCGCTTTGGCATTACCCAAATCTGCAGCTTTGCGCAGATAAATAAGCGAATCGTCTGCACCATGTTTGGGTCCGTAACCGACATCAATATAGAGTGACCACCAATAATGTGCGCTGGCGGGTAGGGTTTTCATTAGCTTCTCGTTCCAATAAATACCCTCGCCACGACGTTCGCGGGTTTCGATATTAATGTCTTTGCTTTTCAGCAAGATTTCCTGCAAGGTCAGGTTTGCCTGCCAATGTCCGTTGGCGGCGGCAATACGGTAATACGGCAGATAGCGGTCAAGTACGCCCGGTTTGGGCAGCCAACGGTTTTTAAAATCGTGGTAAAGGGCATAGCGGTATAACTGATCAGCTTCCTGAGGTAAGGACGGAAACTGTTCCTTGACACAAGTAAATTCTAAGTTCTTGAGTTTGGAATGTTTGTAAGCATATGAACCAAAAACTTGCTTGCCCACGTCTGTTTGGGGATTTCTGACAATATCCATCGCAGACCTTGCCAGTTCCCTACCGACATCGCATGCGGTAAGCAATGGCATACTCACCAATATAGTAGATAAAAGTGACGGTATATTTTTGTTTTTCATTGTTTTTATTGAAATCGTATGTATTTGGTTCAAGTCGAATGGGAAACAATCCCAAAGTTGGTGTTTAGATGAAGGTCGTCTGAAAGTACGGTTTCAACAAGTTTGAAACTCAACTATTGAAAATCATGTTTCAGACGACCTTCAGGCTTTATCCCCTGTCAGCCTCTTTTATTTACTTCGGCAGCCCGGTATTCGGATCCAATCCTGCCTGCTGTGCCAATCTGCGCACCAGTTCATCGGATGGTTTTGCCGGAGCAGGTCCTTCTTTAAAACGTTGGATGGCAATTTTACCGTCCCAGCTCGGCAGTTTTGCCGGGGGCAGCGGAACGATATCATCTAGGTCATGAACGTTGAGTTCGGGTTTTAGGTGAGCGTTTTTCCATAGGAAATCTCTTATTGCATCATAACGCCTAGATCGTTCCTCATCCTCTACCATTCCCCAAGATTTATATTTACCTTTAGCATCATTAGTAGCAAAAGCTCGGGATAATACCAATGCACTCGAACTTTCTCCCGCCTTTATCGATTGATGATAAAAATTCACCGCAGTTCCATAGTCTTTTGCATTATTCCAAAAAGCAGCCATCATTCTTCCAGCCATTCCATCAGGACGGTCTTGATTTGCAGCACAAGTCCGCATTTTATTTGTTAGCCCCAATCTAAAGGTATGACTTGAATCATCCTGTATCTTCATTAACAGCTCAGCTACTTCAGATTGCGCTTTGGCATTCCCCAAATCTGCGGCTTTACGCAGATAAATAAGTGAATCGTCTGCACCATGTTTGGGACCATAACCGACATCAATATAAAGCGACCACCAATAATGTGCACTGGCGGGTAGGATTTTCATCAGCTTTTCGTTCCAGTAAATACCTTCACCCCGACGTTCGCGGGTTTCGATATTGATGTCTTTGCTCTTCAGCAAGATTTCCTGCAAAGTCAGGTTTGCCTGCCAATGTCCGTTGGCGGCGGCAATACGGTAATACGGCAGATAACGGTCAAGTACACCCGGCTTGGGTAACCAACGGTTTTTAAAATCGTGGTAAAGGGCATAACGGTATAGTTGATCTGCTTCCTGTGGCAAAGAAGGAAACTGTTCTTTGACGCAGGTAAATTCTAAGTTCTTAAGTTTAGAGGAATATGAGCCCATAACTTGTTTTCCTGTTTCTGTTTGGGGATTTTTAACGACATCAATTGCAACCTTGGCTAGTTCTCTACCTATATCACATGCAGTCAGTAATGGGATGCTGATTAATATAGTGGATAAAATTTTGATTTTCATATCATTTCCTAGTCCAAATCTTGGGTGTACACTCGGTTTTTATTAGTTAAATCAAATTCTAATAATGGCATTAATCGTTTTTGTTTAGTTTCTTTTGCTGACTTATTTTGATCCAACACTTCAGCCCAAGATAAAAATGTTTTTCCAGAGATATTTGGATCTACCAGCTGCACCCCTGGATTCATCTCTTCATTACCATTCGTATGCCATCCCCAAGTTTCATGCCTTATCTTGTGTGAAGCCGGCTGACTTTCGACAGCTACATTTAATTCACTGTCTATCTGCATACTGCGTGTATTGATATTGGCAGAACCGAGCGTAGCGAAGGTATCGTTGATTAGGCAAAGTTTGGAATGGATATAAATTTCTTCCCAGTCTTCGGCAACCAATGTACAAATATGCACCTTGATACCTTCTTTTTCCAAATCTTCCTTCAAAATTTTGCGAAGCTCTTCAGTATTTTTTGTCTTTTTGACTTTCTCCGCCAGCTCCCTCTCTTTGACTTCCCTATCGTTCAGACCTTCAATAGGTTTCAACGGCGGAGGCGGCAAAATAAAATCAGGTAGGATTTTGCGCCAAATACTGTCTGCGGAAAGATTGGGGAACATGCGTTGTATTGCATTGCCATACCCTGCCTGCTCCAAAATACGTTCACGCGCGACAGTAGGCATAACATCACGACGCCCCAAACTTGCAAGCATACGTTCAGTATTGATCATTCCCGGTCCTAACCCTTCTTTAGAAGAATTGGTAACCACAAAGACACAAAGAGGCTGCATCCCAGAAGCATCAATCCCAAAACGTTCGGCAAAGTTTTTACGCTCTTTACAGCTATCGCGTAATGCCTCAGCAAATGGAGGGAAGCGGAAATACTGGTTTTCAAAATAGATATAGGAAGTCGCCATTTTGAAATTTTGATTATATAAAGCCAGTATGTTTTCTTCCTGATATTCGGGCTGTGTACGCAGAACTTGAGCATATAGCAACTCTGTTTGCGAATCGTCTTTTTCAACGTTTTGGGGCCTGAACTGTTCACGCTTCACACGTTCAACCGGCTCTATTTTATCCATCCGGTTTTGGTAATAACCGTTGTCTTCGATTGCTTTATTCCAACCTTGAACAAAATTGGCATCAATGTCGTACAACACTTTCCCTGTCAACTTACAGGAGATATCCTGACGCGGCGTACCAAAAAATGCACCTGCGCTTGGATCACGTCCGCGCATTTGACTTTCTTCTATATTTTCTAACTTTTCCAGTTCTACGACTTCTCCTGGGCCTTTTCTGCTCGTTGTATAGGTTTTATACTCATCCGGTAAAGCATAGTGGTCACTAGTATCCCAATAACGGTCAAGCATATTGTGCCCCATCACAAAACCAACTGCCGATTTTGGATCGGTATAGTCAATCATGACGCTTTTTTGATGATGGGTTGGTGTAAATCTCAATACGTCTTTGGTTAAAGCGGACAATCCTTTATCTTCAAAGGGGAAATCTTTCGGGAAAATTGCGGGATTGATTTCTCGAGGAAGAAAAGAGACTTTTTGCTTCCGATTTTTATAATCCTCTTGGTTGCGCAGACGCATAAAAGCCATTGTATTAGGATATTTCTTTTCGTTTCGCAATAAGAAATAGTAATTCATACAATTGACGTAATTACGGAATAAATTGAAATTAAAAAATAAATCCCAAATACTTTCTAGGTCGTCTTTTAATCCGCCCAATTTCTCTAGACGACTTGTGACACTCCCCTTAACTTGATCGATTAGGTGAACCGGTTCTGTTCCCTTAACTTCTTCTTTTACTTTTGCAAACAACTTATCAAATAAGGCAATACGCAAGTCATCAACATCGTTTACCGGACCGTTACCGTTAAGGCCTGTAACCTTGGACACGACACCAATAGCGGTTTTAACTAATTTTCCATCCCTATATTCCTCATATAATCCTTGGGCGGCAGTATGCACATAATTCATCAAACGGAAATGGATTTCCTCTCTAATGCCAAAACGCATATTCCGCCATCCATCTCTCAATTCCTTAATCCAATCTGGTAATAAATGGGTATCAAAGAATTCCTTAAATTCGTCTATTCCGGTGCCAACGCTCTTTTTAACCCTCAAGACAAATCCGACAGCCCCCATCCCCAGACCGTGGAATTCATCATGCAGACTTTGAAATTCCTCCATGGTTTTGTGAAATTCTTCATCGCTTGTAATGGTATTGTAACCTTCCACGGCATCGTACCATGCCCAGTCAAAACGCCTTTGTTCTACGGAATGACTGCGTTTTCCACGATAAAATTTATGCCTCTCTCTAGAACCCATTTTATGCATAGCAACTTTAGGCTCTAGAAATTTTTCTTTTTCCAATTTCTCAAAATGGCTATAAATGTTGTCAGGTTCCAGTATAAAGTCTAAGAAATGTTCATACGCCAAGTATTCATGCATGAACAATAAAGTACTTCTGCCCGGTGTATTGTCTTCAAGAAATTTTTCTGTTGCAAAAGGGTTTGTCTGCCAACATAGTATTTTGACATCTACATTGTTCTGTATGAACTTTTCCATCAGCAACTCGCCAATAGGCGCACCTGCCAAATTCACCCCCCTTTTAAAATACATGGAAGGTTGGAAACCCCAGCAGACTATCTCTACACTTTTTTTTGCTTTTTCGATCGAGTCATACAGCTCGCCGAATGCGACTTCTCCGTTTACCAGCGAAAGAAAAGTAGCTTGCTCGGCAGAAGGTACATTTTTATTCCCTCCTTTACCGACAAACCAGCTTTCGGCTACTGTAGATTTTTTTTGAGTAATCGGCATTTGGCCATTCTTGGGCTTAGACTTACTTTGTGTTTTTGGATCATTTGGCATCGTTATTATCCGTAAAAATTCCTTGAACTAATTTGGCGTATTCTTCAACTTCCGGATTTGCACTTCCCGGGAAGAAACCTTTGCTGGTGTATTTATCTTTTCCTTCACATTTCTTGACAACTGGCAAATGGAATACCCGACCATTGGCAAGCTCTACCTTATACTTACCTGTAGTCAATTCATGTTCTATCTCCAACTCACCCTTCGCATTGAGTATCCCTTTCATTTTTTCTACACCGTCCGCAAATAAAACATAAGGCATACCGGCAAAACCTCCGCCCCCATGAGCCGATTGTCCCACCTTCAATTTCAAAGGAATTTTAGGTATTGTTTTCGGCCATGATGGATGGTTGTAATTCATACTGGCAGGACCTGTCACCTCCAACGGCGCCTTCACCCTAACCAGCTTCGGACTCCCGATCTCAATTTCTCCATTCGAGAATTTGATGTATGCGCCTTTACAGGTAATTAAAACTTCCTCTTGCGCTGCGATGTTTACTCTGCCTGAACTGCTGGTCAGTACTGCATCCTTCAGCGCATTCAGCTGCAACTCGTCATTCTGTGCCTGCACTTCCACTTTGCCCTGATTGGCCTGCACCTTGATGCCGCTGCTTTGGGCAAACAGGTTGAGGCTCTCTGCCGCATGGGCGGTCAGGCTTTGACCGGCGGTGATGTCGGTATGGTTGCCGCTGACGAGGTGGATGTTTTCATTGGCGGTGTGCAGTTGGCTTTGCTGGGTTGCGGTGGCGATGCCGGCGGGGGCGGTTTGGATCAAACCGGCCTCTTTCAGGTCTTTGAGGGCGTCTTTCAGACGACCCCTTTGGGTTTCTTCATCGGTTGGATGGTTCTTGGCAACGGCGGCGGCTTTGTTCAAGCTTTTGGCGAGGGAGAGTGCCTGTTCGAGTTGGGCGATGGCATCGTCCATATCCAGCACTTTGCCGTTGGCGTCTTGGTTTTGTGCGCTGACGAGTATGCCTTTACCTGCCCGTACGGCGCCCCAGCCGTCGGTTCTGAGTTCGAAGCCTTCGCCGTTCTCTCCGCGTTTTTCCCGACTTGAGTCGACGATGTGGCCGAGGTTGAGTTGGGATTTCTGATAGTCGGTGGCGAGTTTGATGTGTTCCTGACCTTTTTGGTCTTCCATCCTGAGTTTGTTGTTCGCCCAGGTACGGATGACGTTCCTTGTGTTCCAATCGGCAGGGATGTGGTCGGGATGGGCGCTGTCGTGCATGACGCCGGAGATATACGGACGGTCGGGATTGCCTTGGACGAAGGAGAGCATGACTTCGGTGCCTTCGTGTAAGGGGAAGTGGATGCCGTATTCGGGACCGGCATAGGGTTTGGCCAGTCGGACGGGACGGCTTTCTCCGCCGGGACTCCATTCGTCCAAATCAAACGGCAGTTTGACGCGGTAGCGCCCCATGTCGTCGATGTAGGCGTAGGTGCAGTTTTCTGCCGCGGTCACCCGTGCGGGCAGTGTGCCGGCGATATGGGGGCGCGGGGTGGTACGTTCGGGACGGAAGGCGAGTTGGGCGGGTATGGCGGTAAAGGTGTGGCTGTAGG
>CAUSKT010000094.1:0-7852 GCA_963532335.1 uncultured Neisseria sp. | reverse complement strand
CGCAGGTGAAATCATCGGTGGCAAATAATTCCATAATCTCGCCGATTGCCTGTGCTCCGGTATCTTTACCGTTATTGCGCAGGCGTTCTTGATAGGGTTTCAACGCCAGCTCGATATTGCGCCATGTGGCAAACGGATTCTCGGCGAAACGCTGCATATAGCGTTCGGCGGTGGTGGCGCGCTTCTCGCCTGCCAAATACAGGGCGTAGGATTCGGTGTTTTCAGCGACGGCAAGCAGCCTGCCGTATAAGTAGTCGCGCGAGCGGTTTTGGGTATCCAAGCTCATAGGGTAAGTTCTCCGTTGTGATAAATCGTGATGACGAGCGCGCCAGCCTTTGTATAGGGCGCAGGCGACGCCGATGTTTCTTTGCCATTCCCAGTTTTCGCAGCCATTAGGATTGCAGGCTGCCTGAAAACTTTGACGCACCAAATCTTCGGGAATCGGCACGAATGTTCCGCCTGCGATAACGGGCAGAAGGCGGGCATAAAGCTGTTTTTTGAGCGTATCGGACAGGGATTTTCCGTACACGGCATCGGCAATGCTGTAAGGCGACGGCGGGAGGAAACGCCATTGGGTGCGCTTGTCGTTTTTTTTGCCATTTGGAACTTCGATGCTGTAACGCTGATACCAAGAAAAATCGTCAATCCATGCATCCAAATTGGCGAAATAATCGGCAGACAGAAACTCTTGGTAATAAGTCAATGCCATGCGTCCCGGCGTGGCAGAATCGAGCATAATCAGGGAGATTTGTTCGTACTCTTTCAATTCTGCCTGATAGCCGTGCAGTTTCTTTTTGATGATTTGTGCAGCAGCACGCCCGATATTTACAGACCAATCGAGGGACGCTTCCGAATTTTCAGGTAGCCTTTGGGCGGCAATTTCATCGGGATTTTCGACCGCACTGATGTCCAGATTATCCCAATCAATTTCGCTGGAAATGTCTTTCATCGGAGATGGGACGGGTTTGCCGCTGATTGCCCAGGCGACGGTAACTTGATCGCCGTTTCGGATGCCTTGGCGTTTTATAAGCCACTTCAGCATATTAAAGGCTTTTTGAGAAACATCTCTCCCCAAAGCTACTGCTTGCTTGTCTGATAAGAACCGACCAAGAAAAGTAAAGCCACTGGTATCATTAGCAGAAACCAATTTCGCATTACCCTCAATTTTGGGATAAGCCTTTGCTGCATAATCTCTTTCACCAGTGATGTAGCATAATTCTGGTTGTTCTCTTTCTTCTCCAGACTGGCTCTCTTGATATTCTATCCATTGTTTTTTTATACTGTTTTTACTCCATAAATCCGAATGTGGATCGTTAGATATTTCAACAGCCCATACAATAGTCAAGCTAAAAGGATCATCTTTTCCTGCCGACAAAATATTATCCTTGAAAGAAAAAATCTGTTTCTCTAACAAATCTTCAATCAATGAACCTTTTTGAATATATTGCAAAACAATATTTATTTCTTTCAAATTTCCGAACTCAGCCCAGCCAGATAATTGCTTTTCATAAAACTCAAAACAATCTTTATATTTTGCTTTTTCCGTATCGGCAAATTTCTGTTTATATTCATCAGTCCCTGCAAGAAATTCTTTCCATTTCTTTCCGTTATCCTTCTCAGCAACTTTAGAAAGATATTCAATTGTTAAGTAATTTCCCGCTGTTTTAGCAATATATTGCAAGCTATCATGTAACGCATAAGAAGCGATAGTTGATCCTGCACGTTTTGATGATTTTTCAGTTACCTGTATCGGAACTTGTTTCTTTACATCAAATCTCTCTACCCCAACGAGCTCTGCTTTATCATTCAAAATAACTTTTAAATGAACCGCTTTGGACATATGAAACGGCAATGCCAAGTCTTCATCATTCAAACCTTGTTCTTGGACATATTCATACGTCCGATAAAGTTTCTGCATCCAGCTCATAATTCCAGCTCCTTGGCTTCATCTTCCACAGGCTTAACGTTTTCGCCGCGCTTGAACGGTTTTTCAGGCTGCATTTTGCGGATAAATCGGGTTTTCAGGCAGCCTGCACTTTCGTTTACACTGGGGAATTCAATCACGCCGTTTTTCATATTTGCCATCCAAAAGCGGCTGACCAATTCGTGCTCTCCCGTTTCTTCGGGATAGCCGAAACTATGGAACATCAGACCAAAATCTAAATTATCGATTTCATCGTAAAATCCTTTGCCTTCGCCAAATTTGCAAGGCTCGACATAGCCTTGGCAATCGCGCGTGCCGAGAAAAATATCCTGCCGCCCACCGCGTTCCAACATTCTTCTGGCAATGGCGATATGTTTGCCGAAATTGCGGTCGCCTGCCAATTCTTCCCAATGCTCATTCCATTCAAAATGGGCTTCCACTTGGTATTCCACGTCCTGCAAAAAGGTGTAAATCGCCAAAGTATGATCTATGCCTTTGGGTGATTCCCACTGTCTTGGTTTGGTGGATTTGCTCTGGGTACGGATGGGTTTCATCACACGAATGCGGTCGATATGCCAAATCAAGGTGGGTTTCCAATAAATGCTTTTGACGATGCCTTTAATGGCTTCGTATGTCGGCACTTGATAGCTGAATTTTTCGCCGCCAATTTTGGTAACGGGGTCGGTAAACAAGGCTTGCCGCCCCCATACGCGGAAACTGATTTTGCTGTCCATATTGCTCCTATAAGTCGTAAAAAGTCATTTCACTTGTTTCATCTAAAGACAAGCCGAATTCATCGTTGTAATGGCGTTCTTTCAGATAATAAATGCCAGAACCTTCAATGGTTTCATGCAGGGCGTTTTCTTTTTGCAATTTACCCCAAACGTTGGGGAAGACGTTCACGCTGTAACGCTGGGCTTTTTGCAAAGTGCGGTGCATTTCTTTTGGATCCCATTCGCCGCAGAGTTTGGCAATGAGTTCCGCACCTTCGCCATACGGCACAATCACGGCGTGTGTTGGCGCATCTATGGCTTGGAAAGCGCGCCCTGCACTTTTGAAGGATTGCATCAGAAGTGGTAACGGTTTGTTTCTTTGATTATTTTTTTCTCCATAAGGATTCAGTGCGTTATCGCTCAACCAATCCAGCAGTGAACCCGTTGCGCTGTTTTTGACGGAATACGACATTTCATCGCTGCGCTGGTAAAAATAGTATTCAAAATAGCGTTTCATCGCTTCTGGCTGCAAAATATCCTGTCCGGCAAAATCGCGAAACACACGTTCGGCATGGTTTTTGCCTGCCTGAATATCGGGCAATATCCGCGTAAAATCCTGTTCTTGCAAATTCAACACCCAAACCTGCCCTTTACCTTCTTTCTCACCGTGCCGGTTGCAACGCCCCGCCGCCTGAGCAATGCTATCCAGCCCACCCAAGGCGCGAATCACGCAAGCCATCGAAATATCCACGCCCGCTTCAATCAATTGGGTGCTGATGCAGATAACGGGTTCTTTGTTTTTCAGACGAGCTTTGATGGTGTCAAAAATCGCTTTGCGGTGCGCCGCGCATTGGTGGGTGCTTAAATGAAATAAGGCTTCTGGCGGCACGTTCTGCCCCTTGCAATACTGATAAAGCTCCTGCGCCCATTTTTTGGTATTGACGATAAACAGGCAGCTTGGGGTTGTCTGAAACTGTTCCAGCAAAAATGTCCCCGCTTCATCCACATTCCAGCCGCCTGATTTTTCGTTGAATCGGATTTCTACGCGCGATAACTTTTTATAAAGCTCTTCTCTTTGCTCATCAGTTCCCATGATTTCGGCATGTGCAGGCTGCTTTAACAAACCTCGTGCAGCAATGCTTTCCCTTTTATCTTTTGGAAAATGCTGCAAGCCTGATTCGCCGAGCAAAGGCTGTGTCGCCGTACACAAAACCGCCGTGCTTTTGCCGAACGTCGTCAGCCAGTTCAAAACGTTGCAAAACAAATGCACGCATTTCACGGGCAGGGTTTGGATTTCGTCAAAAATCAGCACCGCATTGGTCATCGGGTGGATATGACGCGCCCCGCGTGTACCGCCACCAAACCAGGCATCCAAGAACTGCACCATTGTGGTAAACACAATAGGCTTATCCCAGTTTTCGGACAGCAGTTTGTCCTGCCAGCTTTGTTTTTCAGGTTCTAAATTGGAATGGTGTTCGAGCACCCAATCTTCGCCGAGAATTTTGCGCACGGCTTGGGCGTTTTGGTCGATAATAGAAGTGTAGGGAATGATGTAGATGATGCGGTCAAGATTATGCTTTTGCGCATGATGGAGAGCATAGCGCAGACTGGCCAATGTTTTGCCGCCGCCGGTCGGCACGGTTAGCGTATAAATGCCTTGAGAATCGGCCGCTCTTTTTAAGCAGTCGTCTGAAATTTTGCGGCGGATTTCGTCAATAGGTTTGATTTCTTCGACAGGACGATTTTCAAAACCCGCTAATTTGGCTTCCAATTTATCGATTGCCGATTGCCAATCTGGTTTTTCAGTCAAACGGCGGACTTCTTTCTGCGTTTCCCGCTCAAAATCCGAGCTGTTGATACGGTCGGCATCAATCAGGCAGCTAAACAGGAAACGGGTCAGGCAGCCGAGGTAAAACTCTTTGACTTTGTCGTTGCTTACTGGGTCAGAAAGAATCGGTTTCACTGCTTTGAGCAGACTGCGAATCAGGTTTTCTCCTACCAATTCACGTGCTTTCTGTTGAACGGCTTCATCGGCATTTTGCTCGCATTCCACCAAATGTGTCAGTTCATCAGTTTTATTAAACCGCTCAATCCATTTCGGATTACCTTCTCCATCCAAACAGTCAATCAAGCCTTCGCCATGGTGTGATGCAATGCATAAACCCAGCATTTGCCCGAACAATTCGCCAATGCCCTGTGCCGCACCGAATTTTCTTAATTCGCGGTAAACCCATTGTGCACCGGCGGTGGAGTGATCTACTTTACTGCCGTTCGGCGTACTTTCTTCATCATCCAAATCAGGATTAAACAAGCCGGTTTCATCGTGGATATATTTTTGGAATTTGCGGGAATATTTACCGAAATCGTGCATGAGTCCGAGTAACTCGCCCGCCTGATCCAAATCCAGCTTGGCTGCCAATAATTTGGCGATCTCGGCGGTTTCTATTAGATGCGTTTGCAAGGATTGTGGTTGCCCGTCTGCTTTGCGGACATGGGCAATATAGTCAAAATTCACGTCAATTCTCCAAATTTAAAACGCGCAAAATTTAACGAACAAGCCATACAAAATGGTTTGAGGTGTTGAAAAATCGAAAATCTGTGGAATGAGGTCGTCTGAATGACGGGAAAATATTGTAGATAATTGGGAGTTTATGATGTTATTGTTTTATTTGTTACAATTACCCGAACATAATACAGCATTTGTAATAAATAACAATATCAATTTGACTATTTATGAGCGAATAGGACAAATCAAACATAGCGTGATGGTCCGAATGATGCAGATAAACGATGACAGGTTTTCAGACGACCTTTGTCGTATAGATGGGTTAAATTCGGTAGGATGCGGCTGTGCTTGCCTGATTCCGTACCCAAGCCGTTTTGTTTTACTATACAATCATATTGCTGCCGACTGCTTGTTTGCTGCGGTCTGCATCGGCATACGGATAGTGCGGACGCTGTTTGCGTTTTGGAAAATGCGGCAAGATGTTTATTTGCTAGTATTTTTAAGCATCGGCTGAAGCCCGTATCGGTTTGCCCCAGGTCGTCTGAAATTCCGAAAAAGAAAATTCATGTCAAACACCCCATTCTTCAAAACCGACTGCCCGAGCTGCGGTGCGCCTGTTGAGGCGCATTCCGCGACAGCCGTTACGCTGGTGTGCGGCTACTGCAACAGCATGCTGGTGCGGCAGGATGACAGTATCGTCGATTCCGGGCGCGATTCCGCTTTGTTGGAAGATTTCAGCCCGCTGCAAATCGGCACGACAGGGACATACGTTACCCGCCCATTTACCTTGGTCGGACGGCTTCAGGTGCAATACGACGACGGTGTATGGAACGAATGGTATGCGCTGTTTGATGACGGGCAAACCGGTTGGCTGTCTGAATCCGGCGACCTGTATTCCATGACGCGCTTGGTTGAATCGCCTGAAGTTGTGCCGGAGTTTCACGATGTCGTGCCGGGCGGTTGCAATTTTAATTTTCAAAATAAAAACTTTGTTCCGTCGGATAAGCGTGAAATCAGCCTCAGAAAAGCGGCGGCTCAGGGCGAATTGCCATTTAAGCTGACTGAAGATACGACAAGTAAAGTCATAGACTGGCGATGCTCAGGTCTTTTTCTGACGATAGATTACGGCGATGATCCTCCCGAAATCTATTACGGCAGTATGGTCGGCCTAAATGAACTGAAACTGCAGAATACCCGTACCGACGACCAAATCCGTGAAACGGCAGGTCGTCTGAAAGGCAGTCATCATTCGGAAAATTGTCCGAATTGCGGGTCGTCCGTCCATTGGTTGAGCGGTGTCACCGATTTTCTGATTTGCCCGAGCTGCGGCAGCCAATTGGAAGTCAGTAAGGAAAAAGCGCGGCTGATTACTGCCAATGCCATGCGTGTGGCGCAGGATAAACTGTTTACCCTGCCTATCGGCACGCAGGGTCGTCTGAATGCCAATGATTATTTTGTGATGGGTGCGGTCAGGTATTCCGAGCTGGATCCCGATGCGACTTATGAATATATGTTTGAAGGCAAACGGCGGATATTGACGCCAGTCGGTTGGTGGGTCGAATACCTGCTTTACAATCCGCAGAAAGGCTTTTTGTGGTTGGTCGAATCGTCCGACGGCGAGTGGAGCCAATCCGAAACGCAAAACAATTGGCCGCGTTTAAACAGCGCCCGCAAACCGCAAGGTTGTGATGAACTTTATTCCTACGGCGGCAAAGTTGAAGTCGCCGCCGGCGCGTTTTATTGGCATATCCGTTCGGGTGATTTGGCGTATTACACCGACTACCAAGTCGGCAGCAACAGCAAACTGTGTGCCGAGCTGACCGAACACGAGCTGGCATGGAGTAAAAGTACGCGCACTACCTACGGCAAAGTTGCCGGCGCTTTCGGTTTGCAGGCGGAAGCGCCCAGATACACGGCAAAAATGAACGCAGACGGGGTCGATAACCAATTGCGGTTTGTCATGATCGCCATCTTGGTTGTCGTCAACCTTCCTGCGCTGCTGACCGACGGCAACTCTGCCTCATTTACCGTCATCTTTATAGGAACTTGGTTGTTGTGGACTATGGGCAAAGAAGACGAGGACGAGGATTAACATGTCGAGAGCCACTTACATCATTTTCAGCACCATTATCATCATCATCTCCATGATCATCAGCTACGGCTCTTCCGATTCCGACGGCTCGCGTATGCATTCCGGCGGCTATTACGGCGGCGGAGGTTTCTCCGGAGGCCATAAATGACCCATATCCCCGGCAATCACGGTCTTTTAGATTTATATGGCTGTGATGAAGCTGTCTTGAAAGACGAAGGTCGTCTGAAAACCGCCCTTAAAGCCGCTGCCCAAGCTGCAGAAGCCACCATCATCGCCGAGCGTTTCCACACCTTCGGCGGTGCAGGCGGCATTACCGGCATCTTACTGCTCGCCGAATCCCACATCAGCATCCACACTTGGCCGGAACACCGCTTCGCCGCCATAGACGCATTTATCTGCGGCGGCATGAAGTTGGAAAAAGTGAAGGAAGTATTGTGCAGGGAATTGGCGGCGGAACGAGCCGTTTGGACGGTAGCGCAACGTGGCGAAGGAATACTGGACGATACGCAGCCGCCAATAGAACAATAAAACCTGTAAAGGTCGTCTGAAACAGTCTCAATCTGTTTGAACTGGCCCCCAAATCTTGGACACTCATAAAAGCCTATTCAGGCGCTCTG